>WQUW01000014.1 GCA_009781915.1 Treponema sp. | reverse complement strand
TAGGGGGGGGGAGGGGGGAGGGGGGGGGGGGGGGGGGGGGGGGGGGGGGGGGGGGTAACGTTCCCAACAACAGCCGCAAGAAGCGGCAGAATTACGGACGGAGAAATTGCGTTGTCAGTTGCAACGAATACCATTAAAAAAAGTATACCCAGCTATTGGCGAAACGTCAACCACTCTTGCAGGAATTTTTCAAAAACTTTTATGCGTTTCCAGAAATGCCTTCATAAATGCGTCTTCCCCCATAAATTCCCTCGCCGCGCGTGAGCTAGCGGTACAATGCCCGGCAGGGGAGGGCGAAGTTTTTTTCGTTTTTTCCCGTTTTATCCCTTGCCTTAACAACGCCTAGTATGGTACTATCCCTCAGGAATTCTTGGTCTGTGTTGCGTAAAGTGGACGGTGCGAGACCCAATCTCACCCCCGCAGGCGGCAAACTCAAAGGCAAAGCAGGATTTTCAGCGCTTGTAAAACAGGAGATGTACGTATGTGTATACAATTGACAGGAGGCGGAGCGGGATGAATACGGCAAAAACCGCATATTTGATTTTGGAAAACGGTACGGTTTTCGAAGGCAAATACCTTGGCGCGCAGGGTGAAGTAACAGGGGAAATTGTCTTTACCACCGGCATGACAGGGTATCTGGAAACCCTTACCGATCAAAGCTATCACGGGCAAATCGTCTTACAGACCTTTCCCCTGATAGGCAACTACGGCGTTATCCCCGCGGATTTTGAAAGCGCGAGCATCGGGCCCAAAGGCTATATCGTAAAGTGCCCCTGCGAAAACCCTTCCAACTTCCGAAGCGAAGGCGCTCTTGACACCCTTTTAAAAGAGCGCGGCATTGTCGGGATTTCCGGCATTGATACGCGCGCCCTTACAAAAATTATCCGTGAAAACGGCGTAATGAACGGCAAAATTACCCCCGCCGCGCCTACGGAAGCTGACCGCAGCGAAGCCGCGCGGTACGCTGTCGTAAATCCAATCGCCTCGGTTTCGCAGCGCGCCGTTACAAAGGCCGGAGCGGGAAAACGCCGGGTCGCGCTCATGGATTTCGGCGTAAAAAGCGGCATGACAAACGCCCTTATAGCCAGAGATTGCGAAGTGTGGACGTTCCCGCACGACACCCCGGCGCAGGAAATCCTGAAAGCCAAGCCGAACGGCATTTTGCTCAGTAACGGCCCCGGCGACCCTGCCGACCCCGGAAATTCCGGCATTATCGAAACAATCCGCGCCCTTATGCAAAGCGGCGTACCCATCTTTGGCATATGCATGGGACACCAGCTTATGGCCCTCGCGAAAGGGTATAAAACCAAAAAGTTAAAGTTCGGACACCGGGGAACCAACCAGCCGGTCAAGGACACACGGACAGGGCGTGTGTACATTACCAGCCAGAACCACGGCTACGAAGTAATCGCCACTGACAGCTCCTTTGTCAATGTCAACGACGGTTCAAGCGAAGGCTTTGATTTCGGCGTTTCTTTTTCCGTGCAGTTTCATCCCGAAGCCTGCGGCGGCCCGCTGGACACGGGGTTCCTGTTCGACAACTTTATAGAAAGGATGGATGCTCATGCCACTTGATAAAAGTATCAGAAAGGTTTTGGTGATCGGTTCCGGTCCCATCGTGATCGGCCAGGCCGCCGAGTTCGACTATGCCGGCACGCAAGCCTGCCGTATGCTCCGTGAAGATAACATTGAAATCGTTCTTGTAAATTCAAACCCCGCCACCATCATGACCGACAAAAACATCGCGGACATAATTTACATCGAGCCGCTGACGCTTACAACCGTAAAGCGCATTATCGAAAAAGAACGCCCCGACGGCATTCTGTCCGGGCTTGGCGGACAAACAGGACTGACGCTGAGCATGAAGCTCGCCCGTGAAGGCTTCCTTGAAAAAATGAACGTGCGACTGTTAGGCTCTTCGCCTGAAACCATCGACAAGGCCGAGGACAGGCTGTTGTTCAAAGAAACAATGATAAGCATCGGCCAGCCGGTCATTCCCTCCGCCATAGCGATGGATGTGGAAACGGCGGTTAAAACGGCGAATGACCTTGGGGGCTATCCCGTTGTTGTGCGCCCTGCCTTTACGCTTGGCGGAACCGGCGGCGGCATAGCGTACCACGAAACACAGTTGCGGGAGATCGCCGGCAACGGCATTTTCCTTTCGCCAATCAATCAGGTGCTTATCGAAAAATCCATCGCCGGATGGAAGGAGATCGAGTTCGAGGTAATGCGTGACCGGGCGGACAACGCGATCATCGTCTGCTCGCTGGAAAACTTTGACCCGGTGGGCGTACACACGGGCGACAGCATCGTTATCGCGCCAACCATCACCCTTGCCGACAAGGAATACCAGATGCTGCGCACGGCGTCAATCGACATTATCCGGGCGCTCGGTGTCGAAGGCGGCTGTAACGTGCAGTTGGCGATAAACCCCGACAGCTTTGAGTACGCCATTATCGAGGTAAACCCCCGTGTGTCCCGTTCTTCGGCGCTGGCGAGCAAGGCGACAGGATACCCCATCGCGAAGGTAGCGACCAAAATCGCCATCGGCTACACCCTTGACGAAATAATGAACGCCGTTACCGGCACTACCTACGCCGCCTTTGAACCCGCCCTTGACTACGTGGCGATAAAGTTCCCCAAATGGCCCTTTGACAAGTTCGTGTACGCCCAAAAAGAGCTGGGTACGCAGATGAAGGCGACCGGAGAGGTTATGTCGATAGCCGACACCTTTGAAGAGGCCATTTTGAAGGCCGTGCGGGGCGCGGAACTTGGACTTGAAAGCCTTAGCCTGCCCCGGCTTGCCTCGAAAACCGATGATGAAATACACGCCCTTCTTGATACCGTAACTGACGAGCGCCTTTTTATACTGTACGAAGCCATAAAGCGGGGCGCGACCGTGGAACAGATGTTCCAAAAAACAAAAGTAGACCGGTGGTTCCTTCACGGCCTTGCCCGCATCGCAGCTTCTCCGGACTCCTTTTACAACCCCAAATCGCTGATCTACAAAATGGTCGATACCTGCGGCGGGGAGTTCGAGGCGAAAACGCCGTACTTCTACTCCATTCAAAACGGCACGGAAAACGAGGCGCTGCCGTTCATCGAAAAAAGCGAGAAGCAAAGAATTGTTGTGCTGGGCTCAGGCCCGATACGCATAGGACAGGGCATTGAGTTTGACTACGCCTGTGTGCATTGCGTGTGGACGCTGAAAAACCTCGGCTACGACGTTATCGTTATCAACAACAACCCCGAAACGGTGTCAACCGACTTCGACACCGCCGACAGGCTGTACTTTGAGCCCCTGTACATCGATGACGTAATGCGCGTTATCGAAATTGAAAAACCCGTGGGCGTTATCGTAGCCTTCGGCGGCGGCACGGCGATAAAGCTGACCAAAAAACTGCATGAACGGGGCGTCAACATAATTGGAACCCCGGCGGACAGTATCGACATCAGCGAGGACAGGGAACGCTTTGACAATTTGCTGGAACAGCTCAACATCAAGCGCCCCAAGGGTTTTGGCGTTATGACCGAGGCCGAGGCGCTGGACGCGGCAGAAAAGCTGGGCTATCCGGTGCTTATGCGCCCGTCCTATGTGCTGGGCGGACAAAACATGATTATCGCGTTCTCGCCGGAGGACATCCGCGAGTACATGGAAATCATTTTGCGCTCGAAGCAGGAAAACCCCGTGCTGATTGACAAGTATTTAAGCGGGCGGGAGATCGAGGTTGACGCGATTTGCGACGGGACGGACGTGCTGATTCCCGGCATTATGGAACATATCGAGCGCACCGGCGTTCATTCCGGCGACAGTATTTCCGTGTATCCGGCGCTGAACATTGACGACGCCCTGGCGAAAGAGATTTTCGAGATTACCCAAAAGCTCTGCATGGCCTTAAGCGTCAAGGGCCTTGTGAATATCCAGTACGTCCTGTATGAAAATGATATTTACGTTATCGAGGTAAACCCGCGCGCGTCCCGTACCGTTCCCTACATCAGTAAGGTTACCGGGGTTCCGATGTGCGAGCTTGCCACAAAGGTAAGCGTGGGGCAGACGCTTTTCGCCCTTGGCTACTCGTCGGGCATCGCGAAAATACCGCCGTATATCGCGGTTAAGGTTCCCGTCTTTTCCTTCCAAAAGCTCGCCGGGCTGGACACGCACCTGGGCCCGGAAATGAAGTCCACCGGGGAAGTCTTGGCCCTTGGGAAAAACATGGAGGAAGCGCTGTATAAGGGGCTTGTCGCCGCCGGATACAAAATGAAAAAAACCGGCGGCGTACTGCTTACCATCCGTGAAGGCGACAAGGCCGAGGCTACAGGCATCGCGCAGAAGTTCGCCAGCATGGGATTCTCGCTACATGGGACAAGGGGCACGGCCCGGTTCCTTGCCGCGAAGGGCTTAACGGTTCACCCCATAGACAAAATAAGCGATAACCCGAATGTTAACACGGAAACTCTTTTGGCAAGCGGACAGATAAGCTACGTTATCTCTACCTCGGAAAAAGGCAGAGACCCCGCGCTGGACGATGTAAAGCTTCGCAGAAAAGCCTGCTCCATCGGCATTCCCTGTCTGACATCAATTGACACGGCAAACGCGCTGGCGGACAGCCTGCTTTCCGGTTACAGCGAGATAAACACAGAACTCGTCAACATAAACGACCTGAGAAAGAGCCGTGTGCAGTTGCCGTTTACCAAAATGCACGGTTGCAGCAATGACCACATTTACATTAACTGCTTTGACCTTGCCATCAATTCGCCTGAGTCGCTGTCAGCGCCGCTGGCTAACAGGCACACCGGCATAGGCGGAGACGGTGTTGTGCTTATGCTGCGTTCAGACATCGCCGACGCGAAGATACGGATATTTGATCTTGACGGAAGCGAGGACAGCATAGGCGGCAACGCCCTGCGCTGTGTGGCGAAATATCTTTACGATAACGGCATCGTTAAAAAACGGGAGATGAAAATAGAAACGCTTTCCGGCGTCAGGGAACTTTCCCTTTCCACAAGGGACGGCCTTGTTTCATCGGTCAGGGTGGACATGGGGCGCGCGGAACTTAGGCCTGAGAAAATCCCCGTCAAACTCGCGGGCGAAAGCGTAATTTCAAAGCCGGTAACAATTGGCGGCGTTGAGTATGCGGTAACCTGTGTTTCAATGGGCAACCCCCATGCGGTCGTTTTCTGCGACCATCTGGATAAGCTTGACCTGTGCGCGATAGGGCCGCAGTTTGAAACCAGCGAACTGTTTCCGGACAGAGTAAACGCCGAGTTTGTTGAGGTTATGGACAGAAACAACCTGAAAATGCGTGTGTGGGAGCGGGGCAGCGGCGAAACCCAAGCCTGCGGCACGGGCGCTTGCGCCGCTGTTGTTGCCGCTGTTCTGAACGGGCACTGCGACAAAGGCAAGGACATCAAGGTACAGCTTCTTGGCGGCAGCTTGATTATCAACTACACAGGAGAAACGGTCTACATGACCGGCGATTGTGTAAAAGTATATGATGGGATGGTGGAAGTCTAATGAGCAAGCTGATTGTGCCGGAGGGCTACTCTTCAGTTCTTTCGGTCTATGAAACCCAAATCGCCATTGGCAAAATAAAACGGATATTCGAGGAATATTTGTCCCTCGCCCTGAACATAAAAAGGGCCTCCGCGCCGCTTTTTGTCGGCTCGCAAACGGGCCTGAACGATAACCTAAGCGGCGTGGAACGCCCCGTCGAGTTTGACATCAGGGAAACCGGAACAAACGCCCAGATTGTTCAGTCTCTTGCCAAGTGGAAGCGGCTGGCGCTGCACAGGTACGGTTTTCCTGTGGGCGAGGGCCTGTACACCGACATGAACGCCGTGCGCCGTGATGATGTTATGGACAACCTTCACTCCATTTATGTTGACCAGTGGGACTGGGAAAAAGTCATAGACGAGGCCTCCCGCAACGAGGGGCTTTTAAGGGAAACCGTTACGGCGATTGTGGGCGCTATTTGTGACACGGCGGACAGAACTAAAGAGTTATTCCCGGCGCTGACCGTCGGGTTTTCGCGCGATGTCAGCTTCATAACAACGCAGCAGCTTGAAGACATGTATCCGGATCTGACGCCAAAAGAACGTGAAGATGCATACGTCAAAGAACACAAAACCACGTTCCTTATGCAAATTGGCGGCGTTTTGAAATCCGGCAGCAAGCACGACGGGCGCGCGCCGGACTATGATGACTGGTCATTAAACGGCGACATTTTTCTCTGGAGCGATGTCTTGGGTTGCGCCGTTGAAATCTCGTCAATGGGCATCCGTGTCAATGAAAAATCGCTTGACGAGCAGTTGACAAAGGCAAATTGCGATGACCGCAGGACTCTGCCGTTCCATAAAATGCTGCTTGCGGGGGAACTGCCGCTTTCGATGGGCGGTGGCATCGGCCAGTCAAGGGTGTGTATGCTTCTGCTTCAAAAAGCGCATGTTGGCGAGGTGCAGGTTTCCGTGTGGGACGAGGACACGATAGCCGGCTGCGAGGCCGCGGGGATTGCGTTACTGTAAGAAAAGAGGCTGTCCTATGAAAAAAATATTAGTAATGTATTATTCAGAAAACGGCACAACAAAAAAGTACGCTGAATGGCTTGCGGGGGAATTAAAAGGAGCTTTATACGAGATAAATGATGTCAAATCAGATATGCTTTCCAATTATGATGTGTTGATATTGGGTAGTCCAATACTTGCCGGCGCGATAAAGGGTTTAAGCATCCTTTCAAAAAATTACAGCCTGATAAAGGGTAAAAAGCTCATTTTTTATGCCTGCGGAATTGAAGACATGAGCAACGAAATGGTTACAAACAGGATCAGGGGATATGTAGAGAAAGCGGTTCCCAAAGAGCTTTTTCAGAAGCTAAAAATATTTTTTCTTCGAGGCGGGTTTAATCATTATAAGTTGAGCCTAAAATACAGGGTATTATTCTGGATTGCGAAGAAAAAAATAGATAAAAAACCTGTTGAAAATTTGACGGTTGACGATAATTTGGTAATAGAAACTTATGGGAAGAATTTGGACTTTACCAATAAAGAGAATATAAAGCCTATTGTAGAGTATTGCGCCTAATTTTTGCGATCAATAATGGAACAATTCCAATAAATATAACGACAATAAGCCATAAATTTCCAGTCGTTATATTATATGAATTTATTATTTCATTTAATCCTATTCCCATTAAGAAACTTAATCCAGTTTCAAAAACTACTGTTGCCAAAACCCATAATAAACCAATTTTTAAATATGTTCCTTTTTCGCCTTTTCCTAATCGTGGAATAAACAAAAAGGATACTATAAAAATTAGAATACACAAAATTATTCCGCTTATTGGATTTGCGTATTTTGACCCTATCATGGGTTCAAGAATACCTTCGCGCAATCCTCCGTTTAATATCGCAAGAGGAACAATTAATAGCCATATTAACATTGATTTTTTTATCATAGTATTTTCCTTTATTCTTCAAAAGAACCAATTTCCAATAAATTTCCTTCTGGATCAGCCAGATAACAAGCCCGTTGCCCCCAATCATTTGTTTTTGGAGGACAAACACTTTCAACACCTAAATCCATAAGGCGTTTATATTCAATATCCACATCTTTATGATTTTTTACGTTAAACCCCATTACCATTGTTCCATTTAACCCATTTGGATAACTAAGAGATTTTGAAATTATTTTTTCGAAATCATTCCTTCCAACCATTACAAAACTAGATGTACCAGCTTCAAAATCAGCAGCCAAATCTCCATTTTTCCATTCTGTTTTTAATCCAACAATATCACGATAAAATTTTACCATGGTTTCCATATTATTTACAAAAAGCCCAATAGCATTAAAATCCATTATTATCTCCTTGTATAATTATTCTTATTTATAAAATTTTGTCAATTATTTTCCCAAATAATGTCAACGACCAGTAGAAATGTCCTCTTTGTCTGTGGCACGGCTAGGACACCATTGGAACAAACCGTACCGGAAGCAAATCTTTTTCAATAATCTTTTCGCCCTTTTTTGTGACGCGTTTGAGCGATTGCACTGAGTTCGTTTGCCCCACGGGGATAATCATTCTGCCCCCGTCCTTTAGCTGGCTGACAAGGGCTTTGGGAACATAACCGGGAGCGGCGGTAACGATTATGGCGTCGAAGGGAGAAGGCTCAGGCCAGCCTGAATAGCCGGTTCCGTGCTTTACCCTTATGCCGCTAAGACCAAGGGCGGCGAACACCTTTTTCGCTCTTGCCGCGAGTTCTTCGTGTAGTTCAATCGTGTATACGTCGCATCCAAGGAAGGCCAGGATCGCCGCCTGATAGCCTGACCCTGTTCCTACTTCAAGGATTTTCATGCCGCGGGCAGGCTGGAGCTGCTCGGTCATAAAGGCGACGATGTAAGGCTGCGAGATTGTCTGCCCCAGCCCGATGGGCAGGGGCGAGTCATCGTAGGCGTGGTTTCGCATATCGTCCGGGACAAAAAGATGGCGGGGCACGGCGCGCATGGCATCCAAAACGGCGGGCGATTGTATGTTTCTCGCCTCCAACTGCCCGGCGGTCATTTCCCGGCGCAGCGCCTCAAAATCCTGTGCCATAAACGGCTAATACCCGTCCGACATGGCCCGGTTAAGATCGCGCTGGTACAGTTCCTGATACACGTAATTGCGGGTTTTGAGTTTTTCCTTTATGGGCTGGGCGAACGGTATGTGCCGCCAAAAAACGCCCCGCAATTCCTTGTCCAGCTTTTGCGTGCCCTCGCTTTCCTTGGTCATCCAGAAAATGTAGTCCTGAATAAAACTTTCCTTCAAGTCTCCCTTGCCCCTCATTTTCTGGAACCATTGATAGTAGTTTCCGGTTATGCCTTCTTCCATCCAGTAGTAGGACGCTTTTTCCTTGGCGACCTGCCAGCGAAGATCGGCGACGGCGGACAGGATGGCGATCTGCATGCTTCTGGGGTACATGGGAATGGCGATGCGCCCGCGGCTTGTGGCCCGGTTAAAGCGGTCGAAGGGTTCCCAGCAAAAGCCGGTTTCGCCGTATGATGGAACCAGCACCACGTAGGGAACGATGCGGTTAAGCCGGTTTTTGTACATTCTGCAAAACGCTCCAGGGTCTATGCTTTCGACCCATGCCAGCATCGAAATGACGTTTTCCCGAAAGCCTACATCATTGGGATGGCAGTGAAAGTATTCTTTTGTCAGGATGGGAAAGTGGTTCCCCTGCCGGCCTATGGTCATTTTCGCCATCTGTTTGACGGTTTCAAATTCCGTATCCAGCGCTCTTACGTCAACCTCGACAGCGCCCCCGTCTTCCTCAATCTTTGTCTTGATGGTTTTCACGTCCTCGGCGGCCTGATTGTAATCCCGGATAAGAAGGCTAAGGGCCTGATCCGACTTTAGAAGCGTTTTCATGATTTCATAGACGTCCGAGAAAACCCGCTTCTGCCCTTCGTTGTAACAACTGTTGATTTCCGGCAGTCCGGTTACCGGGTGATGCTCGGCAATCAGGGAAACCCGTTCTACCAGGGTTTTTTCGAGCCGTATGCGTTCTTCGTCCTTGGCTCTTAGAAGGGCCTTGGCTCCATCCTGTTTCCCCCTGGCTTTTTCAAGGAGCTGCCTGAGTTTCATGCTGTGGCTGCTTTTCGCTACCCTCACTTCATCGGTGGTGGAATTCCTGATTACCCCGGTTCCTATCGCCCTAAACCATTCGTCCAGATAGTACACCGGCTGGTTAAGCTCGTTTTCCACGACTACCCGCGAAAGAAGCGTAACTGCGGCGGGGTTTAAAAAGGCGGGGTGGAGTATGCCGAAGCGCAGAAGGTACTTTTTGGGGCCGGACAGTTTTCCCGGAGACCTGCGGGCTACGTTTACAAGAAACTCCCAGAAAGCGGGGATGAACTGCTGGCGGAACACGCTTCTGTCTTTGGGATCGCTGGCGTGGAGGTATTTCTGAAGGATGGTGTGAACCCGCTGGGCAATGTTGCCTTCCCCGGAGAGCGCTGTTTTGTAGTACTCCGGGTCTTGCAAGGTGGTGTGGGGGATTTCTTCCAAACGCTTGGTTAGGGGCGGAAAGCCCTCGGATGTAAGATCCGGCTCGTCGGCCTCGCCGGGTTCGACGCCTTCTTCCCTGCCGAAGAGGTGGGTAAAGTCCGGGACGGATTCCTCGGCCTTGGGCTTCGCGTTCGTGCCGAGCAGGGCGGCGATTTCGGGGTCTATGTCTCCCTGAAACACTGAATTGTTCATGTTAAATGGCAAACCTCACAGGGTTATTATATCACCCGGCTTTTCTTGTGGCTAGACATATTAAGAAATTTTTGGCATAATTGGCGCAGTATATGAATATTGGAGGCTGTAGCTCAGATGGATAGAGCTTCAGATTGCGGATCTGAAGGTCGCACGTTCAAGTCGTGTCAGCCTCAAGGTACTTTTGCGCCATGACCCGGGGTATACTGATCGCCGGGAACCAGTCGCCCCTTTTTTCCGCCGCGTCCGCCGAGGCGCTAAAGCGGGTGGAGCATTTCGCTTCGGCTCACATTCCCAACCGCTTTCCCCTGCCTGATGGGGGAGTGCCGCCTGAGGCGCGGGCCGCCAAGGGGGCTTTTCCCCTTTCATGGAACCCGGCCAGCCCCATATCCGCCCGTACTCTGGTGGTGGCCGCGGAAAACCGGCTTAGGCAGATCAGCGACGCCATTGTGATTTGTTCGCCCCCGGCGGTGTTCAAAACCGCCGAAACGCTGACGCCGGAAGACATAGATGTCCTTGTAAACGATCACATTAAGGGATGGTTTTTTCTGATCCGGGAACTGTCGCTGTATTTCCGCCGCCGGGGGGCGGGTTCCCTGTCCCTGATAGCGCCGGAAATTGCCCTGGACGGCGGCGCGGGCGCGGGGAACAAGAGCGCCCCGGCGGATATTGCGGGGCCGTCTGCGGCGGCGTCTTTCCGGGCCTTCGCTCAAGGTGTCCTTGCCTCCCAGTCCGGCGGGCCGTTCCAGACATTCGGCTTTACCGCCGCCGAAACCGGAAGCGAAGGGGATTTCGCCGCATGGTTTTTCAAGATAATTGACGAAGGGGCGGGGAAGAATTCGGGCCGCTGGCACAAGTACCCCCGGCTGAAGATTTTTAGGTAAGTGTCGGCCCCACTCTGGCGGCCCGGAACAGTTCCACAAACTTACCGGGGCTGACATCACGGGCCCCTAGCGCCGTCTTATAATCCAAGGGCATCCCCATGTCAAGAAAATCAAAGCCTGCCTCTTTAAGCCACTGAACCATCAATATCATCTGAACCGTTCCGGCGTTGTCTTCCTCGTGGTATCCCGAATAACTGGAATACACCCGCCCCATCACCACCCCGATTTCGCCTGCCTTTAGCTCCCCGTCCCGGTAAACGGCGAAAGAAACAGGCGCGGCCCGCGTTATCTGCCGGGGCGAACCCGTGTTCCGGCGCAGGGTTTTCAGAATTTCGACAAGCGGCGGGGTAAGCCAGTCCGTGCCGTGAATTTCAACGCACTTGTCCAGAATACGCTCGAAATTCGTGTTCACTCGCAACTCATACAAAGGTAAAAAACGGCGGACGCTTTTTTTGATACGCAGCTCGTGGAAAAACAACACGGAACGAACCAGATGGAGCTTGGGCAAAAGAACGAAAAAGCGGGCCGGGGGCGGCTGGGTGTGTTCGTGTTCTTCGTAGTCCCTGATTTCCGTGGACATAACAAGAAACCCCGCCTCCATAAGCCGCCCGGCAAAGCCCTCGTCAAAATCCCGCGCCAGACAGAACTCCTCGCTGTAGCCCGTAGCGAGCATGGTGTCAACTACTCTGTCGCAGTCGTCCCGGGTATCGATAAAAATATGGCCCGACGGCAGATAGCGTAGGGGGTAAAAGCTCATGGGCAGAGTATACCGCAAATACGCCTCCCGCTTCGCCCCCCGCCGCGCGTGAGCATTCCCGCATAAAGCTCCGGCAGGGGAGGATATACGGTTTAAGAATCCCGCATGGGGAACCCGCTCCGGAGCCACGGTCTCCTACGCGGAGAGTCCATGCAAAATGGCTTCTTAAACCGTATATCCTCTCCTGCCGGGCATTGTACCGCTGGCTCATGCGCGGCGGAAGAGCATCAGCCCCCGGCATTGTCGCATGGCAAAACGAGCTGGCACCTCTTCGCTGGACACGATGCCCGTTTTTACGTTAAGATTTATGGTTGGCGCGTTTTGCTGCGGTATATTCCGGGACTGGCTTGCCATGAGACCCCTTCTAAGGCGTTTGCTCGTTTTCTGGCTTGGCATTTGAATGTTCTTTTATAGCATGGCGCAAGTCGCCCCCGGCTTGGCGGAATGAATTCGCGACCCCTGCCCACGCAGATCCTTGGGGCGGACAATCCACATGCGGGGATAGAGGAGGGAAGAGCTGGCCTATCGTGTTCATACCTTTTACAAAATCATCCATGCCCAGATTACCGGCGATTTTTGAAAAAAGTGCAAGACTACATATTGGCTCCGCCGGGGCTGTCGTGCGGGGGCGGTGGCGTCTTCGGGGAAGCGGGCTTCCTGAAAAGGCTTACGAGCCAGCGTAAAATGCCGAAGAGCGCGAAACCGCAAAACCCAATCGCAAGGGCAATGTGAATATTCCACACCACCAAAAGCACGGTCGTGAAAATCGCCAGAAGCGCGCCGGGACTTTTTTTGCTCCGCAGCAACTGGTTGGCGACATGGGGATAGCGAATCCGTCCGACCATCAGGATGCCGGTAAAAAAGGTAATAAGCGGAAGGGTAGTGATAGTAGCGATGTGAAACATCCTTGACGCTTCATCGACAGCCTCAGGGAGAATTTGCTGGTGGAAAATGACAAGGCTTACCACAACTCCGGCGGCGGCGGGCGAGGGCAGGCCGGAAAAGTTCATGTGCGCCGTTTCGTCCTCATCGTTTTCTACGTTAAACCTGGCAAGGCGCACCACGGCGCACATCGCGTAAAAGACAGCGGCGACTATCATCACCCTTCCCAGGTGTATGGAAAAGTCCAACCCCCCAAGGCCAAGGTATTCCAGATGGAACTCGACCAGTTTGATCATCAAAAACGCCGGAGCGACGCCGAAGCTGATGGCGTCAGAAAGGCTGTCCAATTGCCCCCCGAAGCTCGATGTGGTTCTGGTAAGGCGGGCCACCCGTCCGTCCAGCACGTCGGCGATCATGGCAAGAAGGATAATGTATCCCGCCATTGTAAAGCGGGCGTCGCTGGCAAAGACAATGGCGACAAAGCCGCAGGCCCCATTCATCAGGGTTATAAATGATGGAAGAAAGGCAATGTGTTTCAGCCGCCTGCTCTTGCGCTGAGAGCCCTCGCGGAAAAACGGGTTGTTCATGGAAGGTATCTTACAAGGGGGGTAAGCCCCGCGCGCACGGGATCGCCTATTTTGACCGCCACCTCAAAATTCCGTCCTCTTTCGCCGTCCGGGGCGGGCAGGTACAGTTCCGCTCTGGAGCCGAACTTAATCATCCCGAATTGCTGGCCCTGACGGTACTCGCTGCCCTCCCGCGCCTCGCAGACTATATGGCGGGCTATGGCTCCGCTAATCTGCCTTACAAGGAGCTTGTCTTGCGGGGCGAAAAGGCGGGTCATAAGGGTGTCGTTCGACTCGTTTACCCGGCTTGAATCGGGGGACATGGCGTTTATGAACGCGCCCTTCCGGTACATTACTTTTTCTACGCGCACGGAGCAGGGCGCGCGGTTGACATGGACATTGAACACGCTTAAAAACATACCTATCCGCAGGGCTCTGGTTCCCAAGGCGCTGTCGTCCACCTCGTCAATGTCGGTGATGGTTCCGTCCGCCGGAGAGTAAAGGATAGCTTCGTCCGGGATTATGGTTCGTTTGGGGTCCCGGAAGAAGGAAAGCATCCACACGAGTATGAGGAAGAAAACCGCCTGCACGGGAATGAGCCAAAGGGCGGGGCCGAACGCGACGCAGAGGCCGACCATCACGGCGAGAACGAGAATCGGGTATATCGCCACTTGGGGCAGACCGTATCTTGTCAAGGGTATTCGCATGGGCCAATTATAGCGCGAAAGGGGGAGTAATGGCTAGGGGCTGTTGTGTGTTACCTGTGTTACAGGAGGCTTGTTTATGTTGAAAGATTGTCGCATAATCACCTTGATGTTTTTTAAGGTGATTGCTATGAGGAAAGACAGAATGAAAGAAAGCGCAGTCTTGCTGTTGTTTACCGCGGCGGGATTCCGGCTTGTACAGATAACCTTAGACAGAACAACCGCTGGCGGAAGACTCATCGCTGTGGATGTGGGCCACGGAAATACAAGGAGCAGGCGATGGTAAGAAAGACAGCGGTTGTTTTGGGGCTTTTACTGCTTTTGGGCGGGGCCGTTTTGGCGGACGATTCGGGCACGGCGGCTCGGCGGGCAAGAAATTCCATCACCATCGAGATCGCCCCGGCAGCCGCTGGCCTGTTTTTTACCGGAATCAGCCACCTGCATTACTTTAGCGCCGATGATGCCCACGAACCAGCATTTGCCTTTGGAACTGCCGTCCAGTACGAGCGGGAATTAACCGCGAGGCTCAGCGCCGCCGGACGCTTCGCCTACGGCATTTTTGGAGAAGATTGGTCGGTTTCGGTAGAGGCGCATGGCCGGTTTTACCCCCGCGGAATGCTCAGGGATGCCGTGTTTTTTAGCCTGATGGTAGGGTACGCCGCCGTTTTTACCGATCTTTTCGCTCCGGCGCATGAGTCCCCGGTAGGTTTTTTGAAATACGGCGGAAGGGTCGGCGTCAGGAATGATTTTGGCAACCCAAGAGGCTTTGTCATGGAAGTGGCGGCGGGCATAAACGGAGGAATAGGCCCAAGGTACCGATCAAATATTTTCTTTTTTGGCCCCATATTCATTGATCCGCTGATTAATTTGGCGGTACGGGGAATGCATGTAAGCGGCCCCAGGCTTTCGGTCAATGTGGGCTGGAGGTTTTAGGAGACAACAATGGCAAAGAAAATGAAAGAAAGACGAGTTTACACAAAGGAATTCCAAAGAAGAAAGGGAAGCATACTGAACTAGCACCAGAGTATTTCCCGGACACGAGCGCCCGCCCAGCAATGCCCCGCCGCTCGGCTCACGCGCGGCGGGGGTTAGCGGCTCCTGTCCACGCCCACACGCAGGCAGTGGCTGGGCATAACACAGCGGGAGCAAAAGGGGCTTTGCGGGCGGCAGACGTTCTGACCGTACAGGACAAGAAGGCCGTTGATCCGCTTCCAGTACTGTTTGGGCAATGTTTCACGCAGCGCGGTTTCGGTTTTTTCCGGGTCTTGTGCGCGAATCCAGCCGGCGCGGTTACAGATGCGGTGGACGTGAATGTCCACGCAAATGCCGTACATGCCGAACGCTTCGGTTATGACGAGGTTCGCTGTTTTGCGCCCAACGCCGGGAAGGCTTAAAAGGGCGTCCATGTCCGCCGGCACTTGCCCGCCGTATCGCTCCAGCAACAGTTGCGAGATTTTCACAAGGCTTGCGGCCTTGGTGCGGTAAAAGCCCGCCGGATACGCGAGGCGGGCGGTTTCTTCGGCCCCAAGGGCTAGAAGCCGGGCCGGGCCGGGGGCCTTTTCCAATAGCCGCCGGGATGCCGCGCGGGTAACATCATCCTTGGTTCTAAGACTTAAAATGGTGGACACCAGTATCGCCCACGGTTTGCCGGGCCCTTCCTCGTATTCTTCCGCTATCGTCGTTATCGCCGTATCTTCCGTTCCCGCCCCGGCAAGGGTTTTTTCACGCCAGCGTTCAAGGCTTGCGAAGATCGCGGGCCAGCCGGGCTGGGCGGTATCGCTATTTTCGTTCATTTTTTTCCTTCACTTCTTTTTCAACCTTTTCCAATTCAACCTTTTCCAAAAGACAAACAGCCACGGCTTCCACCGCCTCGCCGGTTCCCACTTGGCCCAATCCTTCGCCGGTTTTCCCCTTGACAAAGACAACGCCGGGGTCTACTTCCAGAGCCTCGGCTAGCGAGCGGCGTATCCTGTCCCTGTAGGGCAGTATTTTGGGCATTTCGCAGGTTACCACGCAGTCGAGGTTCACAAGGCCCCAGCCTTCGTCCCGCGCCCTGTTCCACGCGGACTTGAGCAGTAGAAGGGAGTCGGCGTCTTTCCATTCCGGCTCCTGTGGAGGATAGAACTCGCCTATGTCCCCAAGCCCCGCCGCTCCCAGAAGGGCGTCGGTTACCGCGTGGGCAAGAGCGTCCCCGTCGGAATGTCCCAGCGGGCCTTTTTCAAAAGGAATCTCTATTCCCCCAAGCAGAAAGCGCCTGCCCGCCGCCAAACGGTGAATATCCCTTCCCAAGCCGATTCTTATATTCATGGGTGAGCCATGTCCCCCGGGTACGTGATCTTCCTGTTTGCCGGGTCTCCCGGTATTACCGCGACCTGCCCGATAAATTCCCCCCAAACCTCGGCGTCGTCGGTATATTCAACGTGTTCCTGCGCCTCTCTTTTCGCCGCTTTTTCGTGGGCGCTGAGGATTTCAGGGAACCGGAAGCCTTGAGGGGTTTGGGCGGCGCAGAGCCGTGCCCGCTTCAGATGCCGCTTGATAAACACAGGCCCACAATAGTCCCCGTCCCCCGGTTCCAGTTCTTTGGGGGTTTCCTGAAGGGTAAGCGCCGGGATCGCCGCCCCGAATTGAACGGCGGCGTCTATAATTTTTTCGATGAGGCAAGGCGTTACCCAAGGTCTTGCCCCGTCATGAATAAGCACGTGGGAGGGTTTGTAAGGTTCCAGCAGGGAAAGGGCGTTATGCACGGAGGCGCGACGGGTGGGGCCGCCCGGCGTAAAAAGGAGGCGGCCTTGCGTCCCCGCGAGTTCCTCAGGAAGGCTGGCGCGGGCTTCTTCTTCCGAACCGGGCGGCACGGCGATAACAACGCGCTCTATGCGGGCGCAGACGGCAAAGGCGGCGAAGGCGCAGCCCAGAACGGTAAGGGAAGACGCCCCTAGGGGCAGGTATTCCTTTTTTACGCCCCCCATCCGGCTTGATACGCCCGCCGCGCACAGTATGGCGGCGGCGGAACCCTGTACGGCCCGCATGGCGTGTAGAGCGTTACTCGGTGTCGGCTTCGATGTCCGCTTCGGTGTCGGCATCGGTATCCGCCCCGGCTTTGGTCTCGGTTTCGGTTTCCAGACGGGTGAAGATCAGGGTCTCCACTTCTTCCTTGGACTTTCGCAGGGAGCAGGAAACCTCGTCCTCCAGAAGCTTCAGGGCCGAATCGTAGAGCTTTCGCTCCAGAATGGGGAGTTCTTTTACTTTGCTCCGGTGGTAGAGGGAGCGGACAATCATGGCGATGTCCGTGATGCTCCCCTTTTTCAAAAGATCCATGTTCATCTGATATCGCAGCTTCCAGTCCGACGGGATGGATTCGTACTTCTCGCCGATAAGCTCCAGCGCTCGCAGGGCCTCGTCCTTGCCCACGATGGGCCGTATCCCCAGCTCCATCGCCTTGTCCACCGGAACCATGATCGTCATGTCCGATACGTCAAGGTAAATCACGTAATAAAGAACCGTGGTGTTTTTGAATACTTTTTCCTCAACGGATTTGACTATCCCGACCCCTTGACTGGGATACACCAACCGCTGATCCACCTGAAATTTCTTGGGAGCCTTATTCATTACCGCCTACTATACACCAAAAATAAACGAATGGGAATGGGGCGGCGGGCGGGTTTTTACGCCAGCCCGCGCGCCGCGCGAAACCGCGAGGGTGGATGACGGGTCTCGAACCCGCGACAACAAGATCCACAATTAGGCCCATGCTCCATATACGCATATATAAGCGTATATGCAGATAGTACAATATGGGAAAGAGTTAGTCAATGGCATATAGGGATATATACAGCACTTGACCTTTTACTTGACCTTTGCGGGTTTGCGGGCATTATTTAAGGTTGACTGGCTCCCAGTTAAAATAAACTTCCCTGTTTGTAGCGGATTTTGATAAAATCAGCGAATATTTTTTTCGCGTTCTTATTTGTATTACAGACCCGCTCAATGTCGATACTTGCTGCGGAACGGGCAAAATCCACAGAGCTAAAGGAGCGATCCTGCAAATTGGCCGTTTTTTGCCTCACTATGGTTCCTATGCTTATCTGATACCCGTAGTAAAAACGGTCACCGGCCCGGTAAACGAATATTCTTGCGAACATATCACCGTGCCGTTCTTCGACTGTGCATAATGGTTCTGTTTTAATGTTTCCCCACATATCACATAATGCGTTTGGCGGCGCTAGAGGAATAAGGGAGATGTTGCGGATACCATCGGGATCGGGATCGTCAGTCAAGCGAAAGTCCTATATTTTGCCGACATTGCCGCTGGGCGAACCCAAGGCCATGCGAACTTCACCCATGCGGAATCACGCTTGCCAGTTTCGTCCCTGTAGAG
Organism: Treponema sp.; assembly: GCA_009781915.1. Classification (GTDB taxonomy): domain Bacteria; phylum Spirochaetota; class Spirochaetia; order Treponematales; family Breznakiellaceae; genus WRKT01. The sequence continues at coordinate 15,736 of WQUW01000014.1, read as the reverse complement.
CATTGCCATTGGCATAAACCCCGCTTTCATGGTTTCCACAAGACGTTTCTCCGCTGCCGTAAACGTATCCCCCGGATAGCCAACAAGCACATAAGCCCGAAGGTTTTGGCTCTTGCGGGAAAACCCACCTTTCAGCAATGTTTTTCCTGCTTCAAATAACGGGTCTCTGTCGCCGGGGGTATCATAGGCAAAAAATAATTCTTTTGGTTTTAGTTTTCGCAATTCCTGTACGTGCCAATTTTTAAGGCGGGCGGCTTCTAGCCCGCCTGTAAAACAGGGCCTGTGTTTCTGCTTCGCCAGCATTTCAAAAACATTTTTAATGTGGTTGTCAGAGCAAGCAAGCAGATTGTCGTCAAGAATGTTCCACCCTTCGGTTATGGGAAGTTCCCGGACATCGCCCTCTCTGCTCCATACGGAACAAAACCAACAACGGTTATAACACCCCCGGCTTGTTATCACATAGCCTTTTTTCAAATACATTCCTGGAGTAAAATCTTCTCCACGCTGTCCTGTGGCGGGGCCTCCTATTCTAACAGGAGCGATATGCCGCCACTGCTTTTCAAGCCGTTCCGCTTCCGGTAAATCCCACGAGAACGCAACGGATATACGCGCTTCATCTACTTCCGGTACGAACATTGTAGGTTCTCCGACAAATGCCAATTCGTCAGTTGGCGTGGCGTTGGTTCTGCGAGGGAAAACACGGATTATTTTCATGTCCTATCTCTTTCTCTTTTTGTAGCTTTGGCGATAGCCGTAAAAGCTCGAACTACTTCTAATCTTGTTGATCCCTCTAATAGACTACCGCCTCCCGGCCCTGATATTACAAATTCACCTTTTCCATAAATACGTACGCTTATGTCTCCGCCTTCAGTTATCACTATTCGTAAGAATGTATCTGGATCATAGTCGCTATTTAATTCGCCGATTATTGTTTCCTGCATCTCACTGCCTCCATTCATCAAACGCCGGAAGGCGAAATATCAATTCCGCGCATTGAGGGACAATGGCGTTACCGAGGCCCTTAATTCTGTCCATTGCTTCGGATAGCCCATCATTTCCTCGTAGAAAATACTCGACGGGTATTCGTTGGTTTTCGCCAAGAATAATTCCACTAAGGTTTTCATTAATCCCCTTTCTACGCATTTCTTGTAGTTCTTTATCAAAGTTTTTTTTTTGAAATTTAGTCTCATTGAATCGCTCGCCAGAGGGGTAGGCAATAATCCACACTCTTTCTCTTTTATGGCTCGCTCCAATGGCGGAAGCGGATATAATTTGCCATTCCGTGTCATACCCGATCTCGGAAAGACTACCTGCGCATTTTCCAATACCTTGGTATTGGAAGTATTGCCGTCCAGCGCTTTCATTACTATTCGCCTGTCTTGCCTCTCCATCATCAAACCATGAAAGTAACCTTGATACGTTCTCCATGACCGCGAATCTTGGTCGTACTTCGCTAATGAGCCTTTTATATTCATAAAACAGTCCTGATTTTTCTCCTTCTAGCCCAGCTATTTTTTCGATAGGGTTTCTGGCAGATGATAAATCTTGGCAAGGGAAACCGCCAGAAAAAACCCAATCACCTTTTGGTAAATCTTTTCCCGATATATTCTTAATATCACCAAGCGCGATAGCTTGTGGGAACCTCTTTTGATACAGTTCAACGGCATACGGTTCAACCTCCGAAAAATAGTGTCTGTCAAATCGCAGCCCGGCCCAGTACGCGGCAAGGGCGAAACCGCCAATTCCTGAAAACAGGTCAAGATAATGCCGCGTCATCCCAAAGTCCTTTCTCTATTGCGATTCGTTTTTCAGCGAGCTTTATATATCCCGGATTTATTTCACATCCGATATAATTTCTAAAAGTTTTAATGGCCACAACCGCCGTTGTTCCGGTTCCTATAAATGGATCAAGTACTATCCCGCCCACCCTAGACCCAGCCAATATGCAGGGAAGTATCAAGCTTTCGGGGAACACCGCAAAATGCGCCTCTTTGCACGAACCTGTAGCTATCGTCCACACATTGCGTTTATTGCGTGCAGCATAATCATTTTTAACCAGCCCTCCCATTCTTTTTCTTCCGGGGGTATTATTTAAGCGGCTGGAGTCCCTGTCGCGGATTAAATTATTATGGGTTGCCGCTGGCTCTTTTATAGCTTCGTTGTCGTAGTAATAGTTTGCCGATTTACTCAACAAAAAAATGTATTCATGCGCTTTGGTGCAACGGTCAGTTACGCTTTCAGGCATCGGGTTTGGCTTGTGCCAGATTATATCCTGCCGGAGATACCACCCATCGGCGCGGAGAGCAAAAGCGAGCATCCACGGTATGCCGATAAGGTCTTTGGGTTTGCAACCCGCAGGGACATATCCTCTAGGTAAATTCGGTTGGTCTAAAATCCCTTTATTTGTGCCTTGTTTATATTTGTTCGAGGATTCTGGATAATGCGCCGATCCCTTGCCACTGCCGGCATAAGCATCGGCGATATTTACCCAAAGTGTGCCATCGTCCCACAAAACCCGCCGCACCTCTCGGAATACTTCAACCAGCCGATGAATGTATGCGTCCGGTGTTTCTTCCATCCCGATCTGTCCCTCGACACCGTAATCCCGCAAACCATAGTAAGGCGGGGAAGTTACGCACATATCAGCGATGCCTTCCGGCAGTGTCCGCAATGCCTCAAGCGCATCTGCGTCAATTATTCTTCGCACGGTAGTCCTTCCCGCTCATGGCTTTCCAATTCACACCTTTTTTCTCAAGCCTTCGCCGCGCCGCCTGAACGCTCGGATTGTCAGGGTGTCCATTTGCTCTTTCTATCCGCACTTCCAATGCGCTTTTTTCAGTAATTTCCCCCGACGTTACCTTCGCGCGGTATTCATCTATAGCGGTGGCCCTTCTTTCCCAGTAATCGAGGCTTGCCGCGTTTGCCTCCTTTTCCATTTTTTTTTGTTGCCTTAATGTATTGCCGTGAGGTAGCCGTTCCTTGTCTATCATGTAGTCGCTCATTGGAGACCCCAGCCCCAACCGTCCCAAATATTCATTAAGCGTTGTTTTCACTCTCTTCCCCCTTACATATATTTAGAGTGCGCGTGCCTGACCGCTTCATCGGCGGTGATTGCGTATCGCATGGTCGTGTCTATCTTTTCGTGTCCCAGCATTATTTGCACTTGCTCGATTGGCATCCCTCTTTTTAGCGCTATGGTAGCGGCGGTGCGCCTTAGCCTGTGCGGATGGGTTTTCTTTATACCGGCGCTGTTTCCCATACCACGGATAAGCAGCTCAACGCCTCCATTCTGTAAGCGCCTATTGTTGTTCCACGAAAGAAAAAGGGCCTCGTGATTATCGTTTCTGCTTTTCAAATAATCGGTAAGTCTTTTTTTTGCCGCCGCGTTGATATAGCATATCCGTTGCTTGTTGCCCTTACCTGTTACGAGTATTTCCCCTTTTGACAAGTCAACGTCAGCCTTGTTGGATTTGCATAGCTCGCTGACCCTCATCCCGGTACTTAACAGAATTTCAACAATGGCCTTGTCCCGTAATGTTTTGCAAGTATCCCGCAGTTCCTCAATATCGCTTGCCGACAGCGGCTCTTTTATTTTTTTCTGCTCCTTTATGCTTTTTATTTTCAGCATCGGGTTTTTCGGTATGTACTCCTCGTTGCAAAGCCATCCGAAAAAAGATGATAATACTCGCCGCTCGTTATTCAGAGTTGTTGGGGACACGGATTTTGAAGCCAAGTAAAACCGTATATCATCAGCGGCAATTGCTGGCAACGGCTTTCGTATAAACACCGAAAACTGCCGCAGTATAACAGCGTAGTATTTCAATGAGGCCGCGCTAAGTCCTTCTATCTTTTTTGACACAAAAAACATTCTGTATGCTTTAGCGTCATGTCCAGGGTCAGCGATCAGGGCCGTTTCGCCTTCACCGTTAATTCCGGCTCCGGGATTCATTGAAACTGTTCTCATGGCGGCCTCTATTTTGAGAAGCTCTTGCCCGCTGAAGGTATCAGCCAAAAGACAAAGCGTTTCCCTAATTGTCTGCTCGTTCATTAACTCCTGCTCCTTTCAGCTTCCTTTTTCATTCTGACCCCTCCTTGAGTGCCGAAACGCTGACCCCGTTTTCTACTAAAAAATCAAATTGCTTTTCATCGGTGTTTCTAGCCGCTTCAATTGTAAAGCCTCCAGATGGAAGCTTTCTAATGATAAATGACCGATCGTGACCACATCGAATTTTTATACGATTGCCTACACTAAAACCAATAGTAAACCCTTCACGTTCTGTTGTTACTGATATCATCCAGGCCCCCTGTTAATACCCATAGGCGTAAAACGCCCCACGATCTTTGCCGTATTTTTCAGCTTCTTCCTTGCTGGCAAATTCCTTGTAATGATCATCAAGGCAATTACTTATCCAGCCATAGCAAGACCTGAATTCGTGGTATAAAAATTTATTGCCTGCTGTTTCTTGTATGTCGTAAGCTATAAGTATCATTCCGGCCTCCAATCATCGGGCGGCGGGCCAAAAGGGGTACAAGCGCAGACAACAAGACAATGACTCAAATGCTCTGGCGGCCCCAACCGCTCAACATACCATGTATCGTTCGCTGGTGGCTCCTTACGCATAAAGTAGACGGCCCCTCTTTCCGGGTAATCCTCGCCGTACTCCGTCCGATACTGCTCCGGCGTTGGCCGTTTGCGATGATAACAAGAACAAAAGATATTATCGCCGCTAATGCCTACGCATATTCTGTTTTTGCTGTTACACCATTCAGAACCGCCAAAAAAAGTACCTGAACAATAAAAATCCCTGTCAATTTCGCCTTTCATTACTGGGCCTCCTTCAATTCTTTGAGAATATAATCATAAAGTTTACTAGCGATATTTGGACGCTTGCCCTTACGCATGATAGCGGCTACTTCTCGCGCTATTTTTTCAAGGGCTTTCCTGTCGCCATTAGCACGGCTGTAACAACCAGCCAATAACAGCACGAGAAAAGCATCGCCTTTGCTAAGTAGTCCAAATGGTCTGCCGTCTTTTTCTCTACTCATTTGCCGTCCCTCCTATTCCATGCAAGGATAGCGTCTTTACAAAATGTAGAGATGATACCTGCGGGGCAAGACCTGCACTTTATAAAAAGCTTAATTCCATTTGTATCTAAACTGGATATAACTATTTCCGCATCGCTGCCGCAATGTGCGCAAGCTTTTAGAATTATCTCACCGCCGCAAATAAGGCACTGGCGATCTACAATTTCACCCATTGTTTCCCCCTTTAACGGCATCGATTGTTTTTCTCATTGCCGTAGCCACTTCATTATAGCTTGATATGCTTTCGAGATAGTCCCATTCCTTAATTATTCTGCTCATTGCTGGCCCCCTTACTCAAATTTAGCGCAGACTGACATTGATTTGTTGTAATCAGGACAATTATCAGCCCGCGTACATACGCTGCAAACATACATCCCATCAAGAGGTTCCTGCCTTTTAAGTTTAATCACCTTAAATTGTTCTGGCGAATATGCCGCAATGCCCAAGCTTCGTAGCAGTCTTGCCAGTGTTGTCTTGCCGCTTATTTCAGAGTCATTTTCAAAAATTATTACAAGATTGTCTCTGTGTGCAAGCTTCACCGCTTTTTGTGTTTCAACATCGAACCATGACAGTGCCCTGTTAAGTGCAATTTGATAGTCTTTGTTCGTTTTCATTCTGTGCATTCCTTTCATTGCTATTCTCCTTGATCCAAAAAATATTTAATCAAAACGGTTTGCCCTCGTCTGGCTCCGGTTGATTATTTACCGCGTTAAAAATATCACCGCTGGCCTTGCTATTCGCAATGGAGCGATCCGCAACTTCTTCAAGTGTCCGAAGCTTCAAGCCAACGAAACATCGTGCCGGTTTCGAAACACCATCTATCACTACACGCCTAACTTGTTCTGTTATTTTGTCTTTGTAGTTCTTCATGATCATGCGTGTAAATTTGTGCTGGCTAAGCGCGTCATTACGCTTACTCGATGTATCATCAAATTCATGGTAAGCGTTATATTGTTCGTAAGCTTTTTTTATAACTTCGATTGACTGTGGCTCAAAAGAAAAACAGTCATTGACAAACCTGTCAAGGTCAGTTTCAACTTCCGCGATATATCCCATTTTGTGAGCTTCAGACTCTTCTGATATTGGTATAACGCCGTTAAGCTTGTGCTTAAAATGTACATAATATTCAGCCAGCAATTTAATAAAAGCTGGAAATTCCGGCTTTAAGTATTCAACAAATTCTTCGGGGCGCATAGTTCCTTCTTCATTGGCGTTGTGCGAAACCAGAAAAGGTATTACAACAGCGCGGACAATAACAGCTTCATCGTGGCGGTCGAATTTTGGCAGGTGATTTGTGTTAATAATAATATGCGCCGTATTCCGGAAATCTTTGGGCGCTTCATTAAGGCCCCGTGCGGTAACAAGGTCGCCGCCGGTAAGTTGTTTCCAGAGACCTGCGTTAAGGTAAGCGCCATCTTCCGGCTCACTTACAAACGCCGCTCCATGTCCCGGCAGCCTTGCCAAATATGGCGTTGGGCCGTTTCCAGACACAAAGGTTTTTCCTTTTGGTACAATAACATTTGGATCAAGTGCGCAAATATAATGCTTGAATATCGCTTTCATTATTTGCATTGTCGTAGACTTTCCGGTATTCTTGCCTCCAATCCAAAAGCCGCCGTATTTGTGAAATGCCCTAGACATAATAATGCAGAGTTCGTACATCAGTGTTTGCAGTGTGTCTTCGTTCTTGAAATTCCCGCGCATAAACTTCCATATTTTTTCGCACGGGCCGCCTTTTTTTACATCATCTATTTTATAATCAAGAATACGGCTCCTGTATTCTTCCGGCTTCGCGGCCCTGAACACCAGTTCTTTGCCGGAAAAGTCAAGTACGCCATCGGATAGCGTCAGCGTTTCTTTTGTGGCTTCGCCATCAAAGTGCAGCGCGTCATCAGGTTTATCTGAATCATGGTAAACACCTTCATTTTTCAGGCTTGCGAATTCGTTTTGAATTTCTACGCGGTATGTGCGCTTTTCAATATTTCGCAGAACATCCATGAGCCTGATTTTTTCTTTTTTCTTGACTTCATCGTCTGCTTCGCTGTCCTTGTTTGCGCGCAGAAAATGTTTAATTACGGCAAGAAGCGTGTTGTATATGACTCCCGTTACATCCGGCTCATGCTGCCAAATATGACCGTTAAAAAAATAAAATCTCTTGTCGTTTTTAGCGGCGTTATAAATAATTCTGCCGTCGAATATATCAGCAAGCATTAAAGCGGCGGAGCGCACACCGCCGTATAACACAAAATTCCGGGCATTTTCATTTATTTCCAATTCTTCAAAATCAAGCTCTATTTTTACGTCTTGGATTTTTATTCTTCGCAGAAGTTCTTCTACAGGGGTAAGTTCTTTTTCAATCTGCCGCTGCATATAGCGGCTTAAATACTTATGCGCTACCTGTAAAAGAAACGCTGGTGTAGTATCGTTTTTATTTGTCAGCTCTTTTACTGTCGCTCCCCACTCTCTAAGCAGTAAGCCTGTGTCATCATAATTAAAGGCGTTTTTGCAAGCCGTTACAAATGGCTGGACATCATCATGATCCAGTTTTGACCTTTCAAGTTTCCGTAAAAGACATCTTAATCTTTTTGAGCTTAAATCGGCGAAAAATTCAAACGCTGGGGCTTTTTGCTTTTGGGGTTTTGCTACAGGTACATATTCCTTCGCTTCCTGTATCGCTTTTTGCATTACCCCAATTTTTCCGGCTATAACCAAGGCATCGGGGTCTTTTTCACTGTTATCCAATGGCAGTTCCGCAAGCCTTATTTTCCCCGTATATCCGCCTCGCAGAATTGTCTTTGGAACGCTCTTTATGTCATCGCTTGCGTTAAGAATGTCAATTCCGGACGCTTTGCGGCCTTTTTCGTCAGCGTCAAACATCAGGATTATTTCAGGCGCTTCAAGAAGGTGTGCCTGAACATACGGAGAGGTAAGGCCGCTTGTGCCGCCTGTAGAAAATACGTTTTTTATTCCAGCGGCGGCACAGGCAAGGGCGTCCATTTCGCCCTCAACCAAAACAACCGGAAGCGTTTTGTCAATCTGGCCCGGCATCGGGAACGCATGGCCGGCCTTTGAATTTCGTTTTTCGCATTTGTGGCAGAAGCCTTTTGTTCCATATTTTTTACATTCAAGCAGTTTTTCAGGTTCGGCTTCTGCGCGGGTAACGGCTTCACGGTATTTTTTGCTATTGCCGCAACCATCACAATATTTTTTTTCGTAGAAATGTAATTTATAGCCCTGCCCAAGCTTCATAACAACGCCGGATCGCATCCATGTTGACTGGCTTCCGTTTTGTCCGACCAGCGGAATGCCGCAATTAAACAGCGCGTCACGGCTTATATCTTTCAGGACTATATCAAGGCCGGGCCAATAAAATAAATTCTCAACAAAAAACGGTATGGTATTTTCAGGATAATCGGATACTGCGCCAGCATCGCCCGAATGGGTTCCACCCCCGGTACTGTAGTTAGCGCGATCCGCAAGAAATTTTCTGATCATTTTTTCAGACGCTGGATTCTTGCGAAGGTACGCCTCCAGTATTTTCATCTGTTCCAGATTGTACTTAAAATCACTCCTTTTTTTGGTTTTAGATGCAGGCGGCGTGTAGACAGGATCGCCAAAAAAATCTTGAGCGAATTTATACTGTCCGGCAAAATCGCTGATTCCTTCGAACCAGCCTATCATGTCATAAATGCCGCCGCCAATGTTGCACGTAAAGCATCTGCAAGAATCGCCATTGCTTTTTTCCTTAATACTGAATGACGGATTTGAATCACCGTTTTTATGAGCGGCGGTGTTCGGGCATGATGTAGGGTTTTTTGATGTGTCAACACCTTTACTGCGCAGGTATTCGGATAAGCGGCGGCGGTATCTATCGATCTGCATTGCCAGCCTTTTTTATTACAAGCACGTTAGAAAATATCCAGTTCGCTTTGTGTTTGTAATGTTTCGTGCTTTTCTGCTTCCGGTCTCTCACGGCTTACAATCTCCCCTCCGAATAATTTCTTGACCTTATGCTCCGCTAGCGTTATGTGCGCCCCGCTGGAAGCAAGGGCCGCAACCTCCGCCGTTGTGTATTTAACACCATCAGCGGAAAAAACATCACCTGATTTTTTACTTACGGCAAGTTCCATTTTAAGGGTGTCGCTATGAACGTAAATAAAATTCGGGTTCCGTTTTTTCTCCATTACTTCCCGCCAAGCTCCGATAGCAAAAGCGCCCATATTTCATAGGCGGCATCGGCATATTCGCTTTTGGCGCTGGAACTATTGATTCCGTCTATGTAACGCTGGATAACTACCTGCACCGAATTCAGGCTTACATTTTTATGCGGAGGGGGTTCTAGCTTTTGCGCCTGTTTTTTCTTTTCGGGCTTCTTTTCCGGGGAAGCGGGCAGAAGCACAGGAGCGTCTGTAACATCATCATCGGGCATTGCGCTGGCAAAACTATTGTCGCTGTCGCTTTCAGCCGCCTGTACGTTTCCGGCTTCTGTTTGTCCGGGTTCTTCCTGACTGATATGCGGCTCATTATGCTCACGCGCTAATTGCCGTGCGACAGCGGCAGTGCCGCCCTCTGTAACCAGCTTTATTCCGGCCGCTTTAAGGTTTTCGCCTGATAAGCTTTGTATTTCGTTCAGTGCCGTTGTGGACAAAGACGCTGTATTAACCCCAAGGTCTTTTAACGCTTCTCTGGTGCGATGGGCGGTAATGTTACGCGCGATAAAATAATCGCTTTTTCCCAAACGCGCGGCGGCTTCCTTGTTTGACCCCAAAGACTGCGCCAATTGGTGTATTCCTGATTCCATTTCTACGTGGGTTAAGTCGGCGCGTTGTAAATTTTCTACCAATTGCAGGGTGAGCTTGTCGCCTGTTACAATTGTTATGTCAATCATGGAATAGTTTTCGCCCATGTCGCACAGATGCTGGAATGCCCTGCGGCGGCGGAACCCGGCAACAAGCTCGTACTTGTCTATGCCGTCATTGTCTTTTCCAATAGCCTTTACCGCAATGGGTTCTATTAAGCCGTTGATCTTTATACTCGCGGCAAGTTCTTCGATGCCATTGTATTCCTTTCTGACATTATCGTTTTCCACAATTTGCGTTAGGCTAATTTGCCGGATTTTTCCGGCGGTTTCCATTTTAGGCATTTTTGCCCCCTCCTATAATATGATCTACATAAGCGTCAAGCCGTGCCCGCACTGGAGCGGCAAGCTGGTAGCGGACATCGTTTGTAAGCTTTTTCAGTGAAGCGATGTACGGCACTGGTTCTGGTATCATAAATTCCCCAAATTTTTCCTGATACATTTCCCGGATGCCCGGCAGGTTTGTTTTACTGCTAAAGGCATTCAGGCAAACAAATACATCGGCATCCAGTCCGTATTGTTCCAGTTCGGAAAAATACAGCGATGTCGCCTCGTAGTCGATCCGGGAACACGTACCGGGGATTACCAGCACGTCAGCGGCAAACACCGCGTTGCGGGTATGCGCCCCAAGATAGCCCGGAGGGTCGATTATTATGTAATCGTACTTGTCCCGCAGTCCATGTTTTTTGATATTTATTTTTAGCTGAAAATCAGATATATTGTTTAATAAGACGTTTTTAATATTGCCCGGAATAATGTCTATGTTATCCGAGTATTTATACGGCCCCTGAAAGCTGTCCGAGGCGGACAAAAATTCCATTGAAGTAACATCTTTCATTAAATAACCAAAGCACTGCGAAAGCGCACAGTTTGAATCAAGATCAATAAGCAGAATTTTCATTCTACGCAGGGCCAGTATTATCGTCAGTATAATGTTAAGCGTTGTTTTGCCTGTACCGCCCTTCCATGATGATGTAGTAATTACCATTTTTACTCGCTCCTTCTTATATACGTTTCTGGAATTTTTACGTTGAATTTGTCAGCGTATTCTTTTATTTCTTTGTCCGTTATGCTTACCCATAAAATCACATCGTCCCGGTGCCAGCAGTGCCGCCGCCCACACTGCGGAAATTCCGTCCACAGCATGGGCGCAAAAAAGATTGCGCCTTATACGTGTTTAAGGCCGGGCCGCCTTTGACCAGAGCGGCTTGCTCTAGGGTTACCCATTCAGGCAAGCCCTTAAAACGCCTTTGTTCTTCGGCCTCGCGGCGCTGCTTTGTTATTTCTACTGTTAGGCGGTCGATGGCAATTTGCATTCCGTGCAGGGCAAGGGACTCATCGGTTTTCATGCTTGCCCCTCCATACGCCCCCGGCTGATTACTGCGGCCACAATCTGCTGTACCCATGTCCTTTTAACTACGGCGGTTCCCCTTATAATCACAGGGGTGTCGCCGCTGTCCTTTAGCCGCCTTGAAATCCAAACCGTAGATATTCCGGAGCCAGCGCTGGCCTGAAAAATGCTATGGTACAGGATGCCGCCAACATATACCGGGCATGGGGCTCCGGGTATGCTGTTAATCGCTTCACGTTCCATTGATCGCAACCCCCTTGTGTCCGGGACTAAAGCCCCTGAATTTTTTGCCGCAATGAAGTATTTCATCGATCCGGCCTTGGGAATCCTTGTAAAAAATTCTTGTGGTGTCATTTATACTATAATCAGAGTAGAGTAGGGCGATGGTGTATTCCGCGTCATTGGTAACGCTGCGTCCCTGATTATGGCCTATGTCATTAACAAAAATATACCTGCCTTGGGCGTGTTCCAAAAGTTTTATTTTCGCGCGCATAAAATCAAACTCCCTATGCTTTTTATCTTTTGTATTGCATATAGGGCCTATTCCCATTTTTTGCGATACATAGGTTTTTAGCGGGCGTTTACATAGACGGCAAATACTCATCGAAAACCATCCTTTACGATTTTTAGCGGGCAATTAGGATGCCGCTGGTTGCCATAGTCTGTAACGTCTATGCCTTGGTATCCACAGCCGAATTTTTCATCCTCATCTGGTTGATGGATAAATACCAGTCGGCAATCGTGGCATGACTCCGGCACTGGTATCGCAACCATTGCCCTTATTTCCTTTTTTCCCTTCATTTCTTTAACCTCCAAAAATGGTTTTGCTAGGGCTATCTTTTTTATGCCGCAGGTTTGCCGCCTGCGCTATTAAAAAGCGGAGCATCCAGCCCTACCAGCCCATAATCTTCTCTTAGGGCTTCTTGTGCCCGTACCATCGTTTCCGCGTGGAAAAGAAGGTCTCTCTTGCTTTTCTGGCTTTCCATTTTCCTAAAAAGCTCAAAAAGCTCTTTTTCTTGGTCTGTTTTCTTCATTTTTTGCCCCCATAAATCTAACATATTTTGATTATAATCAATATTTATTAATATTGTCAAGTCTTTTTTCAAAATTTGTTAGAAAAACATTGATTTTTTTTAATTTATGTCGGATAATATGAATATGAAAGAGAGACTAAAAGACTTACGAAAGCACCTTAATTTAACTCAGAGTGAATTCGGAAAAAAAATAGGTATGTCCGATGTTGCAATTTCCTACATGGAATCTGGGCGCACTGCTATCAACAATCAAAATGTAAACCTTATATGCCTTACTTTTGGGGTTAATGAGGACTGGTTCCGCTTCGGAATAGGCGAAATGATAAACGAAGATGCCCAATATTCCGAGGATGAAAAGCGGCTTTTTCATCTTTCCAGAAAATTATCCCCAAAGGCCATGAAAATGCTCATCGATTATGCGAAAAAACTGCTGGCAGACGAGATGGCTTTTCGGGTAGGGGCTGAAAGCCTTGAAAAGGGGGAAGAATCGGCCTGATACGGCGGGAGGGGAATGTTATTTTTGTAGGTGTTTGAAGCGTTGTAAATGGACTTGACCCGCTTAGTCTGCCGGGTGTATGCTATATATACGCATATATAGGCGTATATGTCTAAAAAGGTAGGTGGGTAATGGTCAAAAAAGACAAACCTCTAACGTATCTTGTGCAGGGTTCGGCCCCTGAGCCCTATGTGGTTAAGGTTTCATTTTCTCCATTTTCAATATCTTGTACCTGTACTGCGGCGGAAAACCACCTTCCTTGTAAGCACCGGACAACGATTTTATTCGGTGCTGATCCCGGTATTACGGAAGGAGATAAATCAATGCTGGATGCTATCAATAAAGCCGCTGAAAATGCCGGGGTTTTTAGGCTTTTGGAAAACTACGGCAACGCAAAAAGCACTGAAAAGTCTGCTAACTCATTATCGGATAAGGCTTTCAAAAAATACCGTGAAGCTCGGCTTAAATTTTTACGAAAATCCGTCAAAACGGATAGGGGTGTAATTAGCGCCCAAAAAGAAATGGACACCGTTATTGAAGCCATTATTCCAGCCGCAAAGAAAACGAGTGCCGCGCTAAAGGCTCTCGGCGCAGTTTACACGCCCCTTTATGGCAAAGATACGCAATAAGCATGGATTTTTATAACCCCCTATGATCACATTTAACCTGACCCATTGGTGGACTTGACCCGCTTAGTCTGCCGAGTGTATGCTATATATACGCATATATAGGTGCATATATGGTATTTGGAGGGTAATTATGGGAAATTACTATAAAAGGGAAACCAGCTTAATGGACGAAAGGCTCTATCCAAGGACATCGCTGGATAAGCCTATCGAAAACCCGGATATGAGCAACTCGTTTGGGCTGAGTCCAATAGAAAAGAGCAATCAAGAAATAATCGAAAGCGTTGTTGCTGGCTTGAAAAGGATAGGAACAGTGAAAAAGGGCAATCTCTGATGCCTGCAAATTTGGCTCGTTGCCTCCTTAAAGATTATATGTATCAGCAAGATGAATCGATGCAGTATATTTTCAGGGACGATAAGTTTGTTTTGGTCAACAGGGATGAGATAGCCGATGCTATTTTGGAGAGTATTGATGCGGTCTTTGAACGGTATTTTGAGAAAAATATAATATCCGCCATCGAATGTACCTATGATTCTCTTGCGTTAAACCGGGCTATGTGCCGGTATTCCCGCGATGTTTTTGGAGAAAAAAGGTTACACGCACGGGTTTTACACTTTAGGGAAAAATACAAAATTCAGGATGAGGACACTAAAGAACTTATCAGCTATGAGGACTATGGCATTAAAATCGACTCGCATAGCCCATACATACATAGAAGGATCGCCAATCTTTTTTATTGGTTTGCCATGTTAAAGCCTTTCCGGGCCGATGTAAAAGCCACAGTACCGGAAAATGAGAATACCTATGTTTTTTTTGAGTATCATAATGAGTTTGTTACCTACATATTGGTGATGATGGTACTGGCTTCAGTCGGTTGCACTATAAACATACACGAGAATGATTCTTTATTCAGGCAGTTTTTATACGATTTACACTTTCGCAATCTTTCACGATCGGCATTGGAATTTTTCCTGAACAACCATATCCAACTTGCGTAACCGGGTTTCCCGGTATATAATCGCAGATGCACAGTTAGTTATATACGAAGGGGTACAATATGCGGAAACTTTTTCTGTTGGCTTTTTTGCCGTTCCTTTTTCTGGCGCTTGCAGGGTGTGGTAATGGCGTTTCTCCTGTGCCAGACCCAGACCCAGACCCGCCCGGCAGGGTTCTAAACCCCCTCCTTGTGGGGCGCACCTTTGCGTCCAGCCCGCCCCACTTGGTAACCCCCTATACTTATATCGAATTTGTGTCATCTACAATGCTGACATTGATTAACCAATACAATTTCCCGCTTGAAAATATGCCCGTTTGGAGCAACAACGGCGAAATCTTTCTTCCCGCACCCCATGACGATTATCCCGTACTGCTTTATCACCAACTTACAAGAGGTGATTTTGAAGGTGCGCTGGATACCGCAATAGAAAGCGGTAATGAGATGGAGATCAATATGATAATGACCAGAATTGCACGGGCTAATACCGGGTATTACTTTCGTTTTACAATGGGAGATCGGGAACCCTTTACTGGTTCTCATTTTTTTGATCTGTTTGACTGGAGCCATCCCGACTGGCAGTAAGCGCAAGCAGCAGGTGCGTTTATCTTTTTTTATAGATATGAATACTCTGCTCAATACAACAAGTGATTTACGGATATATACGAGTCAGCACGGACAAACAAACAGTCGAAAACCAGCGGTACGAGATTGCCAAATTTTGCAAAGTTGAAAAAATCAAAATTGGAAAATGGATCGAGGAAAAAATAAGCGGCTCAAAATCGCCCGATAAACGCCAGTTAGGGGTTTTGCTTAAAGACGTAAGGGAAGGGGATATTATTGTCTGCTCTGAACTGTCCCGCCTTGGCAGATCGTTTTTTATGATCATGTCCATTCTTTCCGGGTGCATGGAGCGGGGAGTGAAAATTTGGACGGTGAAGGACAACTACCGTTTAGGCGATGATATACAGAGCAAGGTGCTGGCGTTTGCGTTTGGGCTATCGGCTGAAATAGAGCGGGATTTAATATCACAGCGGACAAAGGAAGCTTTAGCCAGACGCAAAGCGGAAGGGCAAGTATTAGGCCGCAAACCCGGACGGGCGAAAAACGTAAAGCTTTCTGGCCATGAAGGGAAGATCAGAAAGATGCTCCGGGAAGGGAAAAGCAAAGCGGATATTGGACGGCATTTTGGGGTACACCGGCAGACGGTAAGAATTTTTGTTAATGAACGGCTCACAAAGTGGAAGCTGAAAAAACTTTTCCCGGAAGAAAAGAAATGAACCTTTCAATC
>WQUW01000013.1 GCA_009781915.1 Treponema sp. | reverse complement strand
GGATAAATGTTTTAAGAAGCCATTTGCCCAAATTCTTAGGCGAAGGAGACCGAGGCTCCGTAGCCGTGTTCCTTGGGCGGGATTCTTAAAACATTTATCCTCCCCTGCCGGGGCTTTATGCGGAAATGCTCACGTGCGGCGGGGGAGCGAAGCCGCTGTTAAGGACATACGCCGACCTGCACACGGTTTTATACACGCAGGCGAAACATTCAGCCGTTAGACGCTCCCTTGGAACAAAATCAAGCGCCGTTACCTTTTCGGCAAACGCGGCAATCTGCGTCCCCGCCGCGTCAAGAAAGGGCCCGTATTCTTCCCGGCTGGGGACGGCGGCTCTTCCCCCGGCCCTTTCCCCCATCGCCGCCCTGATTTTGCGCCCGGCAATGTTGTAAAAAAACGCTCCCCGCACAGTTACGGCGGCGCTTTCCTCGTACAGCCTTGTGTAAAGGGGCATCTGGAATTCACGCAGGGCAAGCTTCCCCACATCCTCCACGGCAGTCTGGCTGGGAAGGTACGCCGTCTTGTAGTCGATGATCACCGGCTCCCCGTCTGGCGAAACCGAGACCCGGTCGATAACCCCGCGTAACACAAGGCCCGCCGTGGTAAGGCTTACGCTTAGCTCCAGTTCCGCCACGGCGTACCCGTCAAAAAACTCAGCCTCCAGTTCCAAGAGTCCGGCGATTTTCTTCGCCATCCCCGCGGCTTGGGGCGAAACAAGGGGAACGGCGAGCGGGCCCTTAAAGGCGGGGTGCTTTTTGATGGCGGCCCTGGTAATTTCCAGCGCCCACGCTTTGTACGCATCCAGACGGCGGGAATGAAACGCCCCGTCCTCGTCCTTAATTCTGGCGAAAAGCTCTTGAAGAATGACATGGTACAGAAGCCCCAGCGAGGTATCGTCCAAAAGCGCCGCTTCAAGGGAAAACTCGCCCGCCCGGAATATCCTTGAGTACAGCCAGAAAAGCGTACAACGGTAATACACGTTAAGGTCTTTGGTGGCGGTAACGGCAAGGCAGCCGTCATTGCCAAGAATAGCCGCCGAAAGCCGTTCCCGTATCCTGTGGGCGCTGTCGTTTTTCGCGCCCGCCGGAACCGGGGTAGCGGAGAAAGAAAAATAGTTCTGTTTTTGGGACAGGGCGCTTTTCCACAGTTCGTAAGCGCTTTTCTGCATCGGAAAAAGCGCCGTAAGCGCCGCCTGATCCGCCGCCGTACCGGGCTTTTGCGCGTTCCCCCAAAAGCGGCGCTCAGCGTCATACGGGTCGTCCAAAAACGCCGCAGGGCAAGCGCTGTCCGCCGGGCCTTGGGAAAGGGGGCCACGGCTCATTTCCCGCGCGAAAAAACTGTGGGCAATGGCCCAGCCGGAAAAGGTCTGGGCGGCGGCGCTGATCCGCACGTGGCTTGTAAAGCCATCGTCATTTCCGGTGTCGCACAGAAGGAAAAACGCCCCACTCGCGTCCCGGTCTTCAAGGCCCAATGCCTTGCGCTTGTCCTGACGCAGGAATTTCACCGGCTGATACAGCACCGAGGCGGCGCTCTGGGAAGCGTTCAGCACAAAATGGCAGGCAAAGGGAGCCGCCGCCGCCACCCGCCACCTGAAAATATTCACCCCCGGCGTCTGCCTGTCCCGCACATACTCCACATCGCCAAGATGGGAAAGAAAAAACCCAAAGGGCGAAGGCGGAACCAGCGAAGGCTCGCCAAGCGATTCTTCAAGGTCGATAAGGGAGCCAAGCTCGGCAACGCAGCGGCTTAGCACATCGTTGTCTTCCCGCGAAACATTTTCCGTATCAAGAAACTCCCGGCGGAAGGCGAAATAGCTCTTTCGTATGGCGGCGAAATCCGGCGATCCGGCAAAGGCATGGGCGTGTTTTTTCAGCCCCCGGTAATAATCCCGCAATTCCCTGCCGCCTGAAATGTACCCTTCCTTAAACGCCTCTTCCCAGATGTCAACGGTCTTCCCGTTCTGGGCATAGCCTGAAACGCAGTTGTACGTTATGCCGAATGTAACCAGCGCCTTGTTTTTTTCCCGCTCTTTCCAGGGGATGTGCCCGTTAAGGAGCAGGGCTTTAAGGCTGTCGAAGGAAAAGCCGGACGCGGCGCACTCGTTTACCAGGGCGAAAAGCCGCCCCGGCCCGGTTTCCGCCAGCTTCTTCCCCGCCCGCCGGACAAAGGGAATGTGGCGAAGGGAAAGTTCGGCAAGCAGGCAGGGTTCCATTTCTTCAAGGCCGGGAACGCTTACCGCCATATCCTCGTAAGCCATGCCCTCTTCCTCGTGAAGCCTGCGAAGGGCGCAAACCACGCCGCGTATCTCCTTGCGGGCGGATTTGAAAAACGTAAATCCCGTTCCCGCGGGGGTTGAAGGCACAACGCTTTCCGCCGTTACCCGAATGAACCGGGGGGCTTTGAGCATGGCGTCGTACTCGGCAAAATCTTCCATGAGTTCCGGGAAGAATATCACGTACCGCCCGCCGCCTTCGCGGATTGCCGCCTCTTCCCATGACGGCTCGAAAAACCCGTGCCGCTCCAGAAACGCCCCGTATTCCTTTTTTACGCGCCCGTAATCTTCGTCCTCGGTGTCCCGGCGGATGTGTCCGGCGGCGTTCATCAGTTTTTCCCAGTAGGCGAGGGAAGGGAGAAGGCCTGCGATAAAGGGGACGAAAACCCGGCCCCCTTTGGCGTATTCGGCGGGGATAACCGATGTAAGAAAGGCGGTTTCGGCGTTACGGCGTATCAGGGCTTCGGCAAAGAGCTTGCGTACCAGGGCCGAGGCGGGCTTTCGCCGCGTGTCTTTCTTGCGAATCGCATCTTCCTTGAAGCGATCCCATGCGAGAAACCGGTTTTCCGCCACGGATCGGACGATGCCCAAGGTACAGGTTTTCCGTGCCCAGCGGTTCGCCGCGACTTGGGATGGAAACACAAAGCTGACACCGGCATCGGCAATGTGTTCCCGTATTGTACGGATAACCACATTCATACTGGTTGTATTTTCCCGGCAAGGACTGCGGCAAGGTTGCGGTTACAGGCATCCATGTCGAATTCTCCGGGGGAAAACTCCATGCCCAGTTCTTTGCGGGCCCCCAGCCGCTCCATGTCATTTCCGCTTTCCAAAGCGGAAACGGCCCGCTTGAATTTCAACGGCCCGTTGATGTATTCCGGCGGGGCCGCCCCGGCCCCGGCAACGCAGCGCACGGGTTTTTGCGCCGGGCTTTCGTGCCGTGAAAGGATCATTATCCGCACGTTCCATATTGTCCCATATTCGTAGATCAGTCCGAAGACATTTTGCCCTTCAAGCTCCTTGATCGAGGTATTCAAATCTATCCCGCCGGAAAAGAGGTTGCGCTCGGATTTTTCCGGAATGTTTTCGGCGCTGAACTTGAACCCTTGCGAGCCGCGCCACCCAAAGGCGGCCTGAATGATCCAGTGAAGCTCCCCAAGGGTGCGGCTTTCGGCAAAAACGAGCCTGCGCCAGACATCAATACCGCCTATGGTCAACTGGATCAGGCGCTCGGAAACAGCGCCGGAATTGTTCCCCGCCCGGATTATGGTAAGCTTGTTGCGCCGGAACTTGTCCAGCGCTTCGTCAATGAGTTCTTTTATGTCCTCGTAGGTTTCTATCATGCCGTCCAGGGAGCCATCCAGAGCGTCAAGCTCGGTATCGGGGGGGGATTCATCGGTATTCATGTCTTCCAGCGCGTAGGCGGTGTGGTTTTGTATTTGCGAAAGGATAATGAAGGTGTGCCGGGGAAGCCATGAGGGGTCAATGTCGCCCTTGCCAAGCCGGGAGGCAAGGTCTATTACGGCGGTATGCAGTTCCCCCGCCCGTGTCCTAATGGGGCCCATCGCTTTGTCGGCAAACGGGCTGTAAAAATCACGGAAATCTTCCAAGACGCTTTCGACATAGCAGGCAAGCAGTTTTCTGCTGCGGTTGTCAAGTTCTATGCTGGCGGGGGCGATTCTTTCCACGATAAGGGGCGTTTCCCCGCCCTCCCGATACAGAGAGTCCCGGACATAGGACTGGACAATGAACTCGGAGGCGGGGATTTTGAGCCTGTGGAGTATTTCTTCTACGGGGGTTTTGTCGGGGCGGGCGGCGTTGCCGGTGTCCAGCCCTTTGTGGTCGGGGATTTCCCGTCCGGCGTGCCAAAAACGGGTTTCTATGCCGTAGGGGACGGTTTCGACCTTTTCGGTTCTCTTGTACAGAAACTCCTCCAGGGAATAGGCGGGGATTTCTCTCATTCTGGGGGGGGCGTACCAGTAGGCGTAGGCAAGCTGTTCTTCGGTGCAGGAGGCGGGCCCCAGGACGTTAAAGGAAAGCTCAAAGCCTTCCTCGGCGGCCTCTAGCCACGCGGCAAGGTCAGCGGGGTTCCAGTCGTCCTTTCCGGATTTCCCCAGTTCAAAGTGCCCTTTTTTCCAGTCCAGGGTGCGAACAGTAAAGCGGTCTCCGGGCACAAAGGAAGCTTCCCGGTAAATGTTCCGCATATCCAGCGTTTTAACAGACACTTCCGGGGGTTCATCGTAGGGGTCGCTGTTAAAGGCGGCTTCGTTTTTGTCGTTATCCCGCGCCACGTACTGAGGGGCGTATTCTTCCCCATAGACGCTGTAAAAGGGGTAGAACTCTTCGGGAGCGCCTTCGGTTGTTGTAAAGGGAACTTGGCTGCCTTGCCAGAAAAAGGAGTACTCCTGCGGCAGTAGCCCCGGGTTGGCAAACGGGACGCAGCGGTGTCCGGGCACAAGTATGCCGTTGACCAGTTCCAGCCGGCTTGGGCTTATGACGAAAGAGAGGGGCCCAAAAAAGCCCCGGCGGGAAATCCACTGGCGCTTGCCTGACGAAAAGGCGAGGTTCCGGGAATTGATGAAGATTTCGGTTTCCATCGCCAACTGGTTAAAGCGGGAGGGCTCGGCCCTGCGCATAAAGGAAACGATGTCGTCAAGCTCAAAGGCCCCGGCGGCGTTGTCGAGAAAATCGTAAAGGGTTTCTTCCTGTGTTGTGGTCATACGCTACGTTGATTATGTCCCGGATGCGCCGGGTTTCGCAAGGCGGGGGCGGGGGGTGCGCGGGGGCTTGGTCAGCGGGGATTGTCTGCGCCCGCGCCTAAACCGCCTTCAAGGCATCCTCAATTTCCGTGATAAGGCCGTCCGGAGTAGAAGCCCCGGCGCTTAGCCCGGCGGTTCCGTACATCCCTATCTCTGCGGGGATTTCCTGCGGCGTCTGGACAAGCCAAGCTGGCTTTCCCAACTCCACAGCCAGCGACAGAAGCCGCCGGGTGTTCGCCGACTCCCGGCCCCCGGCAATAATCACCGCGTCAACCTGTCCGCAGAGTTCCCGCAGGGCCTGTTGCCGCAGGGCCGTCGCGCCGCAGATGGTGTCCGCTGTTTCAAGGGCGGGGAACACCTGCTTTAGCGCCTGTTCGATGGCCCGGTATTCGCCGGGGCTGATGGTTGTCTGCCCCATAAGGGCGGTTTTCGCGCCGGGCCGGAGCCGGAAAACTTCCGCCGCCGCCCGCCCTGCATCATCGGGGTTACCGGCAACGTAACAGGGCGGCGCGCCGGGGACAGATTCGACATAGCCCCGGATGCCGGTAACTTCGCCGTGGTTTTCCTCCCCGGCAAGGAACAGGTGGTATCCTTTTTCAGCAAAAGAGCGGGCCTTGGTCTGGCTTAGTTTTACGTGGGGGCAGGTAGCGTCAAGGACACGCACGGCACGGCGGGCAAGGGCGGCTTGCAAATCAGGGGGAACCCCGTGCGCCCGGATAATTACGGTGGAATCTTCAGGCAACGGGGCCCCTTCTTCCAGAACCCGGATGCCGCAGTCTTGAAGGTTTTGAAGAACTACCGGGTTGTGAATCAGGGGGCCCAGCGTGTACACAGGCCCTCCCCGAACACTAGATTGCGCCAAGGCCATTTCAACAGCCCGGCGGACACCCATGCAAAAACCCAGCGTCCGTGCCCGAATAACGTTCATGGCTTAACGACATGGGCAGGGAGCGTACATCCACACCCTGCCCTTCGCCCTTAGTTTTAGGCTTTGGCCCCTGCCGCCACTAAGCCCAGCTTGCGTCTTCCCTTTTCGGCCTTTCTGAGTTCCCAGTAGTACACAAAGCCAGAGGCGATAAACGTTGTCGTATACACGCCGGAAGTCATGCCAATCATGAGCGCGAGGGCAAAATCCTGCATTGCGCCGGTAGCGAAAATAAACAGAGACAGCACCGCCAGCATCGTTGTAAATGTCGTAATAATGGTGCGGCCCAGCGTTCCGGTAAGGGAGCGGTCTATCACGTCTACAAACGTGTCATCCGGGTAAATGCGGATGTTTTCCCTGATCCTGTCGAACACAACAATGGTGTTGTTGGTTGAATACCCAAGGATTGTAAGAATTGCCGCAATGGTAATGGTGTTAAACTCCATTCTGGTCAGGGCCACAAACGCCACGATAATAATGCCGTCATAGACAATGCCGATGATCGCGCCGACAGCGTACTGCAGTTTAAACCGGAAAGCCATATACAAAAGCATTAACAGCAGGGTAAGGGTTAAAAGTATTGCCGCTTGGTCTGTCAAGTCTCTGGAAAAGCGGGCCCCCACGAAATCCGAGCGGTTCACCACAATCGAGCCCTGCCCAAAAGCGCTTTCCAGAGCGGCGATAATCGTCTCGGTGGGCACTCCCCCAACGCCGTCAATTTCGCTGGCTTCCATGCGAACCATGAAACGCCGCTCGTGCGGGCTTCCAAGGTTTTGAACCGCCACGGTTCCCAAAGGAATAAGGCTGGAGCGGACATCTTCAATCAAAACAGGAGCGGCGTCCGGGGAAAGGTAATGGAGGACAAAGGGCCGCTCGGCTTCAAGCCAAGGGCTGCTTTGGGCGCTCTGGAGCAGCCATGCGGACTGGGTGCTGGCCGGGGCCGCTCCTAGAACGTGGATGCCCTCGATCTCCCCAAGCCCCGCGACAAGATCGCCCTGCGTGGGGTAGGAAGCGAAGTCAAACGTGCGGGAAAACTCCTCCAGCCCGATGCCGGTAATGGAAACGTAAAGATTTGCCCAGCCAAGAGAGGCGACAGCGGTTCCCGGCCCGTCATAGGTTATGCTTAAGGCGGGGGCGGCTATCTGAATCTCCTGCAAAAGCCCGGCCTGAAAATCTATGCCAAGGTTAAAGCCCCTGTTCGCCACAAAGCCGGAAATGCCCACAATCACAAGGATGGCGGAAAGGACAAAGGCCGGTATAAAAAATCTGGAAAAGCGGATTATCCTGTTAATCTTCATCAGCTTGTCCCCTTTAGGGCTTGGCCTTCGCCACGCAGATTAAACCAGCTTATCGCAAGGTTCTTACTGCGCAGAACATCAGTGCCAAAGTCAAACATAAGCCGGGAGACAAAAAGGGATGTAAAGACTGACGAGAACACGCCAATCGCAAGCGCCACGGCAAAGCCCCTGATTGGGCCGGTTCCAAGCTGAGAAAGGAACAACGCCGCGATGAAGGTCGTGATGTTAGAGTCCATGATTGCCCAGAAAGCCTTGTCAAACCCCATTTCTACCGCCGCTTTGCGGCCTTTGCCCAAGCGCAGTTCTTCCTTTATACGCTCAAAAATTATCACGCTGGCATCCGTTGCCATACCAATGGTAAGAATAAAGCCCGCAATCGCCGGCAAGGTCAGCGTAAAGTTAAAAGCGGAAAGGACGCTGAACATAATGTAGAAGTTCAAAAGCTGGGCGACCACGGCATTGATACCGGCGGCCCTGTAATACAACAGCATAAACGCCAGAACTAGGGCAATCCCCAAAAGAAGGGCGTTAAGTCCCCGGCGAATGGTGTCCTCTCCCAACGAAGCGCCGATGCTCTGCTGGTTTACCACTTCCAGTTCCACCGGCAGAGCGGCAGTACGCAGCATAAGGGCGATATTGCGAGCCTCGTCCGCCGCGAAGCCTTCCAGAGATACGTTATCCCAGATAGGCCCCCTGATTGTGGCGATAGACCTGACCCGGTCTTCCAGAACGATAGCCATTGGCCTGCCCACATTGGCGGAGGTAAGCCTGTGGAATATCTCCCCGCCTTCGGAATCGAGCGTGAAGGTAACAATCGGGGTACGCGACATGGGATCGGGGTTCCGGCTTACCTCGGCGCTGCGGATATGGTCTCCGTGAAGCCCGATTTCCCTTCTGATCGCCACAAATTCCGGAACGCCCGCAGTCCGCCTCTGTTCGTCAATGCCGTACTGATCCCTCTCAAAAACGCCCCGGATAACAACGTCCGGATGCACTATGCCGGGGTTAAGCAGTTCCCCCGATGCGTCAAAGGCCGCAGCCGGATTGATTCCGTGGAAACTGTTGAACATCATTGTGGCTTCTTCGTCCACTATATGGAAGGTTAAACTGCCCCTCCCCATAATTATGTCGTTGATCCGCTCAGGGTCGGCAGTGCCGGGAATCTCCACGTATATCTGATCCGTTCCCTGCCGGCGTATAACCGGCTCGGTAAGGCCGAAACGGTCAATCCGGCTGTTTAGAACGTCAAGCGCCCGCTCTATAGCGTCTTCCCGGTCGGCATCGTTGACGGGCCGGCCCAGCCGCTCGCTAAGGGCGTCCAAGTCGGCCTGTAGGACGATGCTCAGGCCGCCGGAAAGGTCCAGCCCAAGCTGGACGGCGTTCCTGTGCAAGTCCCTTAGGGCGAAAACTTCCTCCCGGTAGTGGGCTTCTATCACCCCAAACGCCTGCTCGCGGGTAAAGGCGCGCAACACGGAAGCGGCATCCCACCTGTCGGGAAGGGGCTGTCTGGAATCCCGGTAAATCCTTCGTGCCTGAGGAATCATAAAGGCCAATTCCTCCGGCATATCTCCCCCAGTCCGGGCTTGGTAAATAAGGTTTTCCAAGTGCGCGTAGGCCATCCCGGTCGCGTGGGCCCGCAACTGTTCCCGTGGAGCCAGCGCCCTGGCCTGATCCTGCCGGGGCGTCCAAAAATGCCAGCGGATAGACGGCAGCAGAAAAACAAAACACAGCCCTAAAATCCCTAAAATAAGGATGAACCGAAAGCGTTTACTCATAGTTTCTATCTTCCTTCGTTGTCTGATTCCTCGTCTTTTCTATCATCTCTGTCATCCCTCCCCTGACTTATAACACCAGAGATGGCCGCCCGGTTAAACTCTAGTTTCACACTTTCGTCAACTTTTACGATAACCGTGGTATCCCTAAGGTTCGTTATAACCCCGTGGATGCCGCCAATGGTAACAATCCGGTCGCCTTTTCTAAGGGCCGAAAGCATTTTTTGGGTTTCCTGCTGCCTTTTCTTCTGCGGGCGGAGAATCAGGAAATAGAAAATCGCTATAATGGCCACCAGCGGCAGGAAGGTCATCATCCCCCCTGCGCCGCCTTCCCCCGCAGGGGCGCCCATAAGCCTAGCCATAGATCCGAGAGACGAAAAAATTGAATCCATAAAAACATCCTTTACTTGTAGAAAATAAAATTTATGGGCTAGGGTATCATGGATGAGGGGGGCAGGTCAACTGCCCAGATTGCCTTTTATTAACCGCCAGCGAAAAGGGCGCTTGACACGCCTTGCGCGGCAATGTAGACTTTCCCTCGTATACTTCAAAGGAAGAGGGGTGCAAATCCCCCGCTATCCCGTAACTGTGACGGCTCTAGGGCCGGTAAAGCCAGGAACTTTAGTATACGCACCATATTTTTTTTGGGCCTCGTGGAATGGGCCCGAAGGAGAAACACATGTCTCATTTTCGGTTTTTCTCTCTTTTCCTGCTTGCCGGGGGTCTGTTGTGTCCGCTGTGGGCCCAAAGCTTTGACGAAGGCGATTTCCTTGATTTTGGCGAGGCCGGCGGGCTTGTAGTCGTCGCGGGCAGAACCCCGGAGCCGGCGGACACCGTTGCCGCGCAGGTTACGGTTATCACGGCAGAGGATATTGCCGCCTCTGGCGCGGCAAGCGTTACCGAGGCGCTGGGGCGGGCTGTGGGGGTGCGCTTTTCCGGCGCGATGGCCGGGGCGGGCTCCGAGGAAATCTCCATGCGGGGCTTTGGCGATAACGCTCACGGCCGGGTTCTTGTTCTGGTGGATGGAAACAGGATTAACCGCCCGGACATGGCAGGCACAAACTGGAACGCCATTCCCCTTTCGGACATTGAGCGTATCGAGATACTGGACGGAAGCGCCTCTGTCCAGTACGGCAACCACGCTGTCGGTGGTGTGATAAACATCATCACCAGAAGGGGCGGCGAACAGCGTACCGTTGTCGGCGCAAGTGGCGGAAGTTTTTTTTCCCACGGAATGTCGTTCTTCCATTTTTCGCCCGCCGCATGGGGCAGTTTTTCCCTCTCTGCCGAAAGCGCCGGAACGGAAGGCTTCCGCCAGCGGCAGGGCTCTATGGTAAACCACATTGCCTCCAGAGCCACGATATTCCTGGGCGATACCGCAACTCTTTCGCTTAACGCTTTTTTCACGTACCTTGCCTATCAGCTTCCCGGCGGCCTTACAAGGGAAGAGTTCGAGGACGACCCACGGCAAGCGATGGCTTGGGGCTCCCCAAACCTTGACGACGAAAACAGAGAGCGGCATTTTGGCGGCGGCATTGGCTTACAGTGGTTTGCGGTGGAAAATGTCGAAGTAAACCTGCCCCTTTCATACCGGGGAAGAACTATCGCGGCGGACATGGCTGGCTGGGATTGGTACACCGATACCGCCCTGCATACTCTGGAGGCCCGGCCCCAAGGCTCACTGACGCTCGACCTTGCAGGCATGCCGCTTCGTGTTCTTGGCGGCGTTGACCTTTCTTTTACAAGGCTTGAAGCGGATACGTTCAATGATCCATCCCGCAGAACAACTGAAAGCTCTTCTACCATTTCCCAATGGACTGCGGGGCCTTACATCACAGCACGCTTTTCCCCGCTGCCCAGCCTTCACCTTACAACCGGGGCCCGCTTTGACATGACCGCATTTGACGCCGAAACCGGCGACCTGAATGACGGGGGGAGTTTTTCGGCCTTTGTGTATGAGGCGGGAATTGCTTTTAACCCTGTGCGTGATTTGCGGTTCTACGCACGGTACGCAACCCTGTTCCGCTATCCCTTTACGGACGAGTTAGTCTCCAATGTCCACTTCCTTCAAGGAGGGGGCATGACGTTCAACTCCCATTTAGAGCCCGAAAGGGGCTTTAACCTTGAGGCGGGGGCGGCCTACAGGTTTGGCGGAATGCTGGACATTAGCGCGAATGTTTTTTTTATGCAGCTTGAAGATGAAATATTCGTTGACCCCATGACATGGGCTGTGGCAAACCTTGACCAGACCCGGCGCGTTGGCACGAATGTTGGCTTCAACGTTACCCCTGTGGGCTTTCTTTCCCTTGCCGCCTCCTACTCTTTTATCAACGCCGTATTTACGGGCGGGCCAAACAACGGCAACACTATCCCTATGGTTCCGGCCCACACGTTCTACGGAAGCCTGACGGTACGGCTTCCCGGGGAAGTGAGCTTTGGCCCGTACATCGAGTACGCAAGCGGCTCTTACCTGCTTGCGGATATTGGAAACGCGGGAGACGACAGGCTTGACTCGTGGTTTTCGCTTGGCGCGCGGGCCCGTTACGCTGTAACAACGGGAGAGGGCAGGGAATTGGCCATTCAAGTTGACGCGAGAAATCTTTTGAACAGGAATTTCGCAACGCTTGGTGTGTTCGATACCTTTGGGGGCCCAGCTCTCTTTTACCCCGCAAGCGGACGCTCGGTAACTGTTTCTTTGCGCTACCGGTTTTAGCGGGCGGGGGCCTTCCCGGCGGAGCCGGGAAGGTTGTGAGAAGCGTGCTGGGAGCATAAAAATTTTTGAAAAAATTCCTGCAAAAATGTTGACGTTTCGCCAATAGGTGGATATACTTTCTTTTGATGATGCGCGTTATAACTGACAACGCAATTTCCCCGCTCGTAAAATTGCCGTTGCAGACGGCTGTTGTGAGGCACGTTACCTCCCCCCCCCCCACGTAACTCCTTATCCTGTAACGACTTAGAGAGTTTTCCACAGACGTTTATTGCGTTAGTTACAGTATTTGACACTATACATTTTCCCATTTACACCTCAGTACTACACCACAGAAGGGACATTTTTTTTCTCTGGAATAACAGGCTCAACGCAGGCTCACAGCTTGCGCCGCCTTTTATTATCGTGTCCCGTTGGGGCGCTTCCGCTTGCAAGCGGGTAATTTATTCGGGCTTTAGTCCTTTGGGGCTTTGGCCTGTGTAATCGCCCGCCATAATGAAGCGGGGATTGCAAAGAGGTGTTTTATGAAAAAAATCGTTTTGTGTGCCGGGGTTGTTTTGGTTCTGGCGTTTTTCGCTGCCGGCTGCGATGGCGGCGGCAATGCCAGTCCCCCCCGCCACAGGGGCGGGCGGCGATAGGAGCGGCGCAAACAACGCTTGCCGGCACGGATGTGTCAGTGGCAGGCGGTGCTGACGTGCATATGCACAGGTACTGGACTAGCCCCGCCGCGTGGGCAGCGCTCCAGAACACGGTTACCGCCGCCCAGAGTGTCTACAGTAACCCCGCCGTGACACAGACGCAGATTGACGACGAGGCTGCGGTGGTAGGAGGCATAACATTGGCGTTTGAGCGTGAGCGAAGGCATGGCACGCTGTCGATAGGCTATGCCAGCCCCGACATCCTTAACGCCGCCCTTTCCGACGCCCAAGCTCTGCTTGACCTGACTGTGGTGTCGGTAAACGGCTCCGATGTAGCAGCCGGCGAGTTTTGGACAACGCAAGCGGCACGGACAATCTTTGCCAACACCATTGCCGCGGCCACCAGCATACGGAACAACACTGCCAGCACGCAAGCGCAGATAAATTCGGCAGCAGCGGCCCTGCGGGATGCAATATCGACATTTGAGCTTGCCAGAAGGCCGGGCGCGCTGCCGATAGGCCATGTCAGCCGGGCCGGCTTGTCGGCGGCAATAGCCGAAGCGCAAGCAATGTTTACCAACACGTTTGAGTCGGCAAACGGCACGGACGTTTTCAATAACAGGCACTGGACTACCACCGCCGTGCGTACGGTATTCCAGAACGCGATTGCCGCCGCTCAAAGTGTCTACAGTAACACTGCCAGCACACAAGCGCAGGTTAATTCGGCAGCCGCAACTTTGCGAGACGCGATCTTGGCATTTACGCATGAGCGAAGGCTTGGTACTTTGCCTCCACCGCAAATCCCAGTGGTACGTGTAGGCGGCGGGGTGTTTTACCTTGGTCGTGAAGAAGGGACTGCGAGTGCTTGGGGTAACACAACCCCCATATCCCGTGTAACAATGAGCGGGTTTTACATTGGCAGATATCCGGTAACACAGGGGCAGTGGTATGCGGTAATGGGTACGTGGCCGAATTTTTTCACGGGGACGAACAATTCTAGTGGTACTACCGTTACGCCGACTCTTAACCGGAACAACTTGCCTGTCGAGAGGGTAAGCTGGTATGACGCAATCGTGTTCAGTAACCGTTTGAGCATACTTAGGGGATTAACTCCGGCGTATAGCATAGGCGGCAGTACGAACCCCGATGATTGGGGCTCCATACCCACAACCTTTAACGCGACATGGAACGTTGTTACCATTGTGCCCGGCTCTATCGGATACCGTCTGCCTACGGAGGCTCAGTGGGAGTTTGCCGCGAAGGACGGGCCGCTTGATAGTGGGTTCACATTTTCTGGAAGCAATATTGTTAGCGATGTCGCGTGGCACTCTGGTAACAGCGGAAGCCGGACACGAGAAGTTGGCGGTTTACAGGCTAACCGGCTTGGGATACACGACATGAGCGGTAATGTATTGGAATGGGTCTGGGACTGGAGTGGGTCGTATACCTCCGTGGACAAGACAGACCCATTGGGCGCGTCCTCGGGGTCTGTCCGCGTGCTCCGCGGCGGGGGCTGGATCAGTTCGGATCACGGCGTCCGTTCCGTCAGCCGTGGCGGGTACGATCCGGCTAGGCGCTACGTCGCCCACTTCGGCTTCCGTGTTGCCCACCCCTAGTGGCGTAGCCCGCTGCCACAGCCAGTAGGCAAAACATTTCCGGAGGGGGAGGATACTGTGCCCAGAATCCGTCCAGGGAACCCGGCTCCGTAGCCGGGAAGGCCGTGCGACAATGCCCTGCGGTGATGCTGGGGGCTCGTGTTCTGCGGAGCCCCCAGCAATGCCCCCGCTGCGCATGAGCCTCTAGGCCAATGCCCGGCAAGGGAGGATATACGTTTTAAGAAGCCATTTGCCCAAATTCTTAGGCGAAGGAGACCGAGGCTCCGTAGCTGTGTTCCTTGGGCGGGATTCTTAAAACGTATATCCTCCCTTGCCGGAGCTTTTGGCGGGAATGTTTGGCTCATGCGCGGCGGGGGGGAACGGCGGGGCCAGCTCCAGAACCTCCGCGACACGGCGGTTTTCCGGGAGTTCAAGGCCGGGGTCGGCTTCTAGCATGGCAAAAGCGTCATCCCGGGCGCGGGCAAGCTCCCGCATATCCCTGACGGGGTCGGCAAGGCCCAGCTTAAAGTAGCCCGACTGTTCAACGCCGGCGATTTGGCCCGGCCCCCGGAGCTTTAAATCTTCCTCGGCGATAACAAAGCCGTCCGAGTTTTCCAGCATTACCTTTAGGCGGGTTTTCCCGTCTTCCGTAAGGCTGTCGGCGTACACCAGAAAGCAGTAGGACTGGGCATCGCCCCTGCCAACCCGCCCCCGGAGCTGGTGCAGGGCGGAAAGGCCAAAGCGCTCGGCGTGTTCGACCACCATGCAGGTAGCGTTTGGCACGTCAACGCCCACCTCTACTACGCTGGTGGCGGCAAGGATTTTAATCTCGCCCCGCCGGAAAGCGTCCATTGTCCGCCGTTTTTCTTCTTCATCAACCTTGGAGTGCAAAAGCGCCAAGGGAAAAGACGGAAACACTTCCTCCGCAAGCCGCCGGGCGGCGGAAACCGCGTCTTTAAGGTCGCTCTCGTCCCCGCCTTCTATGAGCGGGTACACAAAGTATGCCTGATGCCCCGCATCCAAGCCCCGGCGCACAAACTCGTACACCGCATTCTCGTTTGACGCTTTGGCAAGATGGGTTCTGACCGGCTTGCGTCCCGGCGGCATATCCCGAATTACCGACACGTCAAGGTCTCCAAAAACGGTAAGCGCAAGACTGCGGGGAATGGGCGTTGCGCTCATCATTAAAAGGCCGGGCGTGGAACCCTTCGCCATTATCGCCTGACGCTGGACAACCCCAAAGCGGTGCTGTTCGTCAATTATCGCAAGGCGAAGATTGCGGTATTCCACATCACGGGAAAAAAGGGCGTGGGTTCCGGCAACAATGTCGATTTCCCCGGCAACAAGGGCTTTAAGAAGCTGCGCCCTGCCTGAAATTTTAAGATTCCCCGTAAGGAACGCCATGCGTACCCCCAAAGGCTCAAGAAGCCGGGCGGCGGTTTCGGCGTGCTGCCGGGCCAAAAGCTCCGTGGGAGCCATAAGCGCCGCCTGTCCCCCGGCCTCGACAGCTTTAAGGGCGGCAAGAAAGGAAACCAGCGTTTTGCCCGAACCGACATCGCCCTGAAGAAGCCGGGCCATAGGAAAGGGGCCGTCCATGTCGCCGTTGATTTCGGCAATGGCTTCTTGCTGACCGGGCGTAAGGGAAAACGGAAGGCGATCAAGAAGGCGGCGTTGAAGAAGGGAGCCGGAAGCAGCGCTCCTTGGCCCGCTGGACGCACTCTTTCTCTGCATGGCCCGCTTTCCTATCATCACTTCCAGATAAAAAAGCTCCTCGTACATAAGCGTTTTCTTCGCCTGTTCAATGTCTTCCTGCGAGGCGGGGAAATGAATGGCCCGCATCGCCTCAGGTTTGCGCAAAAGGCCGTCCCGGCAGATAACGCTTTCGGGAAGTTCGTCCTCCAGACTGGGGCCAAACTGGGCAAGGGCGTGGCGGACAAGATCACGAAGGATGTTCTGGGAAAGCCCGGCGGTAAGGGGATACACCGGACGGATGGGGCCGAATCCCCGGCCCGAAAGCCCGGCGCTGCCGCCGCCAGCAAGGCCGCCTGAGCCGGACGGCTCAATCTCGAAGGCTGTGGACTGTATATCCCCGTACTTGTAATAAAAATGCCCGTAAAGCCTACAGCGTGTTCCGACAGGAAGCTGGCGTTCCATAAAGGGCCGGTTAAAGCAGACAAGGCAGGCACGGGCCGTTTCGTCTTCGACATAGATTTTCAGGGTTCTCATTCTGGCGGCCCCGAACCAGTCATGGGCCAGCACCTTTACTTCCGTGCAAACCCGGCCCCGGCTCCAGTCTTTCAGGGGAACCGTCCGGCTCCAGTCCTCCCAGTCACGGGGATAGTGGCGAAGCAGGGTATCGACCGTGCTTATGCCCAGACGGGCCAGCTTGGCGGCAGTGGCGGGGCCGGCTCCTTTCAGGCGGGTTACCGGCTCTTTAAGTTCCCCAAGAAACATAGCGGAGTTATATCGGCAGTCCCGCCAGCACGCCGGAAGCGAACATCACCAAAAACCGCAGCCCAAGGAAAAGGAGCCCCAAGACGGCAATGGAGATAATGATGGAATTGGCGAAATTCACGATCCGGCCCTTAAAAAGCAGGCGGTTAATTTTGAACGAAGCGAACTGGAAAATAGCGTCTACCGCGCGCCAAAGGGGGTTGTACATATTGGCCCTTGCAAAATAGGCGACAAGGCGCAGGGCGAACACAACGATTAAGAGGCCTAGCAGAAACGAAACCACCCCCCAAACCATTTGCAGCGCCATCGCCAGAACGATGCCGGCGGAGATTGTTTGGTGGTGGGCCAGATTAACAAGGACGCGGTTCGCAAGGGCAAGGACAGCCAAGCCTGCAACGGGCGAAAGGTCAAGAAACCCCACCCTAAGAAACGTGAAGCGGCGAAACCAGTTAAGGTAGGGGTCGGTCAGCCTTGCAAGGAAATCATGCAAGCGCCCGCGCCGCATCCAGCTAAACCATGTGAGTATAATGCGGAAAAACACTATCATCATGTAGACGCTGACAAGCGTCCCTAAAAATCCCGCAAACTGAACCATATCGTTCCTCCTAAACTAGTTTACCCGGTATCCGGCGTGCGTCAATGGGCTCCCCACGCATCGGCAACGGCGGCGCACTCCGCCAAAGCGCCCACGGACGCGGGGCCTTTCCCGGCATCGAATTGAGCGGCGGTGCGGATTATTGTTTCCCTTGATCTTTCGCCGCAAGACGCCGGAATATGTATAAAAACCGGACAAGCGCCGGGGTTACGTTTCAGGTGATCCCTAAGGGAGTAAAGAACCGCCTCGTCATCTGTGGCGCGGGCGGCAAGGCGTATGTGGATTTCCCGGAACGAAGGCTGGCTTTCCGGCTGCGCGGGGAATTCTTCGGCCTTTTTCGCCGCCGCCCGTACCAGTTTGCTTAGTTCCTGTAAGCTGGACACCACAAAGGACGGCTTTGCCGGATTTTTGTCTTTAGCCGGGTCGATGCTTCCCTTAATGGCCAGTATTTCGTCCACCGCCACGACCGCCTTGCAGTTTTCCCAGACACGGGCAAAGAACACCACGTCCATCTCCCCACGCTGATCCTGAATGGCCGCAAACGCCATCTCCTTGCCTTTTGAATCAATATGGGTTCGCAAAGATTTTAAGACGCCGATAATCGTGTACGTTCCCGGCCTTACATCCGCCTGAGCGCCAAGGTCGGGGAAGCGTAAATCAAGCTCTTTGGCGTACTTCCATACATTGTTGTACCTGTCCCACTTGCGCTCTCTGGCTTCTTCCTCCCGGATTGCCTGCTCCGCGCTGTCCGCGTCCAGACATTCATCGACCGAAAACCCGCGCTTGTCCCTTTCTTTCTGGTAATCGAGTTTTCCCCTAAGAATGGTAACCTTTTCGGCCTCTACCCTGTCCTGACATTTTCTCCAAGGGCCGGAAAAAAAGGTAAGCTCTATTTCGCCGTTATAATCTTCTAGCGTGGCAAAGGCCATTTTTTCGCCCTTGCTTGTGGTGATGGGTTTGATGTTTTTCAGCAGTCCCACAAGAATGTGCGTGCCGGGGTTCAGGGTTTCCGGGCGGCCCAAGTTTACCTTAACCGCCTTTTGCCAGATTTCCCGGTACTCGTCCATTGGATGCCCGGAAAAGTAAAAGCCGATAAGTTCCTTTTCGGTTTTGAGTTTTTCGGCCCGGCCTGTTTCGGGAAAGCTTTCAAACACGAAGTCCGGGTATTCTTTTTCTCCAGTATCTCCAAAAAGGCTACCCTGCCCGAATTTCTTGTCGTCCTTGATATTCTGGGCATACTCGACCGCCCGCTCTAGGTTTCCCAAAAGAGTTTCGCGGGTTCTGCCCAAGCGGTCAAACGCGCCGGTCTGGATAAGCCGTTCTATGACGCTCTTGCCTGCGGCTTTTATGTCCACCCGGTCAAGGAAGTCCATAAAATCCTTGAAAGGCGCTCCGCCTTCCTGCCGGCAGCGCACGATTTCGTCCGCAGGCCCGTCTCCCAAGCCTTTAATTCCTAAAAGGCCGTACACAATGCGCCCTTCGACCACGGTAAAACGTTTGCTGGAACGGTTAATGTCAGGCGGGTCAATTTCAAGGCCCATCTTGCGGGCCTCGGCGATACATTCCGAAAGTTTATCCTTGTCCGTGGCGTTAATCTCGTTGGTAAGGTTGGCAGCCATGAACTCGGCGGGGAAATTGGCTTTAAGGTAGGCGGTCTGGTAGGCTATTACGGAGTAGGCGGCGGCGTGGCTCTTGTTAAAACCGTAGTCGGCAAAGGGAACAAGAATGTCGTAGATTTCCCCGGCACGGGCCGGGGAATAGCCCTGCTTTGCCGCCCCTTCAAGGAAGGGGATTTTTTCCTTGTCCAGTATTTCCTTCTTCTTTTTCCCCATTGCCCGGCGAAGCAAGTCCGCCTGCCCCATGTTGTACCCGGCGATAATCTGGGCCACCCGCATAACCTGTTCCTGATACACAATGACCCCGTATGTTTCTTTAAGAACCTCTTCAAGGCTTGGGTCGGGGTAGACTATTGCCCGCCGGCCATTTTTGGAATCAACGAACTGGCTGATGTTATCCATAGGGCCGGGCCGGTACAGGGAATTAAGGGCGATAAGGTCTTCGATAGAGCTGGGGCTTGCCCGTTTCAGAACGCTTTGCATGCCATCGGATTCAAACTGGAAAACGGCGAAACTTTTTCCTTCGCCTAGCATTTTGAAGGTGGCTTCGTCATCTTCCGGCGCGGTTTCCACGCTAAAGCCGGAGTAGGGGCCTGCTCTAAGGCGTATTAGCTCTTCGGTGCGCTGGATTACGTCCAGCGTTTTAAGGCCCAAAAAGTCCATTTTTACAAGGCCGCAGGTTTCCAGATGGTTCATGCTGTACTGAGTGGCTGTGCCGCCGGTTTTGGGATCACGGTAAAGGGGCACGAAATCATGAAGGCTGGACTTGCCGATAACGACCCCGGCGGCGTGAATGCTGGAATGGCGGTTAAGGCCTTCGAGCTTTTTGGCAAGGGAAAAAAGCTCAGTGTACTCCGGCTTTTCCGCCAGTTCCCGCAGCTTAGGTTCCCCGCCCATCGCCTTTTTCAGATTTATCTTGGGGTCTTTGGGGATAAGCTTTGTAATCATTTCCGATTCGGGGATTGGTATGCCTAACGCCCGCGCCACGTCCTTAATTACGGCCTTGGCCCCAAGGGTTCCAAATGTAATAATCTGCCCTACCTGCTGGCGTCCGTATTTTTCCGTAACGTACTTTATGACATCATCGCGGCCTTCGTTGGCAAAATCTACGTCAAAGTCAGGCATGGAAATACGCTCGGGGTTAAGGAAGCGTTCAAACAGGAGCTTATATTTGAGGGGATCGATGTCCGTTATCCGCAGCGAATAGGCCACGATTGATCCCGCGCCGGAACCCCGTCCGGGGCCTACGGGAATGCCCTGCTTTTTGGCCCAGTTGATAAAATCCGCCACGATAAGAAAATAGCCGGTAAATCCCATCTGTATGATGGTGTCCAGTTCGTACTCCGCCCGCTTTTGTATGTTTGCCCAAGGTTCCCCGCCGGCCTCTTGCGGCCCGGCATACCGTTTGGCAAGGCCCTCCAGCGTAAGGGCTTTTAGGTAATCGCCGGGATTTTCGTAGCCCGCCGGGATTTCAAACTCCGGCAGGTACTTGGGCAAATCTTGAGTCTTGACTTTGGGAATGTCGGCGGCGCAGCGTTCTGCAATGCGTACTGTGTTGGCAATGGCTTGGGGGTACTCGGAAAAAAGGGCAGCCATTTCGTCCCCGCTTTTAAGGTAGAACTGGTCGCCGTAATATTTTTTCCGTTTTTCTTCGCTCCGCACCTTGCCGGTTCCAACGCACAGGAGTATGTCGTGCGCCGCAAAATCTTCCTGTTCAAGGTAATGCACGTCATTAGTCGCCGCCAAAGGAATGCCGGTGTCCAAGGCAATGCGGGCAACGGCCTTGTTTATGTCCCCTTGCGAAAGGGAGCCGTTTAAGACATGTCCGGGAATGCCGTGATCCTGTATCTCCAGATAGAAGTTGGGGTTCCCGTTTTCATCGCTTCCAAAAAGGTCACGGTAATGGCAGGCTTTTTCCCGCGCCTCTTTGAGCTTCCCGCTCTGGATAAGGGCAGGTATTTCCCCCGAAACACAGCCGGAAAGCGCGATAAGCCCGCCGCGGTACTGGCGAAGGAGTTCATCGTCGACACGGGGCCGGTAGTAGAAGCCTTCCGTGTAGGCAAAGGAGCAAAGCTTCATTAGATTAAGGTAGCCTTCCCGGTTCGCCGCCAAAAGAACAAGGTGATAGTACCAGTTGTCGTTTTCCGATCCCTTTTTTTCAAACCGGGAACCGGGCGAAACGTACACCTCGCAGCCGATTATGGGCTTGATGGGGTTTTCCCGTTTTCGATGCTGGCCGTCTTCGTTGATGGTTTCTTCGCAGGCGGCAAGGAATTCCATTGCCCCGAACATATTGCCGTGGTCGGTAAGGGCTAGGCTCTTCATCCCCAGTTTTTCCGCCTTGTCCGCCAAGCCCATCACTGAAACCGAGGCATCCTGCAGGGAAAAGTCCGAATGAACGTGGAGGTGAACGAAATCAGTCACTATGCGAAATGATAGCCGAAAATGCTGTTTCCGGCAAGGCGGGCGGGGCCGCGAAGCCGCTGTTCGTTTACCACTGGCGGGGCGAAAAGCCTTCGGGCGGCGGCACAAGATCAACCGCTTCGCCCTTTAGTTCAAGGACAAAAAAGCCGCAAGCGTGGGCGTAATCCCGCACATCGGGGTCAATAACGCCGCAGGCAAACGCCCCGAGCAGCTTCTTGCCCACGGTTTCCGCCGGAGGGTACTGCCGCGCAAGGCCCATGCGCCGTATATGGTGGTCTACATCGTCCTTTTTGGTTGATTCCCGCTTTACTTCCACCGCCATAACCCATTCGCCGTCCGCAAGAAGGATGTCGATGTCCGTAAGCACCCTAGAGTTTTCGTCGAACAAGGGCACACGCTGGTAGGCGCGCTTAAGGTTGTAGGGATAGGCGGAAAACTTTTCCCACAGGCGGGCGGCTATGAGGGTTTCCAGGAGTTCACCAAAAGACCTGTTCAGGCCGCCGACATTTTTGGACAGAGCATCGACTCTCTTAGAGGTCTCCTTCACCTGCTTGTCGGTTTCTTTCTGCTGCTCGGCAACTTCTTTGAAGAGGCGTTCTGTTTCTTTCCGGAGCTCGGCGGTTTCCCGCAGTATCGCCCAGATTTCGGCGGGGCTCGCGCCGGGAGGGTATTCGTAGGATGCTGTCGCTTCGGTCATGGCATACTCCTGCCGTAAGTATAGCGGAGTTTGGCACGATTGGCAAACTCCCGCCCCGCATTTCCCCTAAAATTAATGCCTTAAAAATGTGATAAAACTCGTATTGGTACTCTTGACAATACTAATATTTTAGTCTAAAGTGCCAACTATTACGAGTTTTCTCGTAATGAAGGCTCGTAGTTAAAAACTATTCCCGTATGGGCATAGAAAAATTTTTTTAAGGAGTTATTTGTGAAAAGAGCTTTTATCTTCGTTTCCTTGGCAGTGTTGGTGGTTTTTACCGCCGCTTCCTGCCGCTCAGTGCCGCCAGAGTGGGAGCAGTGGCAGCAGCAACAACAACAACAGCAGCAGCAATGGGAGGCTGCCGAACCCCCGTTTATTCAGGAAGTCATGTCTAACCCACCCGATGACGCATATGTGGGCATTGGGACCGCAAGGGCAGGGAACTTGAACATGGCAAGGCAGATTGCGGAGAACCGTGCCAGAGTATCCATTGCCCAGCAGATAGATTCTTCGGTAATGAACATGATCGAAGACTATGCGGCGGGCTCTGATATGGAACCTGAAGCGATGCTCAGTTTTCAGCAAACTGTTTCCAGAACACTGGCTGAGGCTGACCTTAGGGGAACACGCCCGTACACACGGACATTTCGGGATGGCAACGCTTTTGAGGCATGGACAATTATGACCATGCCCAGGGTCGATGCCAACAACACTATAGCCGCAGCTCTGGCTCCCCATGCTAACGCTGCGCTGTGGGCGCTGGATCGCATGGACGCTGCTTTTGAACAGAGGAATGCGCCTACGGTTGTCAGGGAATAATTTCCGTACGGAGATTAAAATAAATGCGAGCGGCGGCATTAAACGCCGCAAAGGAGTTTTTTGTAATGAATAAGTTTAAGTTTTTTGGGATTGCCGTTTTAGTTGTGGCAATCGGGTTTGCCTTTACCTCTTGTGCGTCGCCTGAGATAACTATCAGCGGTAATCCGCAAGTGGGCAGTACCATCACTGCGACATCGCAAAACGGCGATTTTACAGGGAATTTTAGCTGGCAGGTTTCCGCCATAGGTGGGCAATACAATTGGAGTAATGCGATCATTGGTATAGGACACAATCGTGTTTTCGGATCAAACAATCAAAATCTTGAGATTGGGACGGGCTTTGGTGCTGGTATGGCAGGCAGGTTTTTAAGAGCATCCCGCCGCACTGGAGGAGGGGACACAGTCTTTAGCAATGTGATCGGTCCAATTGTGGGTTATTAAAGCCCGAACTGCTAGTTAAGGCTGGCGGCGTTTTTGGGGCGTGGGCGATTATGCCCATGCCCTATAAGGATGTTTTGTGAAAACAACCCGTATGGGATGTTTATAAATGCCAAAAGGCAGTAAATGTTTATTTTTGGAGGACACAAATGGCAAAAGAGACAAAATTTCTTGAAATTGATCCTAATAAGGTAGAGGAAACAATTGAAAAATGGCAAAGCTTTGGATGGGAATTATTGGGGGCTCCCCAAGAAATTTTCAATAAAACCGTACGTGATGGAGATAGTTGGACCGATTCTGCTGGTATAAAAACAACTAAAATTGTAACTGAAAAAATTCATTACGTGAAAATAACTTTTCAACGTGATAAAGAAATGCCAAATTATCAGGAATTGGTTGCTCTTGAGAAGACTTATGATGAAGCAAATGATTATAAGGAGCCTTATGAGGGTAGTGAACCTGAATATAATAACATCTATAAAGAAGCTTTTCCTGTTTTCTTTTTGATTTTATCAATTGCTGGTTTTGTTTTATCTTCTGTTGCAATTTTATTTGTGGCTGTTGGTATTTTATTTACCATATTAACTATTATAAAAATAGTAAAATGGAAGAAGCAACGCAATGAATATCAAGCAAAATTCGATCGAGAAATGGCAGAATATAAGCAATGGAAAAAAAATTACCCAACGAAAATGAAGGAGTATGAAGAAGTCGTAAGAAAAGGCAAAGAAGCTATTTCTCGTGCTAAGACTCTTGTTGGTTAAAAAATTACTGCCTGTAAAATGGCGTACATCATTTAACAACCGGTAGCTGTGCACCGCCGGAGAGTAGCTAGACTGCCCAAACTGCCAGATACCTAAACGATTTATTCCTAGCTGTTCTAACTATACGCTTAGGGTGGTTTACAAATATGGAGCGATTATTGGTGAAATAAATGGGCTGAATAGAATTATGCGGTGCAAAGCACCTAATGGGGATATTGATTATCCCTAATAAACTAGATGAGGTGATGAAGTATAAATTGCTGATATTCAAAAGGCAATTTAAGAAAGAGCGGTATTGGTGCTGGAAAAACCGGCTTTCTGCTGGTTTTTCCCCTAAATCCAATATTGCAATGAAAAAAATGCCCGTATGGGTAAATAAATAAATTCAGAGGAAAGGAGTTTAACATGAAAAATAGTGTATTCCGCAAATTTGTTCGTTTTAGGTGGGTAAAAGGCGCTTTTTCGTCCTTTACAGCCGTAATTATGTGCGTCTCTATGTTGCTAGGATCAGTCTCCTTGACTGGCTGTGCCAGCACATCAGGGTCAAGGGGGCAGGGCGGTCCGGCGGGGTTCGCCGCCGCCCCCTCCACGCCAGCGCCCTTTGTCGGCGAAGGGGGCCGGGGAACACGCATTGCCATAATGCCCCTGGAAGGGCGTGGGCTGCCTGCCGGGCAGGAATATCTGCCTTCGCTGGTGCAGGGCGAGCTTCTTGCCAATTTCCGCAACTTTTCGGCCATGAATGTGCTGGATCGCGCCGGTCTGCCCGCCGTCCTTATGGAAATTGAAAGCGGCATTTACAGTCCATCTGCGGACTTTGGCCGCCTTGGGGAAATCGCCGGCGCAGACTACTTCCTTATGGGCGAAATTACCGCCACAGCCACCGGTCATGCCATGCAGTTACGGGTAGTGGGAGCGCGCGCAGTCGGGGACATTCGGGCTTCTTTTTCCGGCACACCCACTGTTGCGGAAATGGATAACTTTACCGGCATACGCAGGGCATCGGCAGACTTGCTTACACAGATGGGAATAACGCTTACGACAGCCGCAATGCAAAACCTTACGCTTGCGGCAACGGACAACGAGGTTCGGGCGGAAACAGCGCTTGCCAGAAGCATAGTGGCCCAAGATCGCGGGAACGAGGTCGAGGCGATGCTCCTTGCAGCCCAAGCCGGAGCCTTTAACCCGCAGCTTGCCGAGGCCATTACCCGGCAGAACGTCCTTGCGGCAAACATACAGACCGGGGGTATCGGCGGTGATGTGTTACAAGAAATCGCATGGCGGGCGGCATGGGCGGAACGTCTGACGGAAACCGAGCGTTTCTTTGACGATTTCCGCAGGGAGAACTCCATGCCCTTCACGCTGTTTTACACCACCGACATTCAGCAAGGCCAGATTAACTGGGCCAACAACACCGTAAACTTAAGCATAACGACACACCTTCACGGCAGTGATATTTGGGCGGGCTCGATAGAACAGGTGCTGAATACGGTGCAAGAAGGGCTTAGAGCCACGGGCAGGGCGCAGGCATGGGGCTTTGCCAACTGGCCCAACCAGGGAACAGTAACCGGCACAAACGTGAACGCCCGGCGAACCAGCAATTTCGCCGTTGTCTTTGAGCTGGTGAACGCCCATGGACAGGTGATAGGCAGGCAGACATTGCAATCATCGGGCTTTTGGCAAAGAACAACAGGCGGCAGCATCAATGTAAACGCCAGCGACAGAAGGACACTTACCTTCCAGAACGTAAACGCCCATGCGATAACCGATGAAGGCATGACCGTAAGGGTTGTAACCGTGAACGGCGTAAATGCGGAAACTGCGGCCAGGAACGGTGTTCTACAGGTTCGCACCATTACCCAAGCGGAAGTTGACAGAAACGATCTGTTCAGGTTTTCAAGGAACACGGTACATGGTTTTACGAACACTGCCGCCAGAAACGCCAGCGTCCCGGTCTTGGTTATTCCGGCCAACATTTGGGGCGATCCGGTTACCACTATCGGCAATGGAGCGTTTGACGCACGGCAATGGGGGAACAACAGGTTTAGCCGCATAACCATCCCCTATAGCGTTACGCAAATTGGCGATGATGCGTTTAGGGGCAACCACTTGACGCATATTACTGTCCCCGCCAGCGTTAGTTCAATTGGCGCCAGAGCGTTCTGGGACGAAAGAAGATTTGACAATTTTAGTCCTCGCCCGGACGCTACCGCCGATCAGCGTCTGCTGTCAGTCGCAGACGAAATTAACATAACCATAGGAGCAAATGTTGCTATGGATGGGAATCCCTTTCGGTATGGGCAAAATGAACGTTGGCAGGTCAGGGTAGGAACTCAAGGGGGCGGTACCCGGCTCGAATGGCGGGAAGGCTTCAGGGGCTTCGATGAATTTGCGGCCACTTATGCCCAAAACGGCAGACAGGCGGGTACATACAGTTTCCTCCTTACCACCTCTCTCTTTCAGACAGCATGGGTAGGGGGCGCTGGGGCGGATATGGCGGGAATGCGGGAAGATCAGAGACGGAGACAGACATGGACGGCGATAGGATTGGGAGCTGTACTTGCGGGAATCATTGCTTTGGCCTTTATACCAACACCAGGCGCGCATTAAAACGTTCACAACTTTACGAGGCTCAGGGTTAGCGCTAAACTAGCCCTGTGCTTCCTTTGACCCATACAGAAAATACAGGAGTAAATTTCAATGACAATATCTACAAAACTTTTACCGTTTTTTGCCCTTGCCATAACTGTACACCTAACCCTAGCTGCCTGTGCCGGGGGCCCCTCTGCTCCGCCGCATTGGGCCGCCTCCTCTGCTGCCATGAGCGAGGCGTTTCCCGATGGCGAGTTTATCGCCCAGCAGGGCAGGGGCGCGACAAGGGCCGCAGCCGAGGCCGATGCCACCGCCGCAATCGCACGGTTCCTTAACAGCGAGGTAGTGTCCCGTGTGGTCATACTGGAACAATATTGGGAACAGGATGGTACGGCAGGGACAAGAACCGAAATCGAGGCGGAAACCTTCGTGCAGGCGCAGATGCAGCTTTTTGGTGTACGCCACAGCCCCGATGCCTTTTTTGACAGGCATCACCGGGAATGGATCGCCGTGGCCTACATAAACCGCACCGAGGCATGGCAGGTATACGGCCCGCGCTTTAGACAGCAAGCCCAGACCCTTGCAAGCCTTTTCGAAGCGGCCGAAAGCGAAGCCGACCCTTTTAGAAGAGCCCTTCGCTATACTGCGGCGCAAGATTTTGCCCGCTCGCCCGAATTTCAAGGGGCGCAGGGCATGGGCCAGCTTTTACAGCCCGCAAGGATGAACACCGAATTTGCCGGTGTGCAGACCATGCTGTCCACGCTTCCGGCAAGGGCCGCCAATGCGCGCGGCGGAGCGCCAGTGTTTCTGGACATCCCCGTAGATTTCGAGTCTAGGATGCAGGGGGCGTTTTCGCAAAGTTTTGCCGCCCTTGGGTTCCCCGTAACCAGCAACAGAGCCGCCGCCGCCGCAGTGTGTGTGGTAACGGTGGACGAGGGCCGCCAAGTCCGTGACCTTGGCATTTTCTATTTCCCGCGCGTACAGGCCGTAATAACAAGCCCTGCCGGAACGCTTTTTACGTTCAATGCCGAGGCAGGGCAACAGGCCGCCATGAGCGCCGATGTCGCGCGCCGGCGGGCATACGAGGCGTTGGCGGAAAGGGTGCGCTACGAGTTTTCCCTGGAGACGGGGTTTTAGCGCACTGTAAGCCGCCCTATTGATTTTGTTCCAAATGTATTATACCATGGCTTTTATTACTACAACTTTTATGTAAGAGGAGTAACAGTATGAAGAGATTATTCTTGCTTGCCCTTGTGCTCTTTGCTTTGCTGTCGTTTACCGTTTACGCGGAAACCCCCGCCGAGCAAGCGCCCGTTACCGTGGAAACGCCGCCGCCGCCCGCGCCGGTTATTGACGAGGAAGATTGCGAGCTCTGATAGGCTTTACTACACCGCCGGTCGGCGGTTAAACCCACTTGATCCGTATCAAGTGATTTCGAATCAAGTGATTCAGAGCCATTCTTCGTAACCTGAGCCAGAAGGCAGATGCCGTGGCTCAGGTTTTTTATTGGGCGATAGAAAACGCCGCTTCCCTTCCGGCGACCCTGCCGAAGATTACGGCGGCGGAAAAATTGCCGAGCGTGGCGGTTACTTCGCCTGCGGCAAACAATCCTCGCACCACAGAGCCGTCAGCCATAAGCACACGGGCTCTTTCGTCAGGCACTACACCGCCGCGGGTCATGTGAACCGCGCTTGTTACCTGTACGCCGTAGAACGGCCCCCGTTCCCCGAACCTTCTTGTAAAGGCAGTCGCGCGGAAGGGATCGCTTGAATACCCGTCAACGGCTCTATTAAAAGCTTCGACGGCGGCGGCAAGGTTTGCCCCATTAATGCCAAGCCTTGCCGCCAATTCTTCCAGCGTGGCGGCGCTTACATGGTAGCCGGCCCGGTATTGCCCCACCAAGCGGCGGGAACCAGCGTAGTCCTCGTCAAACATATTCTGGTCGTAGATATAAAACACCCTGCCGTTTGGCTGTTCCCGGAATCTGTGCGCAAGGGTCAGCCCCCCGGTAGTTT
This sequence comes from Treponema sp., assembly GCA_009781915.1. Classification (GTDB taxonomy): domain Bacteria; phylum Spirochaetota; class Spirochaetia; order Treponematales; family Breznakiellaceae; genus WRKT01. The sequence goes on along the minus strand of WQUW01000013.1, from coordinate 6,211 downwards.
CGCTTACAAAGCGCTCGCCGTTTTCGTTGACGTAAATGAATCCGGGGCTGGCTCCTATGCTTCCGGTCAGTGTGCGGTTTACGCTCAATACCGGAGCGGACATAACCAGCCCGTTCATCCTTTCCATCCAGAACCCGTATTCTTCAAACAACGGTATGAAGTGGCCCACAGCGTGCCGCGGGTTAGTGGTTGCCAGAGCTTCAGTACCGGGCATATGCCGTGCCAGCAGTTCCCGGTTTGCCGCGAACCCGCCTGTCGCCAGAATAACCGCGCCAGCCATGATATTGTACCTGCCATGCCTGTCTTCCACAACAACACCGGTAACCGCTCCGCCTTCCATAATCAAATCAATGCCTTTAGTGCCAGTGCGTATGTCAACGCCTAACCTGCGCAGTTCCGCCTCCATGCCGGACATCATATGATCCCCGGCATACACATCGGCCTCGGCTTTGAGGTTAAACCTGCCCCAGTTATAGTTCAGTTGTACGCCAATGCCCCTAAGCCACGCATCAGCCTCGGCGGCTCCCTGCGCCCATACCGGTATGCGCTCAGGCACTATCTCCCGTCCGGCAATGTGAGCCATGAAGGTTTCAAGCGGTTCCGATCTGCCATTGGCAAGCTGCGCCTGCGAATTGATGATTTCGGAAAAATTCATGTTGTGTTTCCCGCTGCCGCCAAGAACATCGAGCTTTTCTATCAGGATGATGTCTTCCGCGCCCGACTGTCTGGCTTCGATTGCGGCGGCAAGTCCGGCGGGCCCGCCTCCCACGACAACGATGCCGGTTTGTACGGGAGGCCGTGCCAGTTGCGCGGGCGCTGGGCCCCTTGTGGCGAAGGTGATTGGGCCAACATCAATACCGGCCTGCCTGCTTGCGTCCGCAACCGCCGCCTTTACCGCGAAAGACGTAATAGTAGCGCCGGTAACGCTGTCAACAACGGGCGACCGCGCTTCCATGATGCGCTGGCGGAGCAAAGGGAATGTCCTTGACATGACAGCGTATGATTCACGGTCGGAAATCAACACCACATCCGCAATCTCTCCGTTGGTTATCGTAACAGAAAGCCGTAACTCTCCGCCAAAACCGATGCTTGCGCCTTCAAAAACGCCGTCAGTTACACGGCGGCCCATCGAGTGGCACGTTGCCAGTAAAAACACGCACGCAAACACGGCAAACGTTACTATCATTTTTTTCATGGGGTACTCTCCTTGTCACGACCCCGCTTTTCAAGCGGAATTCGCCTCGTTTAGAGAACAGTTTTTCACAGTTCAGGTAATTTTGCAATAGGCGGGAAGCGAGCAACATCGCTCCTTTTTTTAAGCTTTCAGGGCTTGCAAATATACCTGCATTTATGGATAGTAATAGTATGATCGATGATGGGCCCAAAGACCCTCAATCCAATAAGCAAAAGGGTTCCGGCCCCCAGTTTCCGTTTTGGGGAGAAGGCGGCCCAAAACTTCCAGACCTTGGCCCTTTCAAGAACTGGAAATTTTCCCTTATGTATGTCCTTGTCCTTATCATGGGATTAAGCCTTTTTAACCATGCGCTGGCTCGCCGGGCAAATCCCACCATTGATTTTTCCGAGTTCAAAGTCAGAATTGCCAGCGGGGAAATCAGGCGGGTAGAGCTTTCCGACAATTACTTTACCGGATTTACCTCGCCCCAGCGCCCCGAACGGGCCAGAGGCGCGATGTTCAGGGCCCCCCAACTGAATGCGGCCTACGACACAATGTTCCGGACAGTAGCCATTAATCACCCCGATTTAATCAGGCTTATGGACGAAATGGGCGTGTCCTATTACGCTGTTTCCCGTGGGCGGATGACGCTTCTTAACCTTGTATTTAGCTGGGTTCTGCCCATAGCGTTTTTTATTTTTATTTGGCGCTTCCTTATAAGGCGCCTTGGAAGCATGGGCGGCAATGTTCTTTCCGTGGGGCAGAACAAGGCAGTTGTTGTTGCCGAAGGCGACATCGCTACCCGCTTTGCCGATGTTGCCGGGGTGGACGAGGCCAAGGAAGAACTCATGGAAGTGGTGGACTTCCTTAAAAACTCCCGGAAGTATACGGACATAGGCGGCAAAATTCCTAAAGGGGTTTTGCTCGTGGGTCCGCCCGGAACGGGGAAAACGCTTCTTGCGCGAGCGGCGGCGGGGGAGGCCGGGGTTTCGTTCTTTAGGATTTCCGGCGCTGAGTTTGTCGAGATGTTTGTGGGCGTTGGGGCCGCCCGTGTGCGAGACCTTTTTAAGCAGGCCAGGGAAAAGGGCGGGGGCATCATTTTTATTGACGAGCTTGACGCCATAGGCAAGAGCAGGGCTAACAACATAGTCGGGGGCAACGACGAGCGGGAGCAGACCTTAAACCAGCTCCTTGTCGAAATGGACGGCTTTGACGCTACATCCGGGCTTATTATCCTTGCCGCCACAAACCGTCTGGACGTGCTTGACCCGGCGCTGTTACGGCCCGGACGCTTTGACCGGCAGGTCTTGGTGGACAGGCCAGACTTAAAGGGCCGTGAAGCGATTTTGCTGATTCATTCCAAGCCGGTAAAGCTTGACCCCGCTGTAGATATGGAGGCTGTCGCCCGTGTAACATCCGGCTTTTCCGGAGCGGACTTGGCAAACATTGTAAACGAGGCGGCGCTTCTGGCTGTCAGGGCAGGGCGGAGAATCGTTGTTCAGGCTGACTTTGGCGAAGCGATAGAAAAAATTATAGCGGGCCTGCAGAAAAAGACCCGTGTTCAAAAGCCGGAAGACAGAAAGCTTACCGCTTACCACGAAGCAGGTCATGCTATAGTCGCCGCTTTCACGCCTAACGCAGACCCTGTTACAAAGATTTCGATTATTCCCCGCGGCCTTGCTCTGGGGTATATGTTACAGCTCCCTGTTGAAGACCGCTACAAAATCAAAAAATCCGATCTTTTGGGGCAGATAGACATTCTGCTTGGCGGGCGCATTGCCGAAGAATTGGTCTCCGGCGAATATTCTACCGGAGCGTCAAATGACATCACCAGAGCCACTGACATAGCCCGCAAGATGATCACCGACTACGGTATGTCCGACCGCTTCCGCAATGTGGCCCTTACATCGCGGGGCATGAGTACGACCGGACAGGAAAGGAACGAACCGGCTTTTCAGCGCGAATACGCCGAAAGCACCCAGCAGTATGTCGATGAAGAGATCGCCCGCATTATCGAAACCGAGTACACCAAAGCAAAGCTCCTCCTGGAAGGCCAGCGCAAAACTCTGGACAATGTAGCGTCAGCGCTATTGGAAAAAGAAACTCTGGACGAAAAAGAATTCAAGGCTCTGTTGTCGCAGCCCTGATTCAATCTTCAGAATCTTCCGCAAGATACCGGTAACGATAATCCTTTACCATCTTTGCGATAGAGTCGGTAAAGTCGTCCAGGTAAAGGGAAAAGATTTCCGCTCCCTGATCGTTCCATTTCGCTTCAGAGATAAAAAACTGATAGGGTTCAGCTTTAAGAGCGAACGCAAGTTTTCCTATCGTCTCAGCCGACACCCATTTTTTCCCGTTTTCAATATCGTTTATAAAGTTATGCGTTAGCCCGGCATTTTCCGCCAAGGCTAGTTGTGACATGTTCGCAACAGTACGCAATCGCTTTAAGTTTTTTGAAAACAAGCTCCTAATGCTTATTCCTTTTGTTGTTTCTTTCATTTTCTGCTGGCCCTTCTTAGGGAAATCCCCTTTAAATGTGATCATTATTATCGTGCTTTTCCTTTTTGCACAAACGTCCACTGGCGATAACGCTGTCGCTTATGGAATGATAAGAGACACATTTGGGAAGTATTTTAAGAAATCCTGAGGATTTTTTAGTTTATCTGTGCAAGGGGTTTTTGAGGCCCGGAATTACACACATCCTACCTGCTTAAATGCTCTATGACAAAATTATTTAACAGAAGTATTTCCGGCCTGTATTCAAAGTGCATCGTGTCAATCAAGCTCCAGTTGCCGCCCCAAATAAAACCGTAAGCTTCAAAAGCCATAACTACCGCTTCTGGCGGCATATAATAATTATCAATGTTTATCCTGCGGCTGGTGTCCCACCGCCAATAGGACTGGCGGCCCCTTAAATCTATGGGCAATAGGTCAATGGCAATGCCATAGGAGTGAAGGCTGCGGCGATAGGTTCCGGCTATATTGCGCCAGTACCAGCCGTAGCCCCGCAAGTCGGAGAGCCATTCCTTGACGCATAAATCGGTCTTGGCGGCAATGCGGATGCGCTCTTGCACGCGATCCAGCAAAGGCTCGATATGGCGGTTAACCAGCAGCTTGACATCGAAAAAATAATATTTCACCTGCTGTTCCAAGCTGGCGTCTTCCTCCGGCGAATCGTACAGTGTGTCAAACAAAAAAGACGAGCCAATGGAAAAGACGGGGTTTCTGATCATAGCCCGCCGTTCTCTGGGCGTGCCAATCCAGGGATACACGTAAAAATCATAGGGGTGGAACTCCGCCCACCGCCCACGCAGTTCTTCTGGCAAGAACCGTCCGTTCGCAAAGAAAAAACGTACGCCGTTAACCAGCATTGTCCAGTCATTGTCGATAAACGCTACATCGCTGATTTTTTCCGGATACGCCTTTGCGAAAACCAGCATAATTCTTTCTTGCGCTTCCAAGTCGTCAAGAATCGTCAGGGTCGAAGGTATCCGCGGCGGGTAACGCAATGTACCGCAGCCAACCAACGCGCACGCTGTCAGTACAGCGCACGCAAATAATGCCAGTTTTCCAGCGGCGCTTTTTTTCCGAAGCAGCGCAACCATTGATGTTCTCCTGTGTTGTTTCCCTGTGTTTCGATAAATGCTATTTTTTCAGCGCCAGAAGAAAAGCGTCCAAAGCCTCTTTTGTCCCAAAACTTCCCTGAAAAAACGAGGGGCCGCCCCCGCCCCGTCCGCCCTGTGCCTCAAACGTTTCTCTAATAAGGGGACGCAGATCAAACCCCCGGACGGAGCAGAAGGTTACGAACTTGTATTCCCGCTCTGAGGCCAGAACCAATACCGCCTCTGTTTCTTTTTGGGCGGCCTTGCCGATGCAAAGCGCTTCGTCAATGTCTATCTCGGCGTAAGACTCGACAACGATCACCGGGCCGCCGGCTCCCGCGGCTTTATTGGCCTTATCGGCCAGAGCCCCGGCCTTTGCCCGTATGGACTCTTCGTGCAGGGCTTTGAGCCGTTTTTCCATGACGGCGGTTTTTTCCAGAAACTCAAGAACGGCCTTGCCGGTTTCGTTTACCGGCGCGCTAAGGGCCCGTGAAATAACGCCGGCATTCTGCCTGAGGCGACGGCTGTCCAGCAGGGCTCGGCGTCCGGCGATAAAGGTGATGCGGGTCATGCCCTTGTACTTTTCAGCGCCCAGAATGCGGAGTATGCCTATCTGGGCGGTCGATGCGAGATGGGTTCCGCAGCAGGGGGAAAAATCCAGCGCTTGAATTTCTATCACACGGATTACGTCCTCTCCCTTGGGAGGGAATTTCCGCAGGGGAAGGGAAGAAATATCTTCCGGCGGGCACAGGTGAACAATCACGGGAAGGTTTTCTTCAATGGTATCTGCCACGGCTTCCTCTATGGAAGTAAGAAGCTCCTCGCTCATTTCCGCCGCCTCTACGTCAATGGTGCAGGTTTCGTCTCCCAGATGCATGGAAACCGTGTGCGCTCCGGTCATGCGAAATATGGTTCCGGAAAGCAGGTGCTGGCCCGTGTGCTGAACGGTAATATCCCTGCGGCGGCGGCTGTCCAGAACCAGTTCTGCCGGGCCGGGCGCTAACAGGCTTGAGTCTTCGGCGCTAACGACGTGAACAATTTCCCCGTCTTTTTCCCGCACGCCCAGAAGGGAAACGCCGTTGATGGTTCCCCGGTCTGATGGCTGGCCCCCGCCTTCGGGGTAAAACAGCGTCTTGTCCAGAATGACGTGGGCAGCGCCGTCTGCGGCGGGCCTCAGTTCGACAATCGCGGCGCTGAATGGTTCGGCGGAAGTGTGGTGATAGTACGCTTTTTCGGTTTGCATGGTTGTATTATATCAATGTTGGCAGGTTGCGGCTTCCCCCCCGCCGCGCATGAGATGAACATTCCCGCTAAAAGCTCCGGCAGGGGAGGATATACGGTTTAAGAAGCCGCCCAGGGAACCCGCTCCGGAGCCACGGTCTCCTACGCTAAAGAGCCTGGGCAAATGGCTTCTTAAACCGTATATCCTCCCCTG
>WQUW01000012.1 GCA_009781915.1 Treponema sp. | reverse complement strand
TACATCGAAATGTATTACAACAGACGCCGTAGACATTCGGCAATCGGATATGCTACACCTTTAGCATTAACAAATAATTTAGCGGCTTAATTCACTGTCCAAAAAATCGGGGGAACTCCACCCTTTTTGGCCCCGGAGCCATTAACGCCCCGCTGACTAGCCTAATACTTCTGGACACCGTTACCAGCATTGGATGGGGGGCATTTCGGGAGAATCACCTAGCCAGCGTTGACATCCCCGACAGCGTTATTAACATCGGGGCTCAGGCATTTGATAACAATCACCTGACCAGCGTAACCATTGGTTCTGGCATTACCGAAATCAGCACAGAGGCATTTTCGGATAACCGGCTTACCAGCATTATCATACCCCCAACCGTTACCACCATCGACGATTGGGCATTTGGAAATAACGCCCTGACAAGTATTACCATTGGCAACGGCGTAGAAATTTACCAGTCCTGGATCACCCATCCTACTATGGGTACGCATGGACAGGCTTTCTTGTTAATGTACAACAGCCAAACCCAAGGTGGCGGCTTCCGGCAGGGGGGTACATTCATCTTCACCCCCGGCCCCGGCGGCGGCTGGTCGCGCCAGTAGGCCCCTAACCCCGCCCCGCCTCGCACAGCCTTCCCGGTTCCGCCGGGAAGGCCGGGGGCTAATGCTCTGCGGAGCCCCCCAGCAATGCCCCCGCCGCGCATGAGCATTTCCGCCAAAAGCCCCGGCAGGGGAGGAGAGTCAGGTTTAAGAAGCCATTTGCATGGCCTCTCCGCGTAGGAGACCGTGGCTCCGGAGCGGGTTCCCCATGCGGGATTCTTAAACCTGACTCTCCTCCCCTGCCGGGGCTTTTGGCGGAAATGCTCATGCGCGGCGGGGGAATTTAAAAAACCGCACAGCCCGGCAAACGCCTGACCGTACGGTTTCTAAGACTAGAGCTGTAACAACTTATCTCGCAAATGCTGTGGTTCTCGTGAAGAAAATAAACCAAGTTGTTATCGAGCTAATTTGGCTCCCCTGATCAATGGCTGCCCTTACCGCAGCGGCATACTCAGCGTATCCGGCAGTAAAAAGCCCAAGGAAAACATTGAATGACGCTATCTCTGTGGCGCCTTCTGCAGCTGCGCTGGCCCCGGAAATAAGCCCGTGAGCATCAACTGTGCCGCCAATGGAGCTGACGGTCATACAACTCGTCATCGAAAATCCGATTATCGCCACCAGTGCGATAATCCCGAAAAGTTTGATCAAGTTCTTCATAAAGAACTCCTCCTTAGTGATTCTTGCCTTCTTTGGCAGATAACCACACAAGATTTGCCCACCCTTATGAGTGGTACGAATAGGAGGAGTATACTTTAACTAAGAGAACAAGTCAATGACTTTTCACCAAAAAGTGTCAACAACAAGTTAAAATGCCGCCTATTTCCGTAGTTCGTATTTCTCGAACAGGTGGCCCTTAAAATCAACATTGTACTTGGCGGCCCGGGAACAGTAGACAATCTCGTCTATGGCGGCGTACAGGTTTAACGCAACAAGGATAACTATAGACCACCACGGTACATCACGAAGGAATGCCCAGAACCCTACCCCGATGTAACAGCCCACGGCAAAAGCCTTTTGCGGGTAAGAGTGCAGCATATTGGCAATACCAAAGAAAAATTTTGAAACAAGGTTCATGCCTAGCTTATTGACGGCGCAGAAAATCAACAGGCCGATGTAAAGGCGTGTTTGGAAGTCAGTAAGGTTATCGGACGCGAATACGACAAAGACGGTTGCCGCGCCGATTACCAGCAGGGCAGTGTCGCCAAGGGCGTCCAAAGCAGCGCCGAGGTCGCTCTTTGCGTTGAATTTTCGGGCAATCATGCCGTCAACGGAATCTGTCAACACAAAAAAGATGTACACGATCAGCCAAACCCAGGGAACTGCCTTGAATGGGCCAATGTCTCTTTCCAAATTCATCAGAAATAGAAGCGAAAAGGAGCCGAAAAGGCGAGTGATAGTTGCAATGTTCGGCAGGTATTTTTTAATCCCAGTAGCTCTCATATTTTCCACAGCGAATACCTTTCTTGCGTACCCAAACACGAATGGCGCATTAGCTTTTCCGGTAAAGTAGTCCTTTCAGTTTGGTATAGTAATCCTTTCCGTACAAATAAACCATTATTTCTCATGTTTGTCAACTGGGCGAATTGGTGCGCGCGCGGCTAATTCAAGACCGTTTCCCGGTGTATCTCCCGGTTAAGCATATAAAGCACCAGCACCGATCCCACCGGAAGCTGGTAGGGAACCGACAGCGGCCCCCCCGCGTACTGCACCGTCAGAATCCGCTGGCGGTCGCCGTTGGGAAGTATGGCGTCCAGCCGTGTCAACAGCGGGTGCGGGTTCGGGGCCATGCCAAACCTGAAAAGATCAAAGACCTCGCCTGCGGCGATCCCGGCGGGGGGAACCACGGTAATGGCGATACGGGTATTCAGGCTGGCAAGGGTGTCGCCAGCGGGGGTTTGGGCCACAACCGTTCCGGGCATTTCCCCGGCCCCCAGCGGACGCATGGAGAACTCAAAATCAATGCCAGTGCGGCCTATCTGTTCCAGAGTGTCGGCGATGCTCAAACCCACAAGGTTCGGCAGACGGATCATCGTGTGTTCAAGCCCCCGGCTTACCACCAGTTCCAGCATGGTAGGGCCGGAAATCGCCGTGCCCGGCTCCGGCCTTTGCTGTAACACCGTCCCCGCCGGCTGAGGGGAAAACTCGTACATCACAGGTTCCCGTATGGTAAGGAGCTGCTGTGCCGGAGTAAGCCCGTTGGTAACGCCTTGGGCCAGGGATATCATCTGAATGTCCATGCGGACATCTTCCAAATTCCGTCCAACAAAATTTTCGACCGTGTTGAGCATCGCCCCAAGGCTTATCACAAGCTGGATTCTGCGGCCCGCCCTTGTAATGGCTCCCGGAGCGGGGGACTGTTCCAGAATAAGACCCCTGTCGGCAGAAGTCTGGGTGTGGCGAAGCTGGATTCTGGGGTACAGTTCCTTCGCCTGAAGCTCCAGAAGGGCGGCGGTTAACTCTTTGCCCTGAACATTGGGAACCATCGTTTGTTCCGCCCCGCGGACGCTGAAAAAGAACACCGCCGCGGCGATAAGACCCACGAAAAAGACAAGCCCCGCCGCCATAAAAATAAAGACCCGCAAATTGCTCGATACGTGTTCTTCTACCGCGCCAATATCAAAATTGAAAAATCCCATACAGATACATATCCTCCGTCACCACCTACTTTCTTACATCATTTCCGGATTTTTTTCAATGCGTCTTCGTACATTTCGATGTATTTTTTAGCGGAATTGTCCCACGAAAAATCCTTTTCCATGCCCCGCTTCCGCATGGCCTCTATCTGGGGGCGGCGGTTGTGGTATGCCCCGACAGCCCACGCCACGGTGTTGTAGATCGCCTGCGGGGTCAGGTCGTCGAACATGAAGCCCGTGCCGCCGCCTGTCTGGGGGTCAAAGTTTTCTACCGTGTCGGCAAGCCCTCCGGTGTTTCGCACGATGGGAATTGTGCCGTAGGCAAGCGAATACATCTGGTTAAGACCGGACGGCTCGTAGCGGCTGGGCATAAGGAAAAAGTCGCTTCCGGCTTCTATAAGGTGGCTTAGCGCTTCGTTATGGGTTATCTTGGCCTTGAAGTTGGAGAGCTTACCCGCAAGGCTGCGGATTTCGTTTTCGCACCACGCTTCCCCGGTTCCAAGAACGACAAACTGGAGGTTCATATCCCGGCAGATGGGGTAGGCTGAACCGTAGGCCGGCCCGAAAAGCTCCCCCACCCCTTTCTGGCCAACAAGCCGGGAAATAAAGCCTATTACCGGGGTATCCGGGGATGGAGGAAGGCCAAACTCCTGTTGAAGCAGTTCCTTGGCCCTGGCTTTTCCGGTCATGTCTTGCGCGCTGTAGGGCATGGGGATGGCGGGGTCGTTTTGGGGGTTCCATATTTCGGTGTCTATGCCGTTAAGGATACCCCGGTAGTCGGCGGCCCGGTCACGGAGTATTCCGTCTAGTCTGCAGCCGTAGGCGCTGGTTTGCGTCTCCCGCGCGTAGTTGGGGGACACGGTGTTCAGGATGTCCGCCGAGCAGATTCCGGCTTTAAGGAGGTTCATCATGTTCCAGTCCTCGAAGCCGCCGTTGTAAAACACATCCCAGCCAAGGCCGGTATGGTAAAAGTTTTCCTTGCCGTAGATGCCCTGATACCCCAAGTTGTGGATGGTCAGCGCCGAAACGGTCTTTGCGAATTTCTTTTGTCTTTCTTCGAATTTAAGAAAGACTGGAATAAGGGCCCCCGGCCAGTCGTGGGCGTGAAGCACATCGGGATACCAGTTTAGCTTCTTGCAAAGCTGGAACACCGCGCGGCAAAAGAAGGTAAAGCGCCGGGGGTTGTCAAGAAAATCCGGCTCTGCGGGGACGCCGTAAATGCCGTCCCTGCCGAAGAAATTTTCGTGGTCTATAAAGTAAACACGGACGGGGTTTTCCGGAGGGCTTCCCGGAAGCAGGCCCGTGCAAACCTCGCTCCACTCTTCCGTGCCGCCGGCAGGAACTCCCATAGGGCCTTCCAGAGCCTCCAATTTCAGTTCCGCTCTGTTAATGACGTAATACCTTGGGAGAACCATGCGTATCTCGTGCCCCTGTTTCGCAAGGGCCAGTGAAAGCGCCGACACCATATCCGCAAGCCCCCCGTTCTTTGCATAGGGGAAGGCTTCGCTGGCTGCCATAAGAATCTTCAATTGTTTCTCCTGTCAAAATAGTTGAGTCTCTCTATAGTATATACGATACTCCGTAATTGGCAACCAAAATTTTCAAGGAAAATGGGAGGCTGGCGATCTTCCCCCTAGCAAAGCAAAAAAAACGGCTGGTAGTCCGGGCGAAACCCAAACCACCAGCCGCTCTCCAGCCGCCTAGTTAGCCGGCGGCAGCCCCACCTGCTGGGGCGTAGGTTCAAAGTAGCGGTCTACGTTGACTTCTTCGGGCAGGTTAAGACTGGGTGGCAGGGCATCTTTGCCCATGCGTCTTGTGCCAAGACCGAGCTGGTGGAACTCGTTGTCCCCCCACGCATACAGCATACCGCTAGCGTCAACCGCCATGCTGGAGCGGCCTCCGACATTGGCGAACAGGAAACTGCGGTCTTCCATTACGGACACCATCATGATCCCCGGTACGTGGTCGGCAACGGCAAACCCATTGCCAAACTGGCCAAGGGCGTTACTGCCAAACACAAACAGGCGGCCTTCGCGGCTCATAACGACAGAGTGGTTTGTCATGCTGTTTATGTAATTCCAGCGGTTTCCAGCGCCCTGTCCCTGATACGGTGTTACTGGCGCTTCCTCGTGCAGGGGGCTGCTCTGCCCAAGCTGGCCCAGTTCGTTGCGGCCCCACACCCACAATTGGCCCGCGCTGTCTATGGCAATCGTAAACCGGTCGCCGGCGTTTACCGACTCCCAGCGGGTGCCTCTGGCGGCCTGCGGGTGGTGTATCCGTACCGGACGGGTCGAAAGACCTGAGTTGCCCCGGCCAAGGCCAAGCTGGCCCCACTCGTTGCGGCCCCATACCCACAGGCTGCCGTCTACACGGATAGCCGCCGAGTGGTCTGTGCCCGCGCTGGCGATTCTCCAGCCGTAGTCGGGAAGGCCAAGCACCTGCACCCTGCCCGGCTGCCAGTGGGGGCGGTCTTCGCCGTCAAGGCCCGCTCCCTCTTGGTTAACGTGCTGCCGGCCTATCAGCGTGGCCTCGTTGGCCCCGAAGGTGTACAGCGTGCCCATCTCCTTTACGCCCACCGTGTGCCGGGGGCCCGCGTCCGCGTTTATCCAGAAGTGGCCAACCGCCCCTACAATGTTGCCGGGTATGGCTTCAGCCGCCGATGTGGGCGGGCGTCCGAGCTGGCCTTCGCTGTTGCTGCCCCAGCCGAACAGGCGGTTATCGTCCGTTATGGCGATATTGTGGCTGGAGCCCGCGCTGACCATCCGCCAGTTGTGAGCGGGGGTTGCGATTCGCTGAGGGCTGGTAAGGTCTGCCCCCGCCGCCTGACCTTGGCCCAAGATGCCCCCGGTGCGCCTGCCCCAGCTAAAGAGCCGGTGGTCGGCGGTAAGGGCCAAGACATGGTATTCGCCCACGCTGACCGCCCGCCAGCCGTCAGTGGAAATGGCCCCGTCAATATCAACATAGTGGTTAGCCAGCGTCTTGGGGCTTACGCCGCTGGTTGCCCGCACACGGATTTTGCCCAAAAACTCATTCGCCGACACGGTAAGCGTGCCGCCCGCGCCGCCCCAGCCGGGGGTAACTCTGGTTTGGTGGTTTGTGCCCGGAGTCGGGATCGACCAGTATATATGAGCCATGTCGGCGGCGCTGGGGTTGCCCCGGCCATTGGCTACGGCGGTAAAGGTTTCCGTCTGTCCCCGCTCTACCCTGTCGGGCCCGGATATCACCACCTCGGTTATCACGGGATGCAGAATAGGAAAGGAACTCGTTGCGTATGCCGAGCCGAACTGCGGGGCGGCGGCTGCCGTTACCGCGACAGCAACGCTGGTTGGGGCGTTGGCTCCAATGGCAAGCTCGCCGGGAACATCGGGGTTAAATTCAACCTCCGCCAGCGTGGAGGCAGACCACACAATGTCGTTAGGGGGGTTGCCAAGGCCCGTAACCTCGGCGGTAAACAGGTTATACTCGTCCCGGAATAAGCCCCCGTCTTCAATGACACGGGCCGCCGGGATTATGGTTATCGCCTGCACCACGGGCGTTAAAACGTTAATGGGGAAGGCAGGCGAAACCTTGCTATTGTCGTAATGGGACACCGCCTGAACCGTAAGAACGTCGCTCCCCCACTCCTGATTCGGGCCCACAAGGATGGAACCCTGAAGTTCCTCTCCGGGAACCGGAGAAGCGATTGTGCCCGGCGAGCCGCCACTGGCGATTCTAAAGAACACGCCACTGTCTCCCCGCAGGGGCGGAAGGTCGTTTTCCCAATCAATGCGGGCGGTAAGCGGGCCGGTGGTGGCGTTGCGGTGAACGCTGGGGGTGTGGCTGGTAATCTGGATAGCGCTCACAACAGAGACGGGGTCACTGACAACAACCGACACCGTGCCGTACAGGCCCGGCAGTTCAGCCAGCCGCGCCCGGACAGTAAAGGTGGAATAGGCGGGGGATTCGTAGCGGTCTACCACAAGACGCGAGGTGTGGTAGCCTGGGGTATGTTCGATGAACGTTTCCCGCTCGGCCACCCCGTTAATGGCGTCGTCCCGTTCGTGTTCCACAATCATCCACTCTATCGTGTTCGTTTTAAACACGCCCTCTAGATTGCGCACTTGGGCGCGCAGCGGCAAAGAACCGCCGCGGGTAACATGATCCGCCGGCCCGTCAATAAAGATTTCTATCTGGGGCGGAGGAAAGGTAATCCTGTTCGGGCACGCCGCGAAAAGGGCGAGGCACAGGGCAACAGTTGCTGCTATAGCAATACGCTTCTTCATACGCGCTCCTTACGGTCTGAATATTTGCACGGGGTAAAACACTCCCCGGTTGTTCGCTTCAAGCTGGGATTGACTGGCGCTTCCGCCAGAAGTACCGATTCCGGATGGACGGGCAGGCACAGGGGGCAGCCCCAACTCCACCGATCCTGGGCCAATGGGGGGGAATGGGCCGTGGTTGGGAGCGTTGCCGGGGGTATTTCCGTTGGGGTTGCCAAAGCTCTGTCCGTTGCCAATCTGTCCCCACCGGTTGTCACCCCATCCCCACAGTTCGCCGCCTTCGGTAATAGCCATAGTAAACCAGCGTCCGGCCAGAGCAGTCATAAACCGGACATCGGGCATTGGCTGGCGGGGTGTCGCAAGCATCTCGCGGTCTTCAGGGGTAAGAAATCCCCCAACAGCCGAGCTGCCCGGCAGTACCGTAATAGTAAAAGTGCCGTCTTCTCTAACAGTATTGGGAGCCGGACTCGTGTCAAACCTACGGTACGCCATGCCCCATCCCAATTGGCCCACGTGGTTGCGGCCCCATGTATACAGGTGGCCCAAGTCGTCTATGGCGGCGGCGTGCTGGGAACCGCTTGAGGTAACGATGGAACGCCACACACGGCCCAGCACAGGATGATTCATTGGGCCGGGTTCGGGAACGGGAATGTTGCCATTAGTAAGATGCTCTGGATTATCAAGCGGCATGCCAAACAGGTTTTTCATACGCCCAAGGGCGCCACTGGCATTATTGCCCCACGTCCACACAATGCCAGCCCGGTCGATAGCAAGGGTCGAAAGATCGTTCGCCGCAACATATACCCATTCTAGGCCCCCCGGATGCACTACCTGTACCGGCAACTCCTGATTTGTACCGACAGTACCGCCAAGCCCAACCTGTCCATGATTGTTCCTTCCCCACGTATACAGCCTTCCGTCCCACCTGATAGCGGCGCCGTGCGCTCCGCCGGCGGCGGCCATCCGCCAGCCGGTATCGGGGACGCCTTCTATCGTTATCCTGCCCGGAGCCCAATGGGGGCGGATTTCTCCGGGCGTACCCAGAATTTCGCTGTCATAGGGAGCAAGCTCGCGGCCTAACTGCATGAAATTATTGCGGCCAAACGAGTACAGCGTACCGTCCACCTTTATGCCCACGTTATGCTCCATGCCCGCCGAAATGCTCATCCAGGTAAACCTGCGGGCCGCCGCTACGGGCATGGGAGCGGACTGTACTTGTGGGCCGCCGGTGATGTTCGTTATTGTTGGCACGCTGTTATCCATCGTGCCGGGCCGGACACCAAGCTGACCATGCTGGTTGCTTCCCCATGCCCACAGCGTTCCGTCCTGCCGTATTCCTATGCTGTGGTGGCTCCCCCCGCTTATTTCCCTCCACAGGTTATGGTGATTGGGTATCGCTGTGGGCCATCTAACGTTACGGTCCATGCCTCCTTGCGGGATGATGGCGCTGTCGCCAAGCCTGCCCCACTGGTTTCTTCCCCAGCTGTACATGGTGTTGTTCCAGCTCAGGGCTAACATATGGTCAACGCCAATAGCCACCGCCCGCCAGTCGCCGGGGACAATGTTTTCCACATCGGGAGCGAAAACAGTAATAGCGTGCGCTATACCGGAGTTACCCCGCACATACGCGCGCAGGGTGAAACTGGGCGCTTCCTCGTTGGGCGGCAAAAAGAGGTCTCCGGTGTGACCAAAGCCCATGCGGGTAACTTCGGTCTGGTCGGTACTGGTTCCCCTCGTTTCCCATTCAATAACAAAGTTCGCGGGGTTTCCCCGGCTTGTAATGGAGGCCTGGAACCTGCGGGTAGTGTCCCTCTGCATGGTCGTGTCGCCGCCTTCTATCTGGATGCCCGTAATTACCGGCTCCAGAATGGTAACGGCGGCGGTGGCGCTTTGGGTATCCCCATCGTTAAAAACAAAGTTCGACGTCGCCCGCACCGTAACCGGCAGCCCGGACCGGAAGGATGGGCAATGCTCGTTTAGCACAAGCGTGCCGGAGCTGTCAATACTGGAGCCTTCGTCAAAATTCGGGTGGCCCGCGCCTGTTACAATTTCCCACTCGACCTGCTGAAAGGGATACCCGAGTCCATGCACTTCAGCGCTAAAGGTGTTTTCTTCCCCGCGAAACACGCCGGTCTCCCGCTCGCCGTTAGCTCCTTCCCGGAAAACGGGCGGCGTTACGGTTATTCCTGTTACAACAGGCTGTAGAACGGGTATGGGGATGTCAATGTAAAAGTTGTCGTAGATCGACGCAGCCCGGACAACAATGCCCTGCCCGTTAGCGCCTGCGCCAAGGCCCGGCATCTGGTCGCGGAAGACATGAAGGGTCATTCCGGTGTTGTGATCCGCGTCAAGGCCGCCGCCGGGGAGGATAATCTCGTTCTCCTCGTGTCCGCTAAGAAGGGTAAACACAATGCCCGTGGCCCCATTCGTTGGCGGAATGCCGCCGGCATCTCCGTCCGGCCCATCCCCCCAGTGGACTTGGGCCTGTATTCCAACAAAGCCGCCCCGGTGGACTGAAGGCGGGTCAAGGGTAAACGTTATCGCCTCTACCGCCGCCTTGGGATCGCTTAAGGTTACCCTAAAGGGTTCGCTTGCTATCTGGGGGCCGAACAGCATGGTAGCCTGCACGTCAAGGTAGCTTCGGCTATCGCCCCGCCACACGTGCAGATGCCCTTCGGCGTTGACAAAAGTTTGCTGACCGGGAAGGCCAAGACCGGGCGGGTCAGCCTCGGACGAGGCCACAGTCCAGGCAAAAACATCACGGTTTTCGACATGATCCAGGTTCTGCGTGGCGGCGCGCAAAGGCCGCATACCGCCCCTGTTTACAGTGGCTCCGTCCGCTTCGATACGCACGCTGGGAACCGGTATGTCAGGACTTGCAGGACAAGACGACAAAACAAGACAAAACAAAATTAGACAAGGCAAGACAAGAAGCCTGCCCGCACGCTTTTTCAATGAAACCATACTGCGCTCTCCTTCAATATCACGTAGGGTTAAAACAACAGCAACGCAAGAAAAAACACCTTCTGCGCCCTGTCTATTAAATGTGTATGTATTGCCCGGATTGTTTCAATAGACATTTTGGAGAAAATGCGAAAACGGTGGAGCATCTTTTGGAAAAACACCCCCGCCGCCGTGCGTGAGCCATGCATTCCCGCCAAAAGCTCCGGCAGGGGAGGATAAACGGTTTAAGAAGCCGCCCAGGGAACCCGCTCCGGAGCCTCGGTCTCCTACGCTAAAGAGCCTGGGCAAAATGGCTTCTTAAACCGTTTATCCTCCCCTGCCGGGCATTAGGCCTGAGGCTCACACGCGGCGGGGGCATTGCTGGGGGAAAACGCATTTATGAAGGCATTTCTGGAAACGCATAAAAATTTTTAAAAAAAATCGCAAAAACGTTGACGTTTCGCTGATAGCTAGATATACTCTCTTTTGATGACTCATGTTGCCGAAAACAGCATTATTTCCCCGCCCGTGAAACTGCCGCTTAAAGCGGCAGAACGCAGGCAAGTTACCCCCCCCCATATGTAGTGTAGTTTCTCCCAATATCTTTTCCTTCACCACAATATATGGTGTACCCGAAATTCGCACGGTACTCCGGGCAGCGGCACATTCACAGCAATGCACCTGCGGCAAAACCTCACGGATCAGAACCAGACCCACAAGTCCCCGGATGTTATCCGGGCGTGTTTTGAACGTTGGGCTTTGCCATCATTGTTATTCGCAAAGAGAGGAAAAAGATGAGGAAGAGAGGATTTTTTAACATCCCGGCAGCGCTGGCGGTACTTCTGGCGGCGTTTGGGCTGGCGGTATCCCTTGCCGCCTGCGACAACCCCGCGGGCGGCGGTACGCAAGGGGTAGCGCCTGTGGACGTTACCGTAACGCCGGGTACGGCGACGATTGGACAGCGTGGAGAAATGACATTCACCGCAACGGTGGGTCCGGAGGGCGCGTCACAGGCGGTTACGTGGAGCATCACCCCGGCCGGGGCGGGAACGTTTGCGGGCAACGTGCTTACCGTCCCGGCGGGCGCGCCGTTGGGGGCCGCAGACCGTTACGGTAACGCCGCCCGTAATGACACTGTTATGGGGCGAAACGCAGACCTTTACCGCGGCGGTGGGGCCTGTGGGCGCGTCCCAAACGGTTACGTGGAGCATCACTCCGGCTGAGGCGGGAACGTTCGCGGGCAACGTGCTTACCGTCCCTGTGGGCGCGCCTGTGGGGGACGCGACCATTACGGCAACGGCGGCAGGGTACCCGGCTGTTTACGGGGAGGCCACGGTACGGGTATTCGCGGGGCTGGAAATAGATGGCAGGCGCGCGGCGGCGGGTACTTCGCACACGCTGGTTATTACGGCGGATGGATCGCTGTGGGCGTGGGGGAACAATGGGCAGGGCAGGCTTGGCAACGGCAATACCGTAAACCAAAACACCCCGGTTCAGGTACAGCCCGGCACGGTGTGGGCGGCGGTTTCGGCGGGCAACACCCACAGCATGGGCATTAGAACCGACGGAACCCTTTGGGCGTGGGGGAGCAACGCAAACGGCAGAATTGGCGACGGCACCACCACCGCCCGAAACGCTCCGGTTGCGATACAGGCGCACGAGCGATGGACTTCCGTTTCCGCCGGATCAAACCACACCACGGCGATTAGGGCGGATGGCACGCTTTGGATATGGGGAAGCAACGCGAACGGCAGAACAGGCCAGGGGGTAACCGCTGGGAACACCACAAGCCCCGCGCAGATACAGCCCGGGCAGACATGGCTTTCGGCCTCTGCGGGTGATAATCACACCGTGGCCGTAAGAAGCGATGGTTCCCTGTGGGCATGGGGAGGTAATAGTAGCGGCCAGCTTGGTGACGGCACGAATGTGCTTTTCGGCCAGGAGAATGCCCCGATACGTATAGGGACGTTGACGACATGGGCTTCCGTTTCTGCCGGTGACTTTTATACCGTGGCAATGATGAATGATGGTTCCCTATGGGCATGGGGAAGCAATGGAAGCGGGCGGCTTGGCGACGGTACCACTACCCTTCGAAACGCGCCTGTCCCAATACAGCCGGGTACGACATGGGAATCCGTATCCGCAGGCAACGCGATAAGCCCTCACACTGTTGGCATCAGAACCGACGGCTCGATCTGGGCATGGGGAAACAACGGACAGGGACGGCTTGGCGATGGCACAACCACCAACCGCAACACACCCACACGCATAGGAACCGGAACGGACTGGGCCTTTGCCGCCGCGGGCGGAAGCCACACCGTGGCAGTTATGGCTAACGGCACGGTATGGGTTTGGGGAGACGGACGAGCAGGGCAGCTTGGCGACGGCTTTATCCCCACCAACACCCCCACGGCGATACTGCCCGGCACGGTATGGCAGGACATTTCCGCAGGCGAGTTCCACACCGTGGCGGTAAGGCAGGACGGAACGTTGTGGGCGTGGGGAAGCAACGCCAACGGCCAGCTTGGGGACGGCACCACGACCGGCCGCGCCGCTCCGGTTCAGATAGGGAGCATCAGCACATGGGCCTCCGTTTCCGCAGGCACGGCCCACACCATGGCAACAAGGACGGACGGAACCCTGTGGGCATGGGGGAACAACGGCTCGGGTAGGCTCGGAGATGGCACGACACTGCAAAGGAACAGCCCCGTTCAAGTTGGCACGGATACGAACTGGCGATATGTGTCTGCGGGCGATGCCCACACGATGGCAATCAGAACCAACGGTTCGCTGTGGGCATGGGGGAACAATGGTTCTGGCAGACTTGGCGATGGCACCGCAGCTACCCGAAACGCGCCTGTTCCGATACAGGCTGGCACAACATGGGAATCCGTATCTGCGGGCAGTAGCCATACCTTGGGCGTAAGGCAAGATGGATCGCTTTGGGCTTGGGGGAGCAACCTGTTTGGGCGGCTAGGTGATGGCACAGAAACCGCCCGAAACAGCCCTGTGCCGATAGGAGATGTTACGACTTGGGAGTCCGTATCCGCAAGCAACTGGCACAGCATGGCAACCAGAGCGGACGGCTCGCTGTGGGCATGGGGGAACAACGGCTTCGGCAGACTTGGCGATGGTACACAGACCCAGAGGGTCAGCCCTGTTCCGATACAGGTTGGCACGGAATGGGAATCCGTCTCTGCAAGCTGGGATAATCATACCGCTGGCATTAGGCGGGATGATTCACTGTGGGCGTGGGGATTCAACGGGGAGGGCAGACTTGGAGATGGAACTACGACCACACGGACAAGCCCCGTGGCGATACAGGCCGGCACGGCATGGCAAGCCATTTCCGCAGGCGGGGAACACACCGCCGGCATCAGGCAGGACGGTTCGCTGTGGGCATGGGGCGGCAATGGCTTCGGGCAGGTCGGCACTGGAACCACCAGCAACAGCGCCACACCGATTCAGGTAACGCTTCCTTAGGGTAAAAACCCGGCCTGTAGGGCCGGGTAAAAATTAGAATTTAAGGAGTTTAGCATGGCAAAAGGAAACAGCGGTTCAAAAGGTGGTGGCGGAGGGCGCCCCGCGCCAATCCCGCCAAACAATGGGTCTAACCCCGCGGGGTGGCCAAACAACAATCCGCAAGGTCCCGGTAACAAGACGGGCCCCGGAAGGAACAACGCGCCGCCCAAAAAGTAACAGCGGGGGCGGCTGGCAGTTGGCAAAAGCCAGCGAACCAGCCGCCCGCTTCGCACAGCCTTCCCGGCTCCGCCGGGAAGGCCCCCGCCAATGCCCCCGTTGCGCACGAGCCACCAGTACAATGCCCGGCAGGGGAGGAGAGTCAGGTTTAAGAAGCCATTTGCATGGCATCTCCGCGTAGGAGACCGTGGCTCCGGAGCGGGTTCCCCATGCGGGCTTCTTAAACCTGATTCTCCTCTCCTGCCGGAGCTTTATGCGGAAATGCTCACGCGCGGCGGGGGCTTATTCGAGGCATGGACTTTTTTTCACAAATGTCGTACAATAGCGGAGATATGCTGGATTATCGTTTTATAGCCGAAAACCTTCAGGCTGTGGAAAAAAACATCGCGGACAGGCACATGAAGGCCGATGCCGGGGCAGTGGCGCGGCTTTTTGCCCGGCGCACCGAACTTTCTACGAGCCTTCAGGGGCTTCAGCAGCAGCGGAATGTCAACGCCGCCGCCATGAAGGGCAAGCTTGAAGATTCCGCCCGTGCGGCCCTTGTGGAAGAAGGGAAAAAACTAAAAGACTCCATTGCCGCCGCCGAAGCGGAACTGACCGCCGCCGAAGCGGAACTGGATAAGGAAGCCAGAAAAATTCCCAATATGGCCCATCCGGACGCGCCCGTGGGTAAGGAAGACAAAGATAACCTTGAAGTAAAGCGTGTCGGTGAGCCGACAACGTTCGATTTTGAGCCGCAGGATCATGTCAAGCTGGGCCAAGATTTGGACATTATTGACTTTGATTCCGCCACCAAGGTGTCGGGAACCAAATTTTACTACCTTAAAAACGAAGGGGTGTATCTGGAACTGGGCCTTGTGCGTTATGCGCTAGACCTTCTGCAGAAAAAGGGCTTTACCCCCTTTATCACCCCAGACATAGCCAGAGAGGAAATCCTTGAAGGAATAGGCTTTGTTCCCCGCGGGCCAGAATCCAACGTCTATACTCTGGAAGGGGAAGGCACGTGCCTTGTGGGTACTGCCGAAATAACCTTGGGCGGCTACTATTCCAACACAATCATTCCCAAAGAAAAACTCCCCCTGCGCATGGCGGGGCTTTCCCACTGTTTCCGCCGTGAGGCCGGGGCCGCAGGGCAGTTTTCCAAGGGACTTTTCCGGGTGCATCAGTTTACCAAGCTTGAAATGTTTGTGTACTGCCTGCCCGAAGAATCGGAAAGCTTCCATCAGGAACTCCGCTCCGTTGAAGAAGAGATTTTTTCCAGCCTTGAAATCCCCTTCCGGGTGGTGGATACCTGTACCGGCGACCTCGGCGCGCCAGCCTACCGCAAGTGGGACTTGGAAGCGTGGATGCCCGGCCGTGGTTCTGGCGATTGGGGGGAGATAACCTCCACCTCCAACTGTACGGACTATCAGGCCCGGCGGCTGAATGTAAGATATAAAGACGATGACGGGAAAAATAAGTTCGTTCATATGCTGAACGGCACAGCCGTGGCGGTTTCACGGGCCATCATCGCCATACTAGAAAATTTCCAGCAAAGCGATGGATCGGTGCGGCTTCCAAAAGCATTGGTTCCATACTGCGGGTTCGAATATATAAAAAAAGCGCGAGAGTGAAATATGGGTGAAATGAAGGAATTGAAGAGAGGAAGCAATGAAAAACCGTATTTTTTTTCTGCCGGTGCTTGTTTTCGTTTTCTGGAGTTGCCGGTCTTTTGACCACACAACGCAGGAACCCGCTGTTTCCCTTAATTCGGTAACCATTGCGGGAATCAGTTTTAGCGGTGTTGACCTGATTGTTGCCGTGGACGTGGAAAACCCCAACAGCTTTTCCATACCCATGCCGGATATTGACTGGGAACTTCGGGTAAACGAGGCTTCCTTTCTTCAGGGCAGTCAGCGGGGCCGCCGTTCCGTTAGGCGATGGCAGACTGTTACCGTGGCGCTTCCGGTAAGCTTTACTTTCGAAGGGCTGTACAGGTCGTTTGCGTCCCTTGTCGGCCTAAGAGAAGCCGCCTACAACATTGCCCTTGGGGTTTCCTTTCCCATTCCCCTTATGGCGGACAAAGTTTTCGACTTTGAATTTTCGGGAACCTTTCCCCTGCCGCAGCTTCCTGTGCTGAGCCTTGGGCAGATGAGGGTTTCAAGCATTGATATTTCGGGAATAGAACTGGCTTGGGACATTATCGTAGAAAACCCCAATATGTTTCCCATTCCTTTCCCCAGCCTTACGTGGGGCTACAATGTTGGCGGTGTGCCGGTGATTTCCGGCAATTTCCCCGGCACGGGAACCATTGCCGCAGGCTCCGCCTCGGTTGCGGCTATTTGCGCAAGCTTTGTCTACGCGGATATTTTCAGCGCCCTTGGCTCCACGATAAACACTGGCGAAGTGGCGGGGAATCTTTCCCTTGGCATTACCCCCGCCGGCATTGGCTTTCCCCAGTCTGCCTTGGCTGGCGGCGGCCCGGTTCAAACCGCTCTGAGCGTGCCCGCAAATATCCCCATATTCCAGATGCCGGTGGTTTCTTTTCAGGGAATTACCAGAAGGGCCTTGGGCTTTCAGAGAATGGAGTTTGCGCTTAACCTGATAGTGGAGAACAGGAATGTCTTTCCTTTGGACATTGACGAGCTTAACTACGAATTCCGGGTAAACAGCAACCTCTGGGCCGGGGGCCGGATGGACAACCCCCCACGGATACAGGCCAACGGCAGAACCGTCATTTCCATCCCCGCCGTTGTCAGCGCTCTTCCCGTTGTTACAGAACTGGTAACCGTTATAAGCCGGGGCGAAGCTGTAACCTACAGCGGTACCGGAAAGGTAAGCTTTGTCCCCGAATTTCCGGGCAAGGGAAAACTAGACGTTCCCATAAACTTTACCGGAAACACTAGGATACTTACGCCGTAACGCTGGCGCTACGCAACTACAATATTCACCAGCTTGTCCACCACGGCGATAACCTTGGTGATGCTTTTTCCTTCAATCCATTTCTGAACGCCCGGCAGGTTTCCGGCGGCCTTCTCAAGCTCTTCCCTGCCCGTTCCCGCCGTTACGCTTGTCTTTCTGTTGCGGACAAGCGTGGAATGCTCCAGCTCTGCAATAGCCGTAAAAAATAAAATTTGACAACCAATTAACTTTAGTATATACTGACCGATAGCCGGAGCGCTTCGATGTTCTTCAACTACAACATTTTGATAGTTTCTGTATTTTGAAACGAGGATTACTGTCGTAGTTTGTAATGATGCAAAATACAGAGAGGAGGGTCAGGGCAGAGAAAATATTACTTTACACCTAAGGTGTATTTTAAAATTCGTTTTTGAAATGTATCTTTGGTCGGGTTTTCTGTGTAGGACATCTTGGGCTGACGTTGTCAGCGGTTATGCTTTTCTAGTGGAGAACATAGCTTTCTGTTTTTGCGAACTGCAAAATACAAATTTCCAAGTACGGAGAGAACAATGAAAAGAACTTTTTTCGGTAAAACAATCTTCGGTTTTTTGATGGTGTTTTTTGCGATTATAGTGGCTTCGTGTCCAATGGACGGCAGAGGGGACTTTTCTCCCAGTAGGTACCTTTCTACTGAAGAAAAAGATGAGATCGTTGCAACTTTCAGACATATAGGACTGGAACACAATGTTTTACTAACCGCATTTTATAATGCTGTAGGGCAGATTGCCCCACGCAGTTTAACAGAAACGGATGTTTTTTACCAATTCTTCGGCTGTCTGGACAATGCTATAATATTTAAACTCCCAGTTACGGGTCGCATTGCAAGATCACAGAAT
Organism: Treponema sp.; assembly: GCA_009781915.1. Lineage (GTDB taxonomy): Bacteria > Spirochaetota > Spirochaetia > Treponematales > Breznakiellaceae > WRKT01. The sequence continues at coordinate 18,457 of WQUW01000012.1, read as the reverse complement.
AACCCTGACACCTTAGTTTCTGTTATGATAGACAACGATTTGGTATGCGATCCATCAGCAAGATATATGTTCTTAATAGAGGAATTGCTGGATAACCCTCTCGACGATTTCGATGAGATGATAGCCGCCATTACGGTCATACAACACCAATCACTTAATACCCTTACTGGTATTGAACTGGATAAATTCATGGCATTTGCAGAAACAGCAAAATCATCTCTACTATTTTGGACCGTTAACATTGAAGCGCTGGATAACATGGAATTTGCCAATGTTATAAACCCAGATACAACATTCGCAAACGCCCGTATTTTTAGTAACGTTAGAAGATGGTGGAGGGAAAACGTAGCAAGAATAGCTATGTCTGCCGCATCAGATGCAGCGGGCGCAGCAGCGGGTGCGGGAATAGGTGCGGCGATAGGCTCGTCTGTACCTGCAGTTGGTACAGCGGTAGGGGCTTCAATTGGCGCAGTAATAGCAGGAGCAGCTTCATCAGAAGCAGGTTGGCGAACAGGACGGCTGTCTATTGTTATTCCCTTGACCCAGATTGAGAACGACATTAGAAGTAGATGAAGTTTTGTGGTAAATGGGTATCATGCTGCTCTCAATGCTCATATCTTTTTAATGTCTGTATGGCGTGGGTCAGGTGTTGTGCAATCAATCAAGTTGCATTTTTGTAACATTGATGTGGAACAAGACTATTTCAAAAGGATTGGCAGGGTTAGCCGTTCCAAGGTATTAGGTTTTGGAACGGTTTGCCTTGAGTTTAGCGTAAAAGTATCCTATAAAGCGTTTTTCGGTAAGATGTTGAAACCAGCAGAGCGTTGGTTTACGATCGAATTTTTTCGGAGGCAAAGTTAGTATGAATAGAGTTACCTTAATACTATTGCTTATATTCGGCATTGGCTCATCTGTGTTTGCCAGACAGTCTGAAGTGTGGCAATCGTTTGGCCTTTCTTTTGAAAATTATTTTGAAAACGGCGTAGGGTTGGAGAACACGTATGTTGGTTCTCTTGGGGTTAATTTTAGCTTGTACAGCTTTACCAATAACAGCAATATAGGCTTATTTGCCGCTATTGGTTTTATTTCTTTTTCTGTAGCCGGAAACCATGGAGGCGGTTACGCCTTGGGGTTTCGTAGAAGCCTTGTTATAGGCCCAGGGTTCAGGCGGGATATAAACGAAAATCTGGCTTTCCATTCCGGCCTTGGGCTTTCTTTCCAATGGCTGCTTTTAAGCAATTCGGGCAGTGGGTCGGTGATATATCACGACAGTAGATGGCTGTTTGGCATAGGCGGCGATATTGGCTTTAAGTACAGCTTTACAGATGCCGTCCACGTGAGGGTTGGTGCCAATGTGTCCTATTATTTCGCAAACAACAGGCGGTTAGACCGGACAGATGACAATTGGGGAACCACGGTAAGAATAAGCGATGGCTGGGTAGAAAATTACTTTAAGCTCGGAATAAGCCCATACATTAGCATTGGGTTTAATAGTTACGGGACACAAAGAAGGGGTAGACCGACTAGGGAGTGAAAGCCGCCCTTGGACAGCCCTTATCCTGGCACTAAAAATTCAAAAAGAAGGAGCTGTGACTACTCCCACCGGGGTCAATATCACCAGTGGGCCCCTATGCGCCGCCCATAGCCGGGCACTTACGCAACTACAATATTCACCAGCTTGTCCACCACGGCGATAACCTTGGCGATGCTTTTTCCTTCAATCCATTTCTGAACGCCCGGCAGGTTTCTGGCAGCCTTCTCAAGCTCTTCCCTGCCCGTTCCCGCCGTTACGCTGAACTTGTCCCGGATTTTGCCGTTTACCTGAACAACGATGGTAACCTCGCTGTCCGCCGCTAGGCTTTCATCGTATGCCGGCCAGCGGCTTTTTGAAACCGATTCGGCGTGGCCCAGCTTTTCCCACAGTTCTTCCCCCAAATGGGGGGCGTAGGCGCTAAGCATGATAACCAGCGGCTCCCAAAGCGAAAGGGGAACGGTTTCCAGCCGCGCAAGCTCGTTAGAGTAAATCATCATCTGGCTAATGGCGGTGTTGAAATTAAGCGTTTCTGTGTCGGCAGTTACTTTTTTGATGGTCTTGTGGAGCAGTTTTGTCAAACCCGGATCGGCAGGCGGGGAATGGGCGGCGAGGGGTTTATTTCCTATGGCCCAGACCCTTTCCAGAAAGCGGGATACCCCGACAAGGCCGGCGGTGCTCCAAGGTTTGCTTACTTCCAAGGGGCCCATGAACATTTCGTAGACTCTAAGCGAGTCCGCGCCGTAGTCCCTGATTATCTCGTCAGGGTTAATGACGTTTTTTAGGCTTTTGCTCATCTTGGCGACAACTTCCGTTACTTCTTCGCCGGTTTCCATTTCGGCAAAACCGCCGCCGGGGGTTTTTTCCACCTTGTCCGTGGGTACGAGCGTTTTGTCCTTCCTCTGGTACGCAAAAGAAACGATCATCCCCTGATTGACAAGGCGCATGAAGGGCTCTTTTGTGCCGACAAAGCCCGCGTCGTAAAGCACTTTGTGCCAGAAGCGGCTGTACAGAAGGTGCAGCACGGCGTGTTCCACACCGCCCACGTACAGATCGACCGGGGCCCAGTAATCCTGCTTGTCCCTTCCGGCAAAGGCGTTTGAGTTGTGCGGGTCAAGGTAGCGCAAATAGTACCAGCAGGAGCCGGCCCACTGGGGCATGGTGTTGGTTTCCCTTCTTGCCGGGCCTGAACACACGCGGCAGACGGTGTTTACCCACCCGGAAATCGCCGCCAGCGGGGACTCGCCCGTGCCTGTGGGCGTGTAAGACTGGACATCGGGCAGTTTCAGGGGCAGGTCTTCTTCCCTAAGCGCAACGATGCCGCAGTTTTCGCAGTGTACCACGGGAATGGGCTCGCCCCAGTAGCGCTGGCGGCTGAATATCCAGTCCCGGAGCTTGTAGTTCACCGCTTTTTTCCCCAGCCCCTGCTCCTGTAGCCATGCGGTTATTTTCGCCTTGGCCTGAGCAGTTGGAAGGCCGGTGATAAGGCCGGAGTTTACGGAGATGCCGTCGGCTGTGTACGGGGAGTCTGCGGCGCTGGCTGGCGCGGGCGCTTGGACAACTTGGACTATGGGCAGATTGAACGCCTTGGCGAACTCCCAGTCCCGCTCATCATGGCCCGGAACTGCCATGATGGCCCCCGTGCCGTAGGAGACAAGAACGTAGTCGGCGGCCCAGACGGGAATTTTTTCGTTGTTCGCGGGGTTTACGGCAAATGCCCCGGTAAATACGCCGGTTTTGGTTTTCGCCAGGTCGGTGCGTTCAAGGTCGCTTTTTTTCGCCGCGTCTTCCACGTAGGAATCTACGGCGGCCTTCTGCTGTGCCGTGGTGATTTTTTCCAAAAGGGGATGTTCCGGGGACAGAACCATGTAGGTTGCCCCAAAAAGGGTGTCCGGGCGGGTGGTGTAGACTTCAAGAGAGTCAGGATGCCCGTCAAGCTTGAAGATTACATTTGCCCCTTCGGATCGGCCTATCCAGTTCCGCTGCATCATCTTTACCGGCTCCGGCCAGTCAAGGCCCTCTAGGTCTTCAAGGAGCCGCTCGGCATAGGCGGTAATTTTCAGTATCCACTGGCGTATGCGTTTGCGAACAACCCTAGTCTTGCAGCGCTCGCACAGGCCGTCCACGACTTCCTCGTTGGCAAGCCCGGTCTTGCAGGAAGGACACCAGTTTATGGGGCTTTCCGCCTCGTATGCCAAGCCCCTCTCAAAAAGTTTCAGGAATATCCATTGAGTCCACTTATAGTAGTCCTCGTCAGAGGTTGCCAGTTCCCGATCCCAGTCGTAGGAAAAGCCCAGCGCCTTTATCTGCTTTCTGAAATGGCTGATATTGCTGGCGGTGGTTTTTGCCGGATGCACGCCCATTTTGATGGCGTAATTTTCCGCGGGAAGCCCAAAGGAGTCAAAGCCCATAGGATGAAGCACATTGTACCCGTTCATTCTAAGGTAGCGGCAGTAAATGTCCGTCGCGGTATATCCTTCGGGATGGCCCACATGAAGGCCCTGCGCCGAGGGGTAGGGGAACATATCAAGCACGTAGCGCCGCTTTTCTTTTGGAAAGGCGGGGTCGTCAAATGTCTTGAATGTTTTGCGGTCTTCCCAATAAGCTTGCCACTTGGGTTCGATAGTCTGAAAGGGATACTTGGCCATGTAACAGGGCTCCTTATAAAGTAAAAATTGCTCAATGCTGAAAACTTAGCTGGCTTTACGGACTTTTCCCTTTTGCGCTATTCCTTTTCCCCGGCAACAACGGAAATTATAGCCAGTGTCATTTCGACTAGCTTAACCAGTTCGGCAACGGGCATCCACTCGGTTTTTGAGTGAACGTCCGCGTAGCCGCAGGCCAAAACAGCGGTGGAAAGCCCAAAGCCGTTAAAGACGTTGGCATCGCTGGCCCCGCCCGCGGCAAAAAGCCCGCAGGGCCTTCCGATTTTGGCCGCCGCCCGTTTAGCCACGTCCACGACACGATCTGTTTCGTTCAGCTTAAAGGCGGCGCAGTCGTCCTTGATAACGACTTCGACCTTTCCGCCCATCCCGGCTGCCGCCGCCTCAAACGCTTTTCGCATGGCTTCTGTCTGCCTGTCCAATTTTCCGATGTCCAGAGAGCGGGCTTCGCCTTCGACAAAGGCGTGGTCGCAGACGATGTTTGTAGGCGACTGCGCGGTAAACGTGCCGATATTGGCGGTGGTTTCGCTGTCAATGCGCCCTAGAGGCATGGCAGCAATTGCTTTGGCGGCGATGGTGATGGCGGAAACGCCTTTTTCCGGGGCGCTTCCGGCGTGGGCGGATGTGCCGTAAATATTGGCGGTAACGAGTTTTCGTGCCGGGGCCTGTACATTAATATTGCCGACTTTGCCGCCGGTATCCAGCGCGTAGCCGATTTTGGCTTTTAGTTTTTTGGGGTCTACCGCCCGCGCGCCCAAAAGACCGGACTCTTCCCCGGATGTAATAAGGAATTCGATGTCCCCGTGCGGAAGGTTGTGTTCTTTTATGACACGAATGGCTTCCAGCATTGCCGCAATTCCGGCTTTGTCGTCAGAGCCCAAAATGGTGCTGCTATCGGAAACAATATTTCCGTCCGCGTTAATGGACGGCTTAACACCAATGCCCGGCGCTACGGTGTCCATGTGGGCGTTCAGAAAAAGGGCGGGGGCTCCGGGGACATTGCCTTTCAAGCAGGCGAAAACATTTCCGGCCTGACAGCCCGAAGCCTGCGCGGTATCGTCTTCATGGACATTTTCCAGCCCAAGTTCTTTAAACTTTTTCAGCAGAACATCGGCTATCTTGCGTTCATGCCGTGTTTCAGAGTCAATTTGCACAAGCTCGAACAGCTCGTCTACCAGTCTTTTTTCTACAACCATGCGGGCGCTCCTAATGTCATGGGTGGATTATAGCAGTTCGATTGTTTATATGCAATATTTGGCGTTGGCTCACGCGCGGCGGAACGAAAATCAATTTTCAAAAGAGCGAAAAAATCATCCCGGTTTTGATTGCTGATGAAAATTGATTTCCGTGATACGCCCTCCCGCCGCGCCCGCCCCGTGGGAACTTGCGGGAATGTTTGGCTGTCCGGGCTTGGTTCCCGGACAGCTTTTACGCTATGTGCTAAAGGAAAATCGTGATAATGAACAACACCAATAGCCCAACCAGAATTGACGGCCTTTGAAAACGGTTAGCCGTTTTAAGGTCCGAGCCGGGTATAACGGGAATAACTGTAGACAAAGCGGCAATCGGCCCGCCGGTCAGATAATACTGCATAATCGCCGGGCCTCCCGCAGCGGCAATGGCGGCGGCAAAAGGATTGGCGCCGGAAGCCAGAACAACCGCCAAAAAGGGAACCACGATAGCCGCAGACGCCGCGTTAGACTGGGTTATTAATCCGGCAACCGAGGAAACCAACAGCATCATAAATATAGGAGCTACCGCCAGATACGGTTCAAGCAAGTTGGAGACTATGGCGACCATCCCGATTGCGTGAATAACAGCCGACATATATAGGAACGCGACTGTCGCAAGAAGCGGTACTGTTATTCTGGTAAGACCTTCCATCATGGCCTTTTCGCCGGTAATAAAATTTCTGTCGGTCATCAAAATTACGAGTATGGAAGAAAATATACCAACCATGACAATGGGAATACCGGCAATAAAGCCTACAATAAGAATAATGAAGGGGAGAATAGCCTTCAGAAACGGTATGTTGGTGGTTTCCATAACAAACTCTTTGGCGTTCCCGGACGCAAGCACCTTGTTCTTCTTCATTTCACGGGTCAAGCGGAAGTAGCTTGCGGCGAATATCGACAGGCCGACAACAGCGCCGATAACATTGATTAAACCAAAGGTTATGCCTGCCGTAGCCATAACCGCAACCAATGTCGGGTGGGTAAAGCCGCCGAAATTGCCAAGAGTTCCCGCATGGGCTATGGTTCCGGCGACTTTGTTTTTATCAACGCCCAGCTCAATTGCCGGCGGGCCTGTGATAACGGCTGTTATGGCGGGCTGGGTAAAACCTGACATACCGCCAATAACGCCGGCGGCAATACCCCCAACCGTACAAACGCCGGGGCCTCCGCCCACTTTTCTGCCGAAATGCATTATCCTGATGATGATAGCGTTAAGGAACCCCGCCTTTTCCATAACACCAATAAACAAGAGAACGCCCAGCATATCGATGATAACGCCATGCAGGCCCGCAGAAAGTAAGCCTACAATATTTACATCGGCGCCTCTTAGCGGGAAACCCGCAGATAGAGCCGCCACCGTTGCCCCGACAATCGCTGTCAGGTAGATCGGCGCCTTGCCGCTGAGCATTAGTATCAGCGTCATAAGCATAATGATCCGTGGAATCAACATTTCCATATATTAGTCCTCCGGAGACTAAAATAACACACTCTGCGTCTTATTGTCAATAGCCCGTGTTGCCTCGATTGTAATGTGCCGCTTGACACCACTTTCCGGCCCGTGGTAGCATCTAATATGGTAGTATTTTAATATAAGGAGACTTATTTTATGAGGTTAGGCCAAATTCCTATTTGGGACACCATTAACAGGATTCCGGGAGGAATCATGGTAGTCCCGTTGTTTCTGGGGGTGTTGTTTAATACATTCGCTCCCGAAGCCCTGAATATTGGCGCCTTTACAACTGCGCTTTTCAGAAATGGCGCTATGCCTCTGATCGCCGTATTGTTATTTTGCAGCGGCGCACAGATTAACGTCAGGGTTGCCGGTATGGCAGTGTACAAAGGCTCCCTGCTCACCGCTTCGAAGGTTCTTATTGGAACCGGGTTCGGCGTCCTCTTTGCAAGGATATTCGGCCCTGAAACAGCGTTGCTGGGAATTACCCCGCTCGCCCTGATTAGTGCGCTTGGCAACAACAACGGCGGCTTGTACACTGCGTTAGCCGCAAAGTACGGCGACAAATCCGACGTTGGCGGGATAGCGGTTCTTTCATCCACAGACGGCCCGTTCTTCGAAATGGCGCTCATGGGCGCTGTAGGCGTTGCCGCTATTCCCGGTATGACTCTTTTTGCCACCATATTGCCCATTCTTCTTGGTATGATTCTTGGCAACCTTGACGACAAAATCAGAATCTTCCTAAAGCCCGGTATGACAATTTCCATCTTCTTCTTTGCGTTCCCTTTGGGTGCGGGGCTTAGTTTGCGAACTCTGATTGTAACCGGGGCTCCGGGTATTCTGCTTGCCTTTCTGGCCCTTACAACCGGCATTATCTCCTACTTCCTGTACAAGCTTCTGGTTCCCAGGAAAAACAGGCGCACCGGTGTTGCCGGCGCTGCGGTAGGAACCACTGCCGGAAACGCTATTGCCACACCTGCGGCAATAGCGGCGGTTGATCCCTCGTGGCTGCCTTTTGCCGAGGCAGCGACAGCTCAGGTAGCCACTTCCATTATGGTAACTGCGCTTCTTTGTCCGTTCGTTGTGGATTTCCTTTACAAGTGGGAGCAAAAGAGGGGGCTGATCAACGAGGATGTCCCGCCAGCGTCCGCATCTGATGCGGCGTCTGCGTAATAGCGGAAAAGCAACAGGCCCCCGTTCCCTTTTGGGGCGGGCTTGTTGATTGTATTTATTTAGCCTCAGGAGGCAACAGTATGCCGCTCGTACAATTTCCCTACGGGACACAGCACGTTGAGTACGACATTCCGCAGTCACGCTTTAAGGCGGAGCTTGTGTCGCAGATGCACCATTACAGGCCGGAACATTCGCCGCAAGACATCGTAATCCGTGCCCTGGAAAACCCAATCGGTACACCTAAACTTAGCGTAATGGCCGAAGGTAAAAAAAATGTTGTAATAATTTGCAGCGACCACACTCGCCCTGTTCCCAGTAAAGTGATCATCCCGCCAATGCTTGCCGAAATCAGAAAGGGCAGTCCCGGCGCGCAGATAACGCTCCTTGTTTCTACAGGCTGCCACCGCTTGACAACAGACGAGGAGCTAGAGGGGAAGTTTGGCCCGGAAATCATCAAGAACGAGAGGATAGTGGTTCACGACTGCGACAACTCCGAGATGGTCAATGTTGGAAAGCTCCCCTCCGGCGGGACGATGATAATCAACAAGCTAGCGATGGAAGCTGATTTGCTTTGTGCCGAGGGCTTTATTGAACCGCATTTTTTCGCGGGCTTTTCCGGCGGCAGAAAAAGCGTATTCCCCGGCGTAGCAAGCCGCAAGACTGTAACGTACAACCACAACGCTGAATTTGTCGCGCATCCGTGCGCAAGGACAGGTATTCTGGAAGGCAACCCGGTGCATATTGATATGCTCTATGCCGCGCGTATTGCCAGACTGGATTTTATCTGCAATGTTGTAATTAATTCCAGTAAGGAAGCGATTTTTGCGGTTTCAGGAGACCTTGACAGGGCCCATATTGCGGGCGCTGAATTTTTGGCAGGAAAATGCCAGGTCAAGGCTGTCCCGGCGGATATTGTAATTTCCACCAACGGCGGATACCCGCTGGATCAGAATATTTATCAGGCTGTTAAGGGTATGACGGCTGCGGAAGCCACTGTTCGCAAGGGTGGCGTTATCATAATGCTGGCCAGTAGTAACGACGGGCACGGCGGGGAAATGTTCCACAAAACTTTCAAGGAAGAAAAAGACCTTGACCGTATGCTCAAAAAATTCCTTGATACTCCAAAGGAAGACACAATTGTTGACCAGTGGCAGTCGCAGATATTCGCGCGGGTTTTGCAGCGCGCCAAAGTTATCTATGTCTCACAAGCCCCGGATGAGATGGTGCGTGATCTGCACATGATTCCGGCAAAGTCGCTCGAAGAAGCCGTCAAGATGGCTGAAGAACTGCTGGGTAACCCTAACGCCACCATAACGGCAATTCCGGACGGGATTGCCGTTATGGTCGTTGAATAGCACCCCCGCCGCCGTGTGTGAGTCCTTACACTATTGTAAGGTGCAGCTCCTTTAACTGCTCCGCGCTTATGGCGCTGGGGCTGTCATCCAAAGGGCTTACGGCAAAGGAGTTTTTCGGGAAGGCGATAACTTCTTTAATGGAAGTTTCGCCCGCCATTATCATCACCAGCCGGTCAAGGCCCGGGGCGATCCCGCCATGAGGGGGCGGCCCGTACTTAAACGCTTCGGTAAGGAAGCCGAACTTCGACTCCGCCTCTTTGGGATCAAAGCCCACGATACTGAATATCCGTTTTTGCAATTCGGGGTCGTGGACTCTTATGGAGCCGGATGCAAGTTCAAAGCCGTTCAGCACCAAGTCGTAAAGGTCTCCCTTGACGGCCCCGGGGTCTGTTTCAAGAATACTGTGGTATTGTTCCTGCGGGAAACTGAACATGTGGTGGGACGCTTCCCACCGGCCCCGGTCTTCGTTGAACTCGAAAAGGGGAAAGTCGATAATCCAGGCAAACTCAAACTTTTGAGGGTCGCAAAGGCCCAAGTCCCGGCCCAGCTTTGAGCGCACGGCTCCAAGGGCGGTATTTGCCGTGTCCCGCTTAGTGTCCGCAACAATCAGGATAAGGTCGCCGGGTGCTGCCCCAAGGCCGCTGGTAATATCCGCCGCCTGAGCCGTGAAAAACTTTGACACCCCGCCTTCCAGCGTACCGCCCGCACCTGCCTTCATCCAGGCAAGCCCGCGGGCACGGTAGATTTTGGCCTGAGCTTCAAGGTCGTCTATCTGCTTCCGGGAAAACTCAATTGAACGACCGCCCATGTTGCCGGGAACCACAAGGGCCTTGACCGCCCCGCTTCCCGATGCCAGAGCATCCTTAAACGCCTGAAACTCGCCCGCCGTAACCCAAGGGGAAAAATCTTTCAGGGTCATATCGAAACGGAGGTCGGGCTTGTCCGTGCCGTAAACGTCCATCGCCTCTTCGTAAGAGAGCCGCCTGAAAGGGGTTGGTATATCAAGGCCAATGCCCTTCTTAAACGCATAGGCCATGAGTCCTTCGACCAGAGACAGCACATCGTCCCGGCCCACAAAGGACATTTCAATATCGATTTGGGTGAACTCCGGCTGTCTGTCGCCGCGGGAATCTTCGTCCCGGTAACAGCGGGCGATCTGGAAATATTTGTCAAAGCCGGAAACCATGAGTATCTGTTTGAACAACTGCGGCGACTGGGGCAGGGCGTAAAACTTGCCGGGATACAGCCGGGAAGGAACCACGTAATCCCTCGCGCCTTCCGGCGTGGAACGGATAAAGGTGGGGGTTTCTATTTCGTAAAAACCCTTGCCTATCATGTATTCCCGCACCGCAAAGGTAACATCGTTGCGTAGCTTGATGCGCCGCTGCATGGCGGCGGAACGCAAGTCCAGATAACGGTACTTCAGGCGCAGTTCCTCGCGCGCGTCGGACTTTTCATCGATTTGAAAGGGAGGCGTCTCGCTACGGCTAAGGACAACAATTTTTTCCAAGGCGACCTCGACCCCGCCCGTGGGCATATCGGGGTTTATCATGGCATCCGGACGGGGGCGGACAGTGCCCTGAACAGCCAGACAGAACTCGCTGCGAAGCTCCGAGGTTATGTCCGCCAGTTCCGCCGGAACCTGCCCGCCGGGGAACGTGCCGGGGTCAACGACGGCTTGCGTTGTGCCGTAGCGATCCCTAAGGTTGATAAAGGAGATCCCCCCATGATCCCGCTTGCGGTGTACCCACCCGTTAAGAATGACCTTTTTTCCGGCGTCGGAATTCCTGAGTTCCCCGCATGTATTGGTACGCTTCATTGTTTCCATGCTGTAATAGTAGCCGCCGGGGGCTTTTGGCGCAAGTAGGCTGACGCCCCCCGCCGCGCATGAGCCAACAGTTCCGTCAAAAGCTCCGGCAGGGGAGGATATACGCTTTAAGAATCCCGCCCAGGGAACCCGCTCCGGAGCCACGGTCTCCTACGCTAAAGAGCCTGGGCAAATGGCTTCTTAAACCGTACATCCTCCCCTGCCGGAGCTTTTGGCGGGAATGCTCACCTCACGCGCGGCGGGGGGCTCTGCAAATACCGCCCGTTTGTGCTACACTTGTCTTATGGCATTCGGTGAATTCGCGGTCGAAAACGGAAAAGCCCTTCCTATGGGCGCAACCCTGACAGACAGGGGCGTCAACTTTTCCGTCTTTTCCCGCCATGCCACGGAAGTAACCCTCGTCCTGTTTGAATCGGCAGAGGGCAAAAGCCTTTTCAAAGAGATTACGTTAAGCGGCAAAAACAACCGCACCGGCGATATCTGGCACTGCCACATACCCGGCCTTAAAGCAGGGGCCTGTTACCTGTACCGGGCCGCCGGGCCGTACATTCCCGAAAAGGGGTTCCGGTTTAATTCCAACAAGACCCTAATCGACCCCTACGCAAAAGCCCTGACAGACCTTTCGCTCTGGGATATCAAAGCCTGCGTGGGCTACGACCTTCATGCGGAATCGAAAGACCTTTCCTATTCGTATGTCAACGACATATTTACTCAGCCCAGATGCGTTGTTGTGGATGACGATTTTGACTGGCAAGGCGACCTTCCCCTGAATTACCCGCTGCGTTTTAGCGTCCTGTACGAAACCCACGTAAGGGGCCTTACCCAGCACCCCAATTCCGGCGTTTCCGCGCCGGGAACATACCGGGGCGTAATCGAAAAAATCCCCTACTTTAAGGACTTAGGCATTACCAGTCTGGAATTTCTTCCCCTTCAGGAATTCAGCGAGAACGAATTATTTTCGGTAAACCCTCTTGCCGGACAGCCCTTGAAAAATTATTGGGGCTATTCCACCGTAGCCTTTTTCGCACCCAAAGGTTCTTATGCGTATGACCGCAGCCCCGGCGGACAGGTGCGGGAGTTCAAGGAAATGGTGCGGGAACTGCACAAAGCGGGAATAGAGGTAATTCTTGATATTGTCTTTAACCACACCGCGGAAGGCAACGAGTGGGGGCCGACCTTTTCTTTTAGGGGCTTGGATAACACCATCTACTATATGCTGGATAATAACCGGCGTTACTATAAAAACTATTCCGGCTGCGGCAATACCGTGAACTGTAACCACCCCGTAGTCCGCACATTTATCATAGACTGCCTGCGGTACTGGGTTGTGGAAATGCACGTAGACGGCTTCCGCTTCGACCTTGGCTCGATTCTTGGCAGGGACGAAAACGGCCACCTCATGGAAAACCCCCCAATGCTGCAGCGCATTGCCGAAGACCCCGTTTTGCGGAACACAAAAATCATCGCGGAAGCGTGGGACGCAGGCGGGGCGTATCAGGTGGGCTGGTTTCCCGGCGGACGCTGGGCGGAATGGAACGACCGCTTCCGGGACGATATGCGCCGCTACTGGCGGGGAGACGCGAAACAGACCCGGCACTTGGCAACCCGGCTTTCGGGCTCCAGCGACCTGTATTTGCGGGACGGACGCAAGCCCTTTCACTCGGTAAACTTTGTTACAAGCCACGATGGGTTTACCCTGAAAGACCTTGTTTCCTACGAAAAAAAGCGCAACAAGGAAAATGGCGAAAATAACCGGGACGGAGGGAACAACAACCTCAGCGCCAATTACGGCGTTGAAGGGCCCTCCGCAGACGCCAAAATTCAGGCGCTGCGTTTCAGGCAAATGAAAAACTTCATCGCCTCTATGATGGTTTCTTTGGGAACCCCCATGCTCCTTGGGGGGGATGAAATAGGCCGCACCCAAAGGGGAAACAACAACGCCTACTGTCAGGACAACGAAATTTCATGGTACGACTGGTCGCTCGTGTCAAAGAACGCAAGCCTTTACCGTTTTGTAAAAGAGATGATTTCCTTCCGCCGCCGCCATCCGGGGTTTATGCGGCCTGAGTTCTACACCGGCAGGGATGGAAGCTACAACGCCATTCCCGACATCGCTTGGTTTGATGAACACGGGAACACTCCGGATTGGGACAAGATCGGCCCCTGCCTTGCCATGAGGGTGGACGGCAGCAAGGCGGAGGTTCTGGCAGACAAGGACTCAAACGACTTTTTTATCATGTTTAACGCGGGAAGCGCCGCCGCAACTTTCAAAATCTGCGACCCCTTGGACGGCAAAGAATGGGTCAGAGCGGTTGATACGGGGCTTTCTTCCCCCGATGACATACTGCCTTCGGGAAGCGAGGCGGCGCTGGATAACGCTTCGTTTTACACAGCCGGAGAGCACAGCATGGCAGTGCTTATATCAAGGATGGTGCAGCAATGAGCGGCAGTATGGACAAAAGCAGTTTTATTTTTGGCGTAGACCTTGACGGCGTGGTTGGGGATTTTTACGGCGCTATGCGGAAAATCGCCGCCGAGTGGCTGAACAAGCCCCTTGAATCGCTTACCACGGAGGTCGCCTTTGGCCTTGACGAATGGGGCCTTGCGGAGTACGGCGGCTACGAGCGGCTTCACCGTTTCGCTGTAACACAGCGGAACCTGTTCCGGGACATGGAGCCCATTAAGGATGCTCCCGCGATATTGCGAAAGCTGTCAAACCTTGACATCAGGATTCGCATCATCACCCACCGGCTGTTCATCAAATATTTTCACCAAGCCTCTATCACTCAAACTGTGGCATGGCTTGATTCTTGGGACATTCCCTACTGGGATCTTTGTTTTATGGCGGATAAGGGGGCGGTGGGCGCGCATGTGTATATTGATGACTCGCCAGCTAACATCACACGCCTTAGAAATCAGGGCTGCAACACGATAGTTTTTTCCAATTCCACAAACCGGGAATTTCCCCGGCCCAGAGCCGAAACGTGGCAGGATGTGGAACGCCTTGTGCTGGAAGCACGGGAAGAATGGCAGACCGGAACCAGAAATATTTTTGTCTAGATGCCTGATATTGTCCTTGCTACCATCAACGCCAAGTGGATTCACCCCTCCCTTGCCTTGCGGCTTTTAAAGGCGAACCTTGGCAGGCTCCAAGCGTCTTGCGAGATTTTGGAGTTCGCCATTCGCCAGCCCCTTGGGGAAAAAACCGGCCCAATCCTCGCGGCCCGTCCCCGGCTCCTCGGGCTTTCGGTTTCTATCTGGAACCACAAAGCCACGCTGGAACTGCTTGAATCTCTGTCGCGGGAATGGGAAGAAAAACCCATTGTCGTTCTGGGCGGGCCGGAAGTTTCGTGGCTGCCATCCGGCGCGGAGATTTTTCGTTACGCCGATTATGTGATTCGCGGCGAAGGGGAAGAGAGCTTTCGCGCGCTTTGTTACCGGATATTTTGCGAACCCGGCGCTGTGTCTGACGTAGGCGCAATCGCTCCGGCGTATCATCTGTACACGGACGAAGACCTGAAAAAAAAGCTTGTCTACGTGGAAGCTTCCCGCGGCTGCGCCTATTCGTGCGAGTTCTGTCAGGGGCCGCTATCTGGCAAGGGGGTACGGGAATTCCCGCTGGAGCCTTTTTTGGCGCAGATGGGAACTCTGATAGACCGGGGTGCGCGGACATTCAAGTTTCTTGACCGGAGTTTTAACCTGAATATAGCGCGGGCAAAAAGGATCATGGAGTTTTTTCTGGAGCGTCTTGAGACGGCAAAACAAGAGCGGCCCTTTTGCGTACACTTCGAGATGGTTCCTTTCCGGTTCCCCGAAGAACTCCGCAAACCTCTCCGCCGCTTTCCTGCCGGGAGTCTTAGGCTAGAAGTAGGAATCCAGACGTTTAACCCCCAAACCGCCGCCCTGATTAACCGCGCGGGCGGATCCGGCGGGGAAATGGAAACGCTGGAATTCCTGCGCCGGGAAACCTGCGCGATAGTCCACGCTGATCTTATCGCGGGCCTGCCGGGTGAAGACCTTGCCTCCTTTGGAGCGGGCTTTGACCGGCTCTGGCAGGCCCTGTCCGCCGTCCGCCGCCAAAGCCCGCCGGGGACAGAGTTTCCCCCCGGCCTGCCCCCAAGCGCCCCGTTCGAGATTCAGCCAGGCATACTTAAATGCCTTCCGGGAACCGCTATTGCCCGGCACAACGAGACCCACGGGATGCGTTATGCGCCACAGCCGCCCTACGAGGTAATGGAAACGGCTTCGCTTTCCGCCGCAGAGCTTGGGCGGATAAAAAACTTTGCCCGGTTTTGGGAAATTATCGTGAACCGCAATCCCTTTCCGGATATGCTTCCCCGCCTTCTTCCGCCCGGCCAGCCGGTGTTCGACAATTTCATGCTTCTTTCCGACAGGCTGCTTGAGAATTTTGGCAGAAACTGGGGCATAGACCGGAAGGAGCTAGGGGAGCAGTTGGGTTAGGCCCCCGCCGCGCGTGAGATGAGTATTTCCGCCAAAAGCCCCGGCAGGGAAGGAGAGTCAGGTTTAAGAATCCCGCCCAAGGAACACGGCTACGGAGCCTCGGTCTTCTTCGCCTCAGACTGCGCAAAAACTACTTATTACCTCAAATTTCTCAAATTTGATGTGGCAAGATGCATCATTTTCAATTGTTTTGAACGTATTGCTAACGATTTTACCAGAAATGATTGAAAAAAGGAATTTACAGTGTTTGTAAACTTTTGGGCGGTAAAGTGGTAACCGACAAAGTTGAAAATGAAATCATAAAAACAACGGGAGATGACAGAAAAAAAGGAATAACCTCATTCCACCGGTTGCGCCAGGATTTTGAAATCATCGGATATTTTTTATCCCAGACTTGAGCGAACTCATCCAGGGCAATAAAGGCTAATTCCGCTGATGGAGCAAGGTAAATCGTTTTTAAGCCTGTGGTTACTACCTTGCGGTCCTTGTACGGAACGAAGCGTACAGAGTTACGAACCATGCGCGCTATACAGAGCTGGACTTCTGTTTTGGGGAACACCGCGGCAATGGCATCGGGAAAATCAGTCAGCCCATCAACAGCGGCAAGGAGAATAGCCTGAAGGCCGCGGGTTTTAAGCTCATTGATGATGCCAAGCCAAAACTTGGCCCCTTCGTTTTGCTCTATCCACAGCCCCAACGGCTCTTTGCGGCCGTCTATACGATTGCTAGGGCCAAGTAAACCGGTTTTTTGACAACCGTGGCTCCGTCACGGATATTTACCCGTAAAGCGTCAAGAAACAGCGCCGGGTAAAATGCTTCAAGGGCCCGGCCCCTCCATTCGCTGACCAGTTCTTTCACTTCGTCCGTTACCCGGCTGAGTAATTCAGGCGATACTTCTACGGCGTAGATGTCTTTAAGGTGATCCTGTATCTGACCGGTGGTAAGCCCAAGCGCGTACATCGACAGGATTTTATCATCGAAACTACGGAACTCTCTTTGGTGTTTGGGTACTATCTGCGGCTCAAAACTGCCTTCGCGGTCCCGGGGGACTTCTACTGTCATTGGTCCCTGGCTGGTTCTCAGCGCTTTGGTTGTTTTGCCGTTACGGCGGTTTTCAATCAGTTTTTTACCCTGAGTCATTTTTCTTATACCCCAGATGTTCTGTCAGTTCTGCTTGCATTGCGCGCTCGACAAGCGCCTTTGTGAGCTGTTTCATGATCCCGTCTGGGCCGTAGAAATCATCAGGTCCGTGATAGTCTTTCAGAATTTCATCAAGAACTTCTTTCGAAAAGGCCATACTTACTCCTTATTGTAGTATAGCCGTTTACACAATTTATGTTACATGTTTGTACACCTGCGCAAGCGCGTTTAGCGCATCTTGGTCTTCAAAGCGCGCATACCCGACAGTTTTCCGCGCAACATCGCCGTTTTTCTGTTCAACGAAACAATTATCATTTTTGCGATAGGGGCGCGCCCTTATAAACGTAACATTGTTCTTGACGCGCCAATCAAGAACCTGATGGTTAATGAACTCTCCGCCGTTGTCGCTGTCGATACCGGGCATGGGGAACGGTACGTTTTCTTTTGTCCGCGCAATCTGTTCCTTGACCCAGCGGTGGGCGTTGTTTAGAAGCGCGCGTTCCTCTGTCCAGCCGGAACCTGCATCGGTTAAGGTTAAGGTCTGGAGAAATTGACCGGATGCTCGCGCGCCGTAGTGGCTTAAGGTGTCAACCTCGAAAAGACCGGGCCGCTTTTGATCCCTGCCAAAACAAACCCTTATAGGAATCTGGGTTTTCAACAGGCTTCCAGATTTGGTTGTCCGTATACCCTTAAGCCGGTAACGGGCTTTTTCATTTTTGAGCTTGCGGCCGATTGTTGCCGGGCTAACCGATTTAAGCAGCGCAGTCAGTTCTTTGCTGAGCTTGAACTCAAGGACTAAGGAAGAAAGCATCCCTCTTATCAGAGGGGCCAGCAGCTTTCCGCATTGGAAATCGAAAAGTTCCCAAATGGCTTTTAGGGCTTTAACAAAGGCTTTGTGATATTTATCCGGCCGGCATGTTTTTTTTCCTCCACAAGGCTTTTGGCGGCGCTCTTTTGTAACAAATTTGACCGGTTTGCCCTTTGAAAGGGCATATCGTGTTTTCCCCCAGTTCGTCAGCAGGTAGGCCAAATAATCGCGATTATATCCGAGGGTTTGGGTATACTCTTCAAGGATTTTGGCTTTTCCTTTTTTCCCCGCTTTCTGATACCGCCTGAAAATTCTTGTGCAAATCTTTTTTCTGGTTTTCATGTCTAACCCCATTTGTTCCTCCAAACCCGGTAGGAACCATCGTACCCATATGGCTACGTTTTATTTGGGCTAGATTTTTAGTTTTGAGGCACACACCCTTTTGGGCTAGATTACTTATGAGGCAACACGTCAGTCTAATTTGGGTCAGAAACATTGTCACGGTTGTCAGCCTGTGAGCCGATGGCAGTATTTGAGGTAAAAAATAGCCTTTTTCGCACGTAAACAGTTGGAGGAAACACTAAAAAAGGCAAATATCGTTCTATGACTGTTTGTATCATATCTATGCCAGCCTAAATTAGACTGACGTGTATGAGGCACTTCGGCCCCTTGACACACCCGCCAATCCAAGCTACACTGTGAACCAGATTTTCAGGGCGGGGTGCAACTCCCGACCGGCGGTAAAGCCCGCGACTCCGTAGCCACAGACGGCTCGGACTGAACCGGTGAAATTCCGGCGCCGACGGTATAGTC
>WQUW01000011.1 GCA_009781915.1 Treponema sp. | reverse complement strand
GGGGAGGATATACGGTTTAAGAAGCCATTTGCCCAAATTCTTAGGCGAAGGAGACCGAGGCTCCGTAGCCGTGTTCCTTGGGCGGGATTCTTAAACCGTATATCCTCCCCTGCCGGAGCTTTACGCGGAAATGCTCACGCTCACGCACGGCGGGGGGGCCTTGCGTAGATTTTATTTTTTTTATATAATGGAATTACGGAACATAAATCATCTTGAACAGAAACGTGTGGAAATAAGAGGAACATATGGAAATCCAGTTGCAAGAACTACTCGACAAAATAAAAAAGGACGGAATTGAATCCGCCTCCGCCGAAGCCGCTAAGCTAAAGGCCGAAGCCGAAGCCGAAGCCGCCCGGATTGTAGCCGCCGCCCAGAAAGAAGCGGCCGGTATTGTAAGCCGGGGCAAGGCCGACGCCGATCGCTCCGAAAAGGCCGGGATCGCCGCGCTGGAACAGGCTTCCCGCAACCTTATTCTGGCCTTCAAGGGCGAGATTCAGGCCCTTCTGGATAAGATCGTAGCTCAAGCCGCCACCGCCGCCTACGGGGAAGACACGCTTAAGGCCGCCCTGCCGGAAATCCTGAAAATCTGGGCCTCAAAAGCCGGAAGCGACACCTTGGATGTGCTTCTGCCGGAAGGCGACCTTCAAAAACTCCAGTCATGGTTCGATGGCAAGCTGGCCGCTGAACTTAAAAAGGGCGTGGAACTCAAACCCGTCCGCAATCTTGGGGCCGGGTTCCGGATTTCCGACAAGGACGGATCGGCGTACTACGACTTTTCCGCTGAGTCCGTAGCGCAGCTTCTTTCGACATACCTTAACCCCCGCCTTGCCGGGATATTACAACATACGGATAAAGGAAATTAATGGTGGGTTCCTACTATTATCTTGCGGCGCAGCTTCCCTATCTGATTTACGGGCAGAATGTTCCAATGAGTTCCGGTGCTTTTAAAAAGCTCGCCGGGGAACACATGGATTCTTCCGCCGCCGCCGTGCTGGATCACTGTACGCTGGACATATGCCCGGCGCAGTCGGCCCTGCCCGATGAACCCGGCGAAACCTGCCCCGCCGCTCCCGCTTCTTCCAGCGTGGTTAGCAAGTGGAAGGAGTGGGAAAGGACGCTGCGCCTTAACCTCGCCAAAAACCGGGCGAAAAAGCTCAAGCGGGAAGGGGGCTTTCAGGCGGAAGTTCCGGACTATCCCTATGACGCCGCCGTCGCCGCGAGGGCCGCCCTCGCCTTTGAATCGCCGTTGGAGGCCGAACTCTATCTGGACAAAGCCAGATGGGACGCCATAGAGGGCTTTCAGGGCCTTGACAGCTTCAGCGAAAGCGCCATTTACGCTTACTTACTTAAACTTCTTCTAATGGAGCGGAGAATGGCTTTCAATACCGAAGAAGGATATACCGAATACAAGGGGCTATACGCCGCCATTCTGGGAGAACCGAAATGATCGGAACAAAAGGTACTGTGCTTGCCGTAAACGGCAATATGGTCAGCGTTCGCTTTGACGGCGCTGTTTCCATGAACGAAGTGGGTTTTGTTAAAGTCGCCGACAAGCGGCTCAAAAGTGAAGTCATCCGGGTAAGAGGGGACGTGTCCCAGCTTCAGGTCTTTGAAATCACCAAGGGAATTACCGTTGGCGACGAGGTCGAATACTCAGGCGACATGCTTGCGGTAGAACTGGGGCCGGGGCTTTTGGGGCAGGTGTACGACGGCCTTCAAAACCCTCTGCCGCAGTTGGCGGAAAAGACAGGCTTCTTTCTGGAAAGGGGAGTGTACCTTGCCCCCCTGTCCGCCGACAAGGAGTGGGCGTTTACCCCCGCCGTAAAGGAAGGAGACAGCGTCGAAAGGGCCGATACCCTCGGCACGGTTCCGGAGGGCTCGTTTACCCACCGGATCATGGTTCCGTTTAACCTTTACGGGAACTACACGGTGGCTTCCGTCGCCCCCGCCGGTTCCTACAAGCTTAAAGACACCATCGCCACGCTAAAGGACGAGAAAGGCAACGCCGTTCCGGTTACGCTGTCGTTCCGCTGGCCTGTCAAGCGGGCCATAGACTGCTACGAAGAGCGCCTAAAGCCGAAAGACCCAATGGTAACACGGGTGCGCCTTATCGACACCTTTTTCCCCGTGGCCCGCGGCGGAACTTACTGCATCCCCGGCCCCTTCGGAGCCGGAAAGACGGTTCTACAGCAGATCACCAGCCGCTTCGCCGACGTGGACGTTGTTATCGTGGCGGCCTGCGGCGAGCGGGCGGGCGAGGTTGTCGAGACGCTCAAAGAATTCCCCGAATTGATAGACGAAAGAACCGGGCGCTCCCTTATGGAACGCACGATAATAATCTGCAATACCTCGTCCATGCCCGTAGCGGCGCGGGAAGCGTCCGTATACACCGCCGCGACTCTGGCCGAGTACTACCGGCAGATGGGCCTTAACGTCCTGTTGCTGGCGGACTCTACCAGCCGCTGGGCGCAGGCCATGCGCGAAATGTCGGGCCGCCTTGAAGAAATCCCCGGCGAAGAAGCATTCCCGGCCTACCTTGAATCCACCATCGCCAGTTTCTACGAGCGGGCCGGTATCGTGCGGCTGCGGGACGGCTCGCTGGGTTCGGTTACGATTGGCGGCACGGTCAGCCCCGCCGGCGGCAACTTCGAGGAGCCGGTAACGCAGGCAACGCTGAAAGTGGTCGGGGCCTTCCACGGCCTTTCCCGCGAGCGATCGGACGCCCGCAAGTTTCCCGCCATTCACCCGATGGATTCGTGGTCGAAGTACACGGGAATTATCCCGTCAGAAACGGTCTCCTACGCCCACGGCTTTATGCGCCGGGGCAGCGAGGTCGAGCAGATGATGAAGGTAGTAGGCGAGGAAGGAACCAGCATTGACGACTACATCATCTACCTTAAAGGCGATTTGATTGACGCTGTGTACTTCCAGCAGAACTCTTTCGACCCGGTAGACGCCGCCGTAAAACCGGAGCGGCAGACCTATGTCTTTAGGGTGCTTATCAAGGTGCTGGGCTCGAAGTTCTCTTTCGAGGACAAAAACGAGGCCCGCGCGTGGTTTAACCGGCTCAGGCAGAAGTTCCTTGACTTTAACGGCTCAGAGTGGCAGGGCGAGCGCTTTGTTTCCCTCGAAAAAGAGATTCATTCCATGATTGCGGAAATATCCGGCGGGCTGGACAACACGGCCGAAAAACTATTGGCGTAAGGTTAGGTTATAATGAAAAAGGTATACAGCAAGATAGAATCAATTACCGGAAGCGTTATTACGGTCAGGGCCGACGGAATCCGCTACGGAGATCTGGCGGAGGTTGACACGGTATTCGGAACCTCCCTCGCCGAAGTAAACCGTCTTGAAAACGACATTGTTTCCCTGCAAGTTTTTGCCGGGGGCCGGGGTATTTCCACAGGCGACACGGTGCGCTTTTTGGGCCGCCAAATGCAGGTCTCCTTTTCGGAAAACCTCATGGGCCGGGTTTTTACCGGTTCAGGCGAGCCAAGGGACAAGGGGCCTTCGCTTAAAGACAACATGATCCCCATAGGCGGGCCCTCGGTAAACCCGTCTCAGCGCATCATCCCCCGTAACATGATCCGCACCGGCATCCCGATGATCGACCTGTTCAACACGCTTGTTGTTTCCCAGAAGCTGCCGATTTTCTCGGTTTC
The DNA here is from genome assembly GCA_009781915.1 of Treponema sp. GTDB lineage: Bacteria > Spirochaetota > Spirochaetia > Treponematales > Breznakiellaceae > WRKT01. The sequence goes on along the minus strand of WQUW01000011.1, from coordinate 34,714 downwards.
CGGCGAGCCGTACAACGAACTCCTTGCCCGTATCGCCATGCAGGCCGAAGTTGACGTCATTGTCCTTGGCGGCATGGGCCTTAAATACGACGACTACCTTTACTTCAAGGACACGCTTGAAGAGGGTGGGGCGTTAAGCCGCACCGTAATGTTTGTTCACACCGCGAGCGACCCCACGGTCGAATGTCTTATGATTCCCGATATGTCCCTTGCCGTGGCCGAGCAGTTCGCCCTTAAAGGCAAGGACGTACTGGTGCTTTTGACCGACATGACCAATTTCGCCGACGCCATGAAGGAAATCTCGATCATACAGGAGCAGGTTCCCAGTAACCGGGGGTATCCCGGCGACCTTTACAGCCAGCTTGCCAGCCGTTACGAGAAGGCCGTTGACTTTGAAAGCGCCGGTTCCATCACCGTATTGGGCGTAACAACCATGCCCGGCGACGACGTAACGCATCCTGTGCCGGACAACACCGGCTACATCACCGAGGGGCAGTATTACCTTAAAAACAAGCGCATCGAGCCGTTTGGCTCCCTTTCCCGCCTTAAACAGATGGTCAACGGCAAAACACGGGAGGATCACCGGGCCCTTATGGACGGCATGATCAAGCTTTACTCCTCTTTCAAAGACACGCTGGAGAAAAAGTCGATGGGCTTTATCATGACATCGTGGGACGAAAAGCTTCTTAAATACGGGGATTTGTTTGAAAAACAGATGATGGATCTTTCGGTAAATATTCCTCTGGAACGCGCTCTGGATTTGGGCTGGGAAATTCTTTCCGCCTGTTTTAGCCCTGAAGAAACCGGGCTGCGGACGGAACTGACATCCAAATTCTGGCCGAAAAAAGATTAGGGAAGGCTTAGGCGATGGCGAAAATCAAGCTCACCAAAAACGAGCTGAAAAAACAGAAAGATTCCCTAAAGATGTATAAACGGTATCTGCCTACCCTGATACTCAAAAAACAGCAACTTCAGGCGGAGATACGGACAACGGAGATACGCATTCAGGAACTTATGGACGAGAAAAAGCGCCTTAACGAAACGTTCAAGTCGTGGATCGCTGTTTTCGGGGAGAAGGGGATTTTTACGCCCGGTATTCTCAAAATTACCGAGGTAAAGACAGGGCATGGCAATATCGCAGGCGTAAGCATCCCCATTTTTAAGGGCGCTGAGTTTGAGGTATCCCTTTACGATCTTGTGGGAATGCCCCTTTGGCTCGATATGGCGGTGGAACGGCTGAAAGCGGTCTTCCTTCTTGACCTTGAAGCCCAAGTTGTCGAGGAACAGCGCCGCCGCCTGAGCCACGAACTGCGTGTTACTACCCAGCGGGTAAACCTTTTCGAGAAGATAAAGATTCCGGAAACAAAGGGAAATATCAAGAAGATACAGGTGTACTTGGGCGATCAGCAGACCGCCGCGGTAGTCCGGGGCAAAATAGCCAAACGGAACCTGGTAAAACCTGCCCAAAGAGGTGCGACAGCATGATAGTACCCATGAAAAAAGTTTCCTTGGTGGTGATGGACAAATACCGGGAAATATCGCTTAAAAAACTTCGGGAAACCGGGGTGCTTCACCTTGAAAAAAAGAATGTCTCGTCCGATACCTTGGCGCAGCTTTTGAACCGGAAGGCGGGGATTGAAAGCGCCATTGGGCTTTTACAGTTGTACGCCGCCAAGGCGAAAGCCCAAAAACGCGCGCCCGGACAGGGTATCCCGGCCGACCACAAGCGTTCCACCGATTTTATCAATTCCGAAGGGGTTCCCTTTTCAGCCGAGGCGCTTGACGCCCCTGACGGCAAACGTGTTGAGTTTTTCCGCCACATATTGAACATGGAGGACAAGCGGAAATCCTTGCAGGAAAAGGTAAGCGTTCTTTCCCGTGAGCAGGCCAGGATAAAGGGCTGGGGCGATTTTGACCCGCGGGATATTCAGTTTTTGAAAGAAAACGGCGTTGACCTTTACCTGTACGAGCTTACCCCAAAGGCCCTTAAATCCCTGCCCGCCGGTATTCCGTACATCGCCATAGCCAAAACCAAGGCGATTGTGTACGTTGTTGTTCCCGGCGGGGAAGTTCCCGGCGAAACCCCGGTCGAGGCGGGCAAACAGTCCTTCTCCGAGATTGACGGCCTTTTGGCTGGTGTCCGTGGCGAGCTTGCCCGTTTGGACAGCCAGTTTATCGCGCTTTCGTTTCGCAAGGACGCGCTTGAACAGGAACTGGAAGCCGTGCTGGCCCAGATTGAGTTCCAGACCGCGAGCGAAGGCATGGGGACGCTGGAGGATGCGCCCGCGCAGTCTACCGTTTCATGGCTTTCCGGCTTTATTCCCGGCGATAAGATTGATTTACTGCGGCAGACAGCCGGGGAAAACGGCTGGGCGCTGGTGTGGGACGACCCGTCCCCGTCCGACAACCCCCCGACCCTGCTTAGGAATGGGCCGGTGGCGCGGACTCTTCAGCCCCTGCTTTCTTTCTTGGGAACGGTTCCCGGCTACCGGGAGTTTGACATAAGCCCTTCGTATTTGCTTTTCTTCAGCGTTTTCTTTGCCATGATCCTTGGGGACGCGGCCTACGGCGCGCTGATTATGGGAGCCGCCTTGGCGCTGGGCTTTGTCATGAAAAAGAAAAACGGCGTATTCCCGGATGTGGCGAAGTTGCTATTGCTTCTTTCTTCTACCACCATAGTGTGGGGGACGATAACCGGTTCGTGGTTCATGATTCCCCATAATCACCTTCCGCTTTTTCTAAGCGCGCTGATACTTCCGCCCTTCAACAATGTCGGGCCTATGGTGGAGTTTCCGCTGTTTTTGCAGAACGTGTTCCGGCTTCCCGCCGAAGTGCCGGCGGACGAATACAAGACCCGCTGGTCGATTATGTTTCTCTGTTTTACCATCGCGATAACGCAATTGGTGTTGGCCCGTGGCAAAAGGATACTCAGGCTTTTGCCGTCGCTCGCGGCGGTGGCTCAGGTGGGCTGGCTTCTGTTTATGCTTGGCCTGTACTTCCTTGTCTTGACCATGCTGCTTGGGGTGGCGTTTCCGGATTTCGCCCCGTGGCTGTTGGGGGCGGGGCTGGCCCTTGTCCTTGTTTTTTCCGAGCAGCATGGCGGCAATTTTCTGGTAAACGTGGGAAAGAGCTTTGCCGGCCTGTTTCCGTTATTTTTGAAGACGGTAAGCTGTTTTGCCGATATCATCAGTTATATACGCCTTTTCGCGGTGGGACTGGCCGGGGCCATGATAGGGTTAACATTTAACCAGATGGCGTTCCCCGCGGAGGGCTTGGGCGCTTTCGGCCTCATGTTTGTCGTGCGGATGGCTCTTGCCGTCGTGCTTGTCGTTTTCGGTCATGCCCTTAACTTGGCATTGGCCTCCCTGTCGGTAATAGTCCACGGGGTGCGCCTGAATCTTTTGGAGTATGCCGGCAATCATCTAGAGATGGAATGGTCCGGTTACGCATATAATCCTTTTGCGCTCAAGCAAAAGAACAAGCTGTGATAAGGAGTCACTAACATGGAAGGAAGTTTGAATTTGGGCGAAATTGGAATTGCAGCCAGTTTTGTACTTGCCTCGATTGGAGCTGCGATAGGGATGGTCGCTAACGGGCCTACCGTTATTGGCGCGTGGAAAAAATGTTATATTCAAAAGCGGCCCGCGCCTTTCATTTTGCTGGTGTTTGCGGCTACTTGTATAACGAACGTTATATACGGATTTCTTACGATGCTGCTTATTACGCCCACCCTTAGCCCGGAACGGCTTTTCATTTTGGGCGTGGGCACGGGTCTTTGTATCGCCATCGTTGCCTATACACAGGCCAAGTGCGCCGCCGCCGCCGCCGACGCTTATGCGGAAACGGGTCAGGGCTTCGGTAACTATCTAATGGTTGTCGGCATTGCCGAAACAATTGGCCTTTTCGCGATGGTAATTACGATTATTCAGTAATACGTTTACTGGATTGGAATGAAACCGGGGCGAATTTCACGAAGCGTCAAAATCGGCGGCTTCGATCATGTCGAGCCTGTGTTCCTCGGAGGCGGTTTTCCGGTGGTCGCTCAGACCATGTGGAAAAGCCGCCTTTCTTTTTCTGACCTAGGGGGACGGGCGGCGAATGATCTTGCGGCCCGTATCCAGCGCCTGAAAAAGATGGGCTGCGCCGTGCTTCGGTTCGCCGTCCCCGATATCGCCGCCGCCGAAACCCTTGGCGAACTAGCCCGCCGGGTGTCCATGCCCCTGGTGGCTGACATTCACTTTGACTACACTATCGCCCTGCGCTGCCTCGATTTTCCCATAGCGAAGATACGGATAAACCCCGGCAATATTGGCGGCAAGGATAAGGTCAGGGCCGTGCTGGAAAAAGCCGCTTCTCTTTCACGCCCCATCCGCATTGGCGTTAACGGCGGAAGCCTGCCTCTAGACCTGCGCCTGCGCGTGGACGAAGGCGCGCTTGAAACGGCGCAGGCGCTGGTGCTGGCGGCGGAGCGGGAAACCGCCTTTTTTGACGAGTTTGGTTTTAAGGATTATCTAGTCTCAATAAAGGCATCCTCGGTTGCCGATACTATAAAGGCGAACCGGATGTTCGCCGCCCAAAGCGACGCTCCCCTGCACGTGGGGGTAACCGAGGCCGGGCCCCTTATCGCGGGGGTGGCGCGGAATACGGCGGCCCTGATGGTTCTTTTGGGCGAAGGCATCGGCGATACCATCCGGGTGTCCCTTTCGGACACCATGGAAAACGAGATAATCGCCGGGCGGGAAATCCTTATGGCCGCCGCTGGTGTAGCTGGCGGTGAAGGGCAGGGGAGTAGGCTCCTGGGCTCCCCGGGAGTCCGCGTTATTTCCTGCCCGCTGTGCGGACGCAGCGGCTTTGATACCCACGCCTTTACCGGGCGCTGGCAGGACAGGCTTTACGCCTTGGGCAAAAACGTTACCGTGGCGATAATGGGCTGCGCCGTTAACGGCCCCGGCGAAGCCCGCCACGCGGACATCGGCATTACCGGGGCGGGCGACAAAGCGCTCATCTTCCGTAAAGGGCAGATGATCCGGAGCGTAGAGTTAAATCAGGCGGACGCCGCCTTTGAAGAGGAATTGAACAGGATATGAAAATTGTTACCTGTGGATGTATTCTGATACTGCTCGCTTCGGGGCTGTCGTGGGGGCAGTGGCAGACCGGACGGCCGTGGTGGTACAGGCTGGAAGAAGGCAAACTCCTGTTGCGAAGCGGCGCTTATGGGAACGCCCTTATCGCCTTCGAGGATGCCCGCCGGGGCCGCCACGCCCAGTTTACCCGGATGGAAGAAGACCTTATCCGCCTTCTTTCCACCCCCGAGGCCAGGCTTTTGGGAGATTCCCTGTATTTCATTGAGCAATATATCGCGTTCCGCAACGAAACCGCCGCCGCCGCCGCCCTTGCCTACCTTTTTCACCGTGTTCCAAGAACGGCTGTTGGCGGATCCGCCACTCGCGCGCTGGAAGAAATCGACCGCCTGAAAGGCTTTCCCGAGGCGGAGTTCTGGATGGGCGAGGCTTTCATGGCCGAGGGGGAACTCCTTTTGGCCCTTCGCCAGTACGAGCGGGCGTGGGAGTACCGGGCGCTTCTTGAAACACCGGGATTTGACACGGAAATTCTCTATCGAATGACCGACATCCACAGGATGCGTCAGGATTACCCGGAAATGGAAAGGCTGGCGAACGAGATTATCACGGGGGCCGGGCCCTCCGGCCTTCCCAGAGACGATCTTTGGACAATGGTTCATCTTCGGGCCGCTATGGCAAGGCTATTGGAAACCGAAGGGGCGTACCGTTTTCTTGAACTGTACCGGCACAACAATATGGTTACCGAAAGGGCGCACCGGCTTTTGGGCTTTTTTCTGCACGCGACAAGCCGGGACATTACGGCGGTTGACCATCTTATGTTTGCCTTCTTAATCCAGAACACCGTGCTTATTGACTATGTTATACGCCGTCAGTTTGACTTTGCCTTTACCACGCTGGACGATCTTATGGAGCGGGTTCTTTCAAGGCCGGCGCTTGTGGACTTTATGGAAGAAACAGAATACTTTAGAACAGCCTTTTATTTTTCCGCCGCTCTGTACGCCACGGGAAGAACAGTGCCGGCTATGCAGCTATGGACGTTTCTGGCCCAAAACGCCCACGCCGGAGTGTGGGGAGAGCGGGCGCGCAGGAGCCCCGCCCCCTACCTTGAAGCGGCGGTGGGGCTCCTGCCTTAAGTTCGGCCCCGCGCGGGCTTCAAAAAACGCCGCGAATGTTTTATTATTAGCCCATGAAAACACGACAAATAAAAATCTTGCTTCCGCTTTTGCTGGCCCTTTGCCTCCCCGGTCTTCTTCACGCGCGGGGAGCGCCGGAGCATGACGGGCAGCCGCTAACGATATACGCGATTAGGGGGCCTTCGGGCGTGGGGATGATACGCCTCTTTGAAGAGCCGCCGGAAATCCCCGGCTTTGCCGTGCAGATGCAGGCCCTCGCCGGCCCCGACCTTATGGCCGCCCGCTTCCTTTCTGGGCAGGCGCAGGTAGGCATACTGCCCGCCAACATGGCCGCCAGAATCAGGTCGCTGGGCAGGGATGTGCAGGCCGCGGCGATTATCGGCACGGGAATGTTAAGCCTTCTAAGCTCTGACCCCAGCGTGCAAAGTCTGGAAGACCTTAGGGGCAGGACTGTGGAAGTGGCGGGACAGGGGGGTACGCCGGAGTATGTGTTCCGCAAAATCCTCATCGCCAACGGCATTGAGCCGGATCGGGATGTAACCCTGGGCTTTGCCCTTGCCCTTCCCGAAATCGCCCTGTCCCTTATCGCCGGCAGGGTTTCTATCGCCCTGCTTCCCGAACCGTTCGCCACCATGGCCCGCGCTGGCAGGCCGGATTTAAGGGCGGTCGTGGACATTCAGGAAGAATGGGTCAGGGCTGGCGGCGAGGGGAATTATCCCATGACGGTTCTTGTGGTAGACGGGGCCTTTGCTGCCGCCAATCCCGCAGCGGTGGACGCGATACTGAACGCCGTAAGGGATTCTATCGAATGGGTCAAGGCCAACCCCGCCGAAGCCGGGACTTTGGTCCAGCGGCACGATCTGGGCCTGAGCGCCTCTGTCGCCGCCGCCGCGATCCCCCATAGCAACTATACGTTTATCCCGGCTGTCGAGGGGCGGGCCTCTATGGAATCGCTGTTCAGGGCGTTTCTGGAGAATACGCCGGTTTCCATAGGCGGCGCTCTGCCGGACGACGGGTTTTACTGGACACGGGACGACTAGAGCCTTGAAAGGACAGGCGCTGTGGGCGCTGGCGGGGGCCGTGTTCCTGCTGCTTGTCTGGGAACTCGCCTCGCGGGTATACGGAGCGGGGCTTATTCTGCCCGGCCCCCTGCCCGTTATCTTTAGCTTTGCCGCTCTGGTTCAGACCCCCCGCTTTCACGCCGCCCTTTGGCACAGCTTTCTGCGGGTGCTGGGGAGTATCGCCATCGCCGTTCCCCTGGGAATCGCCGCGGGCATAGCGGCAGGGCTGGACAGGCGGCTGCATTCGTTTCTAAAGCCCCTCTTTTCCGTGGTCTCGGCGACTCCGGTAATATCGGTTATCCTTATCGCCTTTCTTTTTCTTGGGTCAGGCCGAACTCCGGTTTTCACGGCCTTTTTGATGATTTTTCCGGTGATGGCCGCCACAACTATCGAAGGCGTAAAAAGCGCCGACCCCAAGTTAAAGGAACTTTTCGCTGCGTTTAGAATGAGCCGCCGGGAAACCCTGAAATACCTTTATGTTCCTTCAATCGCTCCCTTCATTCTTGGGGGCCTGCGAAGTTCGCTGTCCCTGTGCTGGAAAGTGGTGGTGGCGGCTGAAGTGCTGGTTCAACCCCTAAGAAGCCTTGGCGCGGGAATGCAGCAGGCAAGGGCCCATCTTCAAGCGCCCGAACTTTTTGCGTGGACTATGGCGACAGTGTTCGCCGCCGCCTTTTGCCAAGGCATTCTTTCCCTGGCCCTTACGCTAGGGCCCAAGGCCGGCAGAGCGGGCGGAACAAGGGGCGGCGCGGGATGAACATCAGCGTCAGCGGGCTTTCTTTCGGGTATACCGGCCTTCCCCTGTTTGACCGTTTCAGCGCCGAACTGAGCGGCGGCGGGGACGGGCGGCCTTTGGTTATCCTTGGCCCGTCCGGGTGCGGGAAAACCACGCTTTTAAAGCTCCTTGGGGGGCTTTTGAAACCCCAAGCCGGGCGGATACGGTTTTCCGGGGGGGAAACGCCGGGCAAGACGGCCTTCATGTTTCAGGAAAGCCGCCTTCTTCCTTGGCTTACGGTCGTGGACAACATCGCCCTTCCTCTTGAAAAAGATTTCGGCAAGAATGAAGCCAAAGCAAGGGCCAGGCATTTTCTTTCGCTGGTTTTTCTGGACGAAAAGAAGGACGCATACCCCGGCGAAATTTCCGGCGGGCAGGCCCAGCGTGTTTCCCTGGCCAGAGCCTTCGCGTGGCCCGCCGGGGCGCTTTTCATGGACGAGCCGTTCCAGTCCCTTGACATTCCCCTAAGAATACGGCTGATGGATCTTTGCCTGTCCCTCAACGGGCGGGAAAACCGCCTTCTTGTCGCCGTAACCCACGACCCCCGCGAGGCGCTTTACATGGGCGGGAGGATCATCATTCTGGGAAGGCCGGGCGAAGGGATTGTCTTTGACAAGGAAATCGATCTTTGCCCGGAAGACAGGGCCTACGGTTCCGCCGCCGCCGCGGAGATGGAGCGGGTTCTGATCCGGCATATGCCGCCGGGCCCGGAATGAAGCGCTGGCCTACCAGCGGCCCCCTCGTGGGCCACCGCCGCCGCCACGACGGCCCCGGCCAAAGCCCGCGCCGAAGCCGTCACAGCAAAAGCCAAACGAGCCGGGAGCCACGCCGGGGCCAGCATCGTCCTGAGCCATGCGTGACTGGCGCCAGTCAAATGCCGCCAGCATTCTGTCCCTTTCCCATTCGGCAATAAGCCCAATCCCGACCGCCTGATCCAGCCGCCCGGCAAACGCTTCCCGGCTAAGGACGCTGCCGTCCTCGTCCAGCATAAAGCGCCACATCATCCCGCCGCCGCCACGGCCGCCCCAACCGCCGCCGCCAAAGCCCTGCCCTGGGCCAAAACCCTGTCCGCCGCCCGGGAAGGCATCCTGAGCGAACGCCGCCGCCGAGAATCCGGCCGCGAGAGCGGCTACCAAAGCCAGTGTTACCATTTTCTTCATCGTTTTTATCCTCCGTAGATACTCCGTTTATACCTGTATTCTACACCACAAATGTGAAGAAATTATGAAGATTTCGAGTTTGTTGCGTTTTCTCTTGCCATCCCGGCCAGTTTACTCAACGCGCCGCCGGCTATGCGGTATTCTGTCCACTCGCTCTTTGGCTTCGCGCCAAGCGACAGGTAGAAGTCGATACTTGGGGTGTTCCAGTCAAGGCAGCGCCACTCCAAGCGGCCGTAGCCCCGCTCTACGGACAGCCGCGCAAGCTCACAGAACAGCGCCTTGCCGATGCCGGTTCTGCGGTATTCGGGCGAGACAAACAAATCCTCCAGAAACATACCCGCGCGCCCAAGGAAGGTAGAGTACGTGGAAAAAAACAACGCAAAGCCGGCCTCCGTGCCGTCAACCACGGCAAAAATCACCTCCGCGGCGTTTTTTTCAAACAGCCACTGGCAAAGCAGTTCTTCTGTGGCAACAACCTCGTGTTCCAGTTTTTCGTATCTGGCAAGGTCCCGGATAAACCGCAGTATCAGCGGAATGTCGCCGGGGCCCGCAGAGCGAAATGTGATGCGCGCCATGTGTGCTACCCCTCCTGGTATAAAGTTTTCGCGGGTTTCTGCCGTTAATGTACGGTTAGCTCCGTCCGTATTTTCGCATACGGCAGCGCTGGTGTCAAGAAGAAAGTGTCAAAAAACTGTTGACAATACGTATTTTTTGCACTATCTTTTGGTTATAATGTTGCTCGTTGGGCAACATACACTCTTATTGAACAACAAGTATGTCATAATTAAGGAGAACACTATGAGAAACAACCTATGGATGATGCCTGCGGCGCTGTTATTGGCCCTTGGCATTGTGTTTTTTGCCGGATGCGGCAGGCCGCTAGTCGGGCCGCACGTAGCTGTTATAACAATCACCGAAATACCTCCAGGGAACGTAATCAGAACAGGAGAAGGCCATACCCCCTCCCACACGTTCAGCGTTGAGCTTACCGGAGTTGGCCAGATGGGGCAGGGTATTGAATGGGTCGTGGAGCCTGCCCCCCCCCCCAACAGGCCCTTTTTCCCCCCCCCTCCTATTACTACTTTTGAAGAGGCTGCTCACTTCACCGAGGAAAACGGCGGCAATGAGGCAATCCTGACGTTTGCGCAGTATGCGGATGGCTATGTTCAGATTACCGCGCGGCTGCGGGAATACGATGTTCCTTCCACGCCGGTGATTATCCGCGCTGTCCGCGGCGAGGCCGAGGTGAACGTGTTGAATATGCCCTTGGCGGAGACTGTCCGCAGGGGAGAGTACTTTAACTTTCAGGATTCACCGGACTTTTCGATAAGTGGCGCGAACCACCCCAACATTGGCGATCTTACTTGGACGCTGGAAGAGGGCACGCTTGCTAACCCCCACATGACTACGACGGGGAGCATAATCAACCCCTTCGGTGTTCTGACCGTACTTTCTAACGAAGCGGAAAGAACAATTACCGTAGTAGCAACACCGGATTACGGCGTTGCGGGGCCAGCAAGAACCACCGTAACCATCCCGCCGACCGCAACCGGGGTAGTGATAACCGATGCCGCTGGCGCAGCCATAACCACCTTTGTTAATGTGCCAAGGGCAAGCAGGCATGAATTGTACGCTCGTGTTGAAAGCCCGGCGAATGATGCCCCGCAGGGTATTGTAAGCTGGGAAATTACGGGGGGGAATTTCGTTGGAACACGGATAGACGCTGATAACGGCCTTATTGTGCACGGAATTCACCCTGAAGATGAGGAGTTCATCACGGTGCGGGCAACTGTTGCCGCAAGCGATGTCCACACTTTAGGCGGCGGAGACCTCTCTGCTACCTTTAACGTCAGGGCTACAGGTGATATGCAGCATGGCGACTGGGCCATGGTGCGTGTGGGCATAGACCACACCATGGCGATAACGTGGAGGAACAGGGCGGATAATTCCGGCGGCGAGCTGTACACGTGGGGCAGGGGCGAGCACGGCCAACTCGGTCACGACAGTCGAACCTCTCTTCCCAACCCTACCGGAGATAACCGCCCCGCCGCCTACGACAGGAACCTACCAACGCGCGTGGCGCATCCACCCTTACCTGCGGGCCACTACTGGACATACGTGTCCGGCGGGTGGGCTCACACCGTGGCGCTTAGGTCGGACGGAACCATCTGGGGAACTGGCAGAATATTCTACACTGGCTTCGGTAACCTTACCAACATGGTTGTGGATGTAAGCACTGGCTTGACGGATAACCTGGGCGGATCGGGTTCGGATGGACGGATGAGGCAGTTGGATCCTCGTAACGGCTGGGTAGCCATCCATGCGGCTCACGCAACCATCTTTGCCATTCGGCAAGAAGGTAGCAGCAGATTCCTGTATTCCATGGGAAGCAACAACTACAATGTGGTGGGACTTGGCGGCGAAAGAGGGGATCATGTGACTGAATTGCGGCGGCTGCCCGGAAACGACTGGGGTTCCGTTGCCGCAGGCTGGCATCACGCCCTGGCTTTAAGAACCGACGGCAGGCTGTACGGCTGGGGCAACAACACCCAGTTCCAGCTTACCAACGGTGTCTCCAGCGATGGATCGAATGTGCCCGTGCCGGTAGGGAATCCAGCATGGCGGTGGAGCAGCGTATCCGCGGGAAACCAGTGGTCTGCTGGTATTAGGGACGGAGGCGGCGCAGAGAACCGTGGCCTGTTTACCTGGGGGAATAGTGGAAACGGGCGACTTGGCCGGACGGGAACTTCCTATATACCGGGAAGGGTGACCGCTCCGATGGAGTTCTCTTCCATCGATTTGAACAACACCAGCCACGGCGTTGCCATACAGCATATTACTGGGGCTCTTTTCACTTGGGGTAGCAATGTCTATGGGCAGTTGGGACGCCTTGATAATACAGGAGGTCAAGGTGACTACCCGGTGAGGATAACAAGGGCGCTATCATTGGATGAAGACCTTGATGATACCACTCTATGGCACACTTCCATCGGGGGCGGCAGTTTCAGCCTTGCAATTGACAGCGAAGGCTACCTGTGGGCGTGGGGGCACAACGCTTTCGGAATGCTTGGCGATGGCACCACGACTAACCGCACCCGCCCGGTTCGGATTATCAAGCCCTAGGGGTAATTCCCTAACGGATTTGTAACGCCGCCGCCTCCGCAAGGGGGCGGCGGTTTTTTTTGCGCGGGTGTTCTGCTCTGCGGAGCCCCCCAGAAATGCCCCGTCGCGCGTGAGCCATCGGCACAATGCCCGGCAGGGGAGGATATACGTTTTAAGAAGCCATTTGCATGGTGTTTCCGCGTAGGAGACCGTGGCTCCGGAGCGGGTTCCCCATGCGGGATTCTTAAAACGTATATCCTCCCCTGCCGGGCATTGTGCGGGAATGCTCACGCGCGGCGGGGGCGGCTATCGTTCAATCTCGAACTTCACGATCTCGCCTGAGTGTACGTCAATGTAAAACTCTATCTCCGTCCTGCCGTCCCTGAACTCTACCTCCCACACCCATCTTCCCCTTTCCCAGTCCATCTTCACGCTTCTAAAATCCGCCCTGATGTTACGGGAAGCGAGGTAAGCCCGCGCTATGTCGACGGCGGCGGCCCGGCTTACCGGCGGATTTTGAGGCATCGCCGTCCCGCCGTGCCGGGGCGTGGGGGTAGCCATAACACCGGGGCCGGGCGTGGCGGGCGGCGGGGCAGCCGTAACACCGGGGGCGGGCGCCGCAAGGGAGCTAAGGCCGGTTACGTTTCCGGTGCTGGCATCCACGGACACCTCGAAACGGGTGGCGGCGTTTGTGATTATGAACCGGTACACAGGGCCGTCCGGGCCGGAAACAAGTTCCATGCTGTCCACCGTTCCCCCGCCAGTCATGGCAAGGGCCTGTTCCCTCGCGGCGGGAGCGGAAACCATCTGCCCGTAGGCCGCTACGGCGGCGAAAATAATCAGAGCGCATACGCCCGCAAAAAGCTTTGTAGTTCTGTTCATGACAATCTCTCCTCTTACCAGTCAATATCGAAGATCACGACTTCGCCTGAGTGCATATCGATGTACAACTCTATTTCTCGCCAGCCGTCCATAAAATAGAGCTGCCATGCCCATCTTCCATAATCACGTTCCGCAAAAAATTGATGCCGCCTGAAATTGGCATGGGGAAAGCCGCGGGAAGCAAGGAATAGATAACCTATCTTAACAGCGTTCTCACGGGAGACAGGAGGGTTTCTCGGCCTTGTAAGTCTAAACCAATGCGGCGGCGGCGCGGGTGTGATGCCTAACGCGGTTAGATCTATGCCCTGCGAAGTAATGGCCCTGCCGGATCCGTCGGCGGGCGGCGGGGCGGCAGCCGTTTGGGCGGTGGTAAGCCTGAATATGTCCCCGGTGCTGGCGTTAATAAAAACCTCGTACCGTACATTGTTGTTGGTAACCACGACCTGAAAGGCAAGGCCCACAGCGGGGTCGGAAACCTGATCAACGCTGCTTACGACACCCCCCTCCGTAATGATAAGGGCAATATCCCTGGCCTGAATGGCGGAAATAGCCTGCCCCTGCGCGTAGCCCGCGGCCAAAAAAGCCACGGCAAGAATACATACAAAACTCTTTCTCATAAAAATCCCCCTATGCTCCATTTATTGTAAGGCACGTTTGTGAAGAAATTATGAAGATTTTGAATAATAGCCCGTTTACCGCCACGGGTTCATCACATCTTCTCTTCTTTCCCTCAATTCCCTTTGTTGAGTTTCCCACCTGTCATCCAGCGCTTGATTTCTATTTTCTGAACCATGTAAAATTTGATGCCATAATAGCGGGTTACGTGCCCTTAGCACCCTGGTATCTCTCAAAAATTCTCTGTACTCTCTAATGTACCTGCTAACTGCCATTGGCAAAAGGAATAGCCCTATAGCGGCGGTAAATTCATTCTCCCAGATGCCATAAGGCAGCATAAACCGGGGAGCAGTATAAGGAAGCGGATCGAAACCATCGAAATTTTGCGATAAAAGATTGCCGCCGGAATCAATTGCCAGATCAAAAAAACCCGTATCGCCGCCATTTTCCCCAAAGAAAACGTTCCTCAATTGCCACGGAAAAAGATACGCACTACCGGAGGGTTCTTCCCCGGCGGGAATGTGGGGCAGGATCATAAGGAATATACATCCGCAAAAAACCATTTTCTTCATAACTGTCCCCTTTCTAACGTTATTAAGCGTTCTGAGCGCGGGCTTCTTTCCGGGCCTTTTCCAGCTTCTGCATCTTCCAGTGAAACTCCGTCTGCTTGGCTATGTCGCTCGCTCTGGCGGCGTGAATCTTGTTGTCCACAATCTGTATTTTTTTGCCTTCCAGCATTTTCCTTAGTACGCCGTTGGTTTCTTCCTGCGTAAGACCCAGCATATTCGCCAGCTCCTTTGGGCCAAAATCGAAGGTATAGGGGGCGGCGCTGCCAAGGGAAATACGATTTTTCTCCAGTTGAATGCACAAAAGGTCGTACACCCGGCCCAGCGGATCGACAAGCAGGGTGTTCGCCAATTGCTTGTAGATAAACCAGATGCGATCCGCCAAAAGAGTGGTAAGCCGCGCGATAAGCTGGGACTGCGTTGTTATCATGCGCTGGAAATTGGCCCGGTTTACGGCAAGCACTTGGCAATCCTCACGGGCAACCGCGCTGGCAAGCCGGGGTTTGGCTTCCAGCAGAGCCATTTCCCCGAATATATCCCCCACTTTCAGCACCGCCAGCAACACCTCGTTGTTATCCACTATCTTGACGATTTTTACCGCCCCCTTTTGAATAACAAACAGTTCATTCCCCGGCTCCCCCTCGGCGAAAAGCATGGTATCTTTGGGGTACGTCCGGTTGAATTCCTCAGGGCCGAACGAGGTTTTCACCCCCTTCGCGTAAGCGGCTATCTTTGCCGCCCGCTCCTTGGCAACGGCGGCATTCTCCCCGTCAGGGCAGTATTCAATGTACTTGGAGTAGGCGTAAAAAGCTTGTTTGTACTGGCTCTGGCGGACATAGCACTCGGCCACGTTAAAAAGGTGGGCGGCGTCCGCCTCGGCGCTGCTTTTCAGGGTAAGCCGGGAAAGGGCCTCGTCAAGATGCCGGAGCCGCTTAGAAAACTGAAGAATTACCTTCATGGCCACCGAGGTATTTTTCTCGATAAGATCGCCGTACTGCTCCCGGTGAACCGAGATAAGGACAACATCGGTCAGGGCGCGGGCGGTTTCTATGTGGCTGTGCGAGGACATGGAAGAAACGACCCCAAACAGGTCCCCGGGCCCCAGCACGTTGCCCTTTTCCTCCGCCACCACCTCCACCTCTTTGGAAATCCCCACCTTCCCCTGATTGATGATGAAAAAGCGGTCAACGTTGTCCTTGCCTTCAACAACAATATACGAGTCCTTTTTGAAATGTACAAAACTCAAATGCAACTGGTCTGTCATCACCGCTCCGAGGCTGGGTCTAATAAAGTATAGGTAACCTTTAGCGGTTTTGTCAATGACGAGCCGCCCCCCCGTTTGGCTGGAGGTTCTAAATCTGCTGGATTCCAAGAATCCCCGGTATGCCCCGGATGTTCTTTATTACCGGCTTTAAATCTTCGGCATTCACAAGCTGAATGGTAAAAAAGCCGGTAAGCCGGGTCGCCCCCTTCGCGGAACCCGGAACTTCCTCAAGGCGGCCTTCGATAAGATGTCCCTGCCGCCTGCGGATAGCCCCCTCGATTTCCGAAAACAAGTTTGCCGTCTGTCGCGCGTCAATCCTGAAGCGCTTAACCAGCGCCGATGTTGAGCTTTCCCACGCGGCGTTGATCCTCCGGCTTTCCAGTTCGGGATTGTTCGCAAGGTCGGGGCAGGTTTCACGGTGAATAATAATGCCCCTTCCACGTGACACGTATCCAATAATCGAGTCGCCGGTAACCGGACTACAACAGCGGGCAAAACGGATCAGCAGGTTTTTTTCGTCTTGAATGCGTACCTGCAGAACGGATTTAAGGGGCTGTAAGACCCTCTGCGCGGCGAGGGCTTCCTTTTCGGCCGTGGGCGTGGCGGCGGGGGCAGGGGTGTCGGAAGCGGGCTTCTTTTTCTCGATGGTTTTTTCAGGCTTGTCGGCGCTAAGGGAACGGTCGTTTTCCTCCAGCCACGAGCGTATTTTGCCGCGGGCCTTGGCGGTTTTTACCGTCTCCAGCCAGCCCCGGTGCGGACGGCCGGAGGAACTGGTAAGGATTTCCACGACCTGAGTGTTTTTCAGTTCCGCGCTTAGGGGAACAATGGAGCCGTTGGCTTTCGCCCCCACGCACCGCTCGCCAACCGCCGTATGCACACTGTAGGCAAAGTCGATGGGTGTCGCTCCCGCCGGCAGTTTTATCACCCTGCCCAGCGGGGTAAGCGTGTAAATGGAATTGCGGAAAATGTCCCGCTTAATTTCATCCAGCCACGGGCCGGAAAACTCACCCGCCGCCTCGCCGCCATTGGCCTGTTCGCCATGCTTCCACTCTTTAAGGCGGCTCATAACGCCGATATCCTGCGCCTGTCCGGCCTCCCTTGAAGAGCCTGAACTCTTTTTGTACAGCCAATGGCTGGCAACGCCGTTTTCGGCCATCTGATGCATTTCTTTGGTGCGGATTTGTATCTCCAGCCGCCGTTCTTCCCCGTCCGCGCTGGACAGCACCGATGTGTGAAGGCTCTGGTAGCCGTTTGGCTTGGGCTTGGCGACATAATCGTCAAAGCAGCCGCTTATGGGCGTCCAGAGCCGGTGGACAATTCCCAATAGCGTATAACAGTTTTCGATGCTGTCACAGAGTATCCGTATGCCGGACAGGTCGTAAATCTCGTCAGCGCTCTTTCCCCGCTTTCGCATTTTCATGTACACCGAGTAGAAGTGCTTGGCACGGCTTTTTACTTCAACCCTGATCTCCGCCGCCTCCGCCTCCGCTCTAATGGCGGTTTGCGCAAGCTCTAAAAACTCGCCGCGCTGATCCTTTTTTTGGGCAACAAGGTTTTTTATCTGTTGATAGGCCTCGCGGTTAATGAATTTAAGGGAAAGGTCTTCCATTTCGTCTTTAAGCCAGAACATACCCAGCCTGCTGGCAAGCGGAGCGTAAATATCCAGACATTCGCGCGCGCGGGCCTTGCGCTCCTGGTCAGGGGACGAATCCAACAGGCGCAGGGCGTTGAGTTTTTCGGCCAGCTTGATCATGATTACCCGGATGTCATCGGTCAGGGCGAAGATCATGTTCCTGATATTCTGCGCTTCAAGGATGGTTCTGGTGTCTACCGGAAGCCGCTCGATTTTTACGGCTCCGTTTACAAGCCGGGTTACCGCCGGGCCGAACCGCCCGGTGGCGGCTTCGGGAAGCGGGCGCTCGGAAACGCCGCCCAGAACCAGCGCCGCGATAACGGTATCGGCGTCCATGCCAAGGTCAACGAGTATGTCCGCCGTGCCTGCCGCCCGGTCTGTGCCCGCTTCAAGAGCGTCGAGAACCCGCTCCCGGTCGCCGCGCGCAAAGGAGCCTATTTTTTCCGCCAAGACCACAGGTTGCCGTTTCATTCTTCCGCCCCTGCCCCGATTATACAGGGGGCGTACCGTGATTGGCAAGCCAGCTACATTTGCAAAAAAACCTTGACTTTTCCGCGCAAGGGTTTTACACTGTCATTATGAATCTTAAAACAGTCCTTACCAAAGATACGATCTCCCTTAACTTGAAGGGAACGACCAAGGAAGAGATCGTCAACGAGCTGCTTGATATGCTCGTGGCGGCGAAGAAAATCAGCGACAGGGACGCGGCCTATACCGCCATAATGGACCGGGAGCGGAAGATGTCGACAGGCATGAAGCACGGCATCGCCATTCCGCACGGGAAAAGCCCGACGATTAACGATCTTGTGGCCTGCATAGGGGTGTCCAACACGGCGGTTGATTTTGACTCTCTGGACCGCGAACCCTGCCGGATATTCATCATGACCCTTTCTCCGCAGGAAAAAACAGGGCCTCATCTCCAGTTTTTGGCGGAGATAAGCCTTCTGTTCAAAAGCGCGGAGAAACGGCAGCAGATTCTTAAGGCTTCCTCCGCAGAGGAAGTCATTAAAACTCTGTCGGAATAAGGTTCGCGCGGGGTTTTAGTTGCCCAGCATCTGCAGGGCATTTCTGGCCCATGCTTGTTCCGCGCCGGTATAGTCGTTAGACCGCTCAATCATGCCAAGGAGAAACCGGGCCTCCTGTGACTGAGTGCCGGTGGCTCCCAAGCTGGAAATTACCCAGCCGAAAATTTGCCGCTCCCTGTTGCCCCACGGACCAGCCCGCCGTCTTTCGTGGAGTTCCCTTAGGAAACTTAACAGAAGGTCAACCGCCAAGTCGCTTCCGCTTGCAGACAGACAGGCAAGCGTTCTTCGAATCTCGTCATAATCGGGCGTGGCGCTGACAAAGTTGCTTCTATACGTCCGTTCCAAGTCGGCATAAACCGAATCGTCCGTAACTCCCAGCGCCCGGATAGTGTCAATTGCGCTTACCCGCATCGACCGTAAATCCCTTTGCTGGACGGGGTTATTCGTGGCGTACGTCCAGCTTGTGGCAAGGGCCGCCGCCGCTACCCTTGCTCTGGATTCACCGGGCGCGTTGCTCCGTAACAATTCCCGCCACGCATGGTATTTGACGCTGGGGGGAATCGAAGGGTCTCTGATAATCACGGTGATAATATCTCCGGGATCATCGACAATGTTGGGGAGGGCGATTGAAGCCATGTTCTGTATGGCCGGATCATACGGGCCTATGGAAACGAAGAATACGGGCCGAAAGCCAGCGAGGTCACGGAACGCTTCCAGCGCGCTGACAGCGCCGATAACTGCCCGCTGCATCCTGCGCCTGGTCTCCGCGTCCGAAACACGCTGTGCCTGAGTGTTAAGGTCGGTCAGGAGCTGCGCGATGTGGGGAATGAAATCCCTGCCGTCCACTTGCCCCAGGGCGGTCAGGGCGTCATGCATGACAAGGCCGTCGTTGTGGGCCAAGGCAATGTCGAAAGCCTGAACTGTCCGCCAGAGATCCGGCGCTGCGGCGGTGTGCCGCTCCGCTCCCAAGCCTTGGGCAAGGATTCGCGCGGAGGCCTCAGTGGCGTGCCGATCCGCGTTTGTGCTAACGTCCGGCAGCCTTTGAAGCAGGATTCCAAGGGCGTTGTGGTAAAAATCGCCAATGCCCGTAAGCCCTGAATCCCGGACAACTTCCAGTATTGTAAGGCGCTCGGCAAAGGTTGCGTCCAGCCTGTTAAAATCACGTTCAAGATGTGATAAATTGGCGTTTTGGGCAAAGATATTCGCCCCCGCAAGACATAGAAAAAGAAGTATCGCCGTGTATTTCATAGTACTCTGTGCCCCCATTATGATGTAAAAAACTACTGCTTACATAAGTATGGTGCAACACAGCCTGGTTTACAATAGAAATTGCGTGGAAATTTTATGAATGGGCGCTATGGGGCGCGGCTACGATAGCGGGCTGTAACCGTACGCAAGATTTGGCAATTCTCCGCTTGACATTCTGCCGCCGCCCATGCTAGTATTCCAGCATGAGGTTGAGACAAAGAGCATTTTTGCGCTTTTTTTACGAAAAATTCCCCGAATTAGGCAAACTTGGCACGGTTTTTGCTCTCTCTCTCTCTCTCTCTCTCTCTCTCTCTCTCTCTCTCTCATAAGACTCACCTGATCCTTTTACCTAAAAAAATTTGCCCCAAAAAAGCGCTCCCCGCCGCGCAACTACCGCCTTTCGTCACAGCGCCGTTCCGCCTGAACACAAGCGGCCCGTAGGGGCTGTAAAAACACATATGCCGGCGGCGGCGTTAACACCGCACAGGAGATTTGAATGAAAAAAACGCTATCTGCGATACTGGCGGGGTTTATCGCTGTGGCGGGCCTTTACGCCCAAACTGCCAGCTTTGACGAAGGGTACTGGATTACCCCTGCGCCTGTTTTGAGCGCTACGCCCTTTCCTTCCTTGTTTCTTCCCAATGATGCTGCGTTTGGCGCTGTCGCACGGCCCATGCAAGCGGAAACCGATGCCGAAGGGCAATTGTCGATGTTCAGTGTTGGTCTTAACTTCACGTTTCTTTCCAGCTTTAGAGACCTCGGCTCCGTAATCACAAGCGGAACTGATTATCAGGGAAGAACTTGGACTAGCGAAAATCGCCTAGCCCATTGGAGTATTTTTGGAATTGGGGCTTTTTTTGATGCAAGATACGTGGAACTGTCAGTTGGAATTTCAATCGTAAGTCAATTCTGGAGAGACTGGGGGGGTGATGGGGAGGGCATCGCCTTTCCCGTGCTGGACTTTAACTTACTGTTCAAACTGCCATTGCAACTGCCATCAGGACTGCCATTGGAAGGCTACGTTTTCCCGCTTCTTGGCGCAGGGTATAACATCGTACGTTTCCCATTCAACAGGAATATTAGAGATGCTTCCCATTTTAACACTGTTCGTATCCTGTTTGGCGTAGGCTTGGATTTACCCATTGGAAACAATACGTTTTTTAGGACATCAGTGCTAGGGCATTACACGTTTGCTCCAAGAATCGTTCGTGATCGGGCTGCCAATTCCATTAGCGATGCATCGCACAGCGGAGGTTGGGGCATTAGCCTTCTTTTTGGTATCGGGTTCGGGCTGTAAAAAATATATGCCGGCGGCGGCAGTAACACCGCAACAGGAGATTTTTATGAAGAATAGTTTTAGGCTTTTCGGGTGTATCGCTGTGGCGATAATTGGGGTTTCGCTGACAGGTTGCGCGACAAATGTCGCCGGGGTGAGATCGGGCTGGGACACTAATCAGGTTCCGCTTTTTGCCATAGGCGGGTATGTGTATATTCGTGACCATACCATCCTTGGCACGGTGCAGATAGAAGGAACAACAACACGCATTATCCGCCTTGGCATTCCCTTTACCGGAATTGAAGCCGCCCTTTTCAGCTTTACCAACCAGCAGGTAACCTACGCCAACTTGCTTGCCGAAGCGCAGCGGCAGTTTCCCAACGCCAATGTCGTTACCAGTGTGCAAATTGACCGCATCGACTCCAACATCTTGTTTTTCTTCAGCACACGCAGGTACATCGCAACAGGGATTGCCATAGAAGCCTGGGCAGAGGCATACCGGTAAGGGCAGGGGCTGTTCGCTATTTTGCGGGCGGCCCCTGCTAAGTATTCCATTTGCAGCATCTACAAAGCAATGTTAATTAGGCCCTGCAAGAAGTGTCAGAAAAATCTATTCTATCTTTGAATGGCGGTATTGCGAATGAAAATTGAGTTTTTCCTCCACCGTTGGTAATTGCTATATCCATCTGTGTAATAACATCCATACCAATAATCATTCCGTTGTCTGGTGACATACTACAGATTGCCGCCCGGACATCCTTAATTATCGCATTATTAGGAAAACGAATAGATATAACGGTTACTTCTGCTACGCTTTCTCCGTTAATGCCCATGATTTGAATAGTATCCACCGTATCGAGCAGTAATTTCTTTGCGATTTCAGGTGATATTACTGATAACATGGCGCCAGTATCCCAAAGGGCGTTGGTCGAATAACTTGTCGTTTCCTTGTACAAATCGGAAAACAGCTCAACAGGTGTCAGTATGGCATCCACCAGTCCCGCATGAGTGTATGTGAGTGAGATGGGTTTATCCATAAGAAACTATATTTCCTACAGGCGAAAGACGTATCTTTTCCTTTTGGGGATCTTCGGGAATATACTTTACCATGAATGAACCACGGGGCATGGTTTTTGACGTTTCCTGAATGGCCTCACGATCAGTATTATAAACGCCTAAAACCCTATTTGTAACAATAACAACACGCTTCCCGGCATATTTTGCCCGCAGCTCAGTTCTGTTTGCCTCATAAAAAGCCTGTTCGTTTTCAAGCGACATAAAATATACCCCCAAGCTATAGCGTAAGATATAACCCCTATATTGTCAAGGAACATTCATCCCCCGCCGTGCATCAGCATCAAGGCAATGCACGGTGGGGGAGGGGGCAAACTTCCTAATGTTTCGGCAGTTCAAGCTGCTTCGTGCACAGCTTTTCAAGGACATTTGCGCTGTGCGTTATCACGATCATTATGCAGTTGGTGGCCTTTTGCGCCTGCCGCAAATTTTCGATAATCAGGCATTCAGTCTCTTGGTCTAAGCTGGATGTCGGCTCGTCCAGAATCAGCACGTCAAAGTCGCAGGCCAAGGCCCTCGCAAGGCCAATGCGCTGGCGTTCGCCGCCGGACAGTCCGCGGGCGTTTTCGTCCAGCGAGAAATGGTCAATGCCGCTGAGCTTTGCGGCGTCCCGGATACGCTTTTCCGAGTGATTCTTGCTAAAGCTAATGTTGTCGTGAAGCGTCGAGTCAAAGATGTACACGTCTTGCGGCAGTACGGCTATGCGTGAAAGGTAGCTCGCCGGGTCTATGTCTGCGTAGTTTTTACCGTTAATGGATATTTCACCCTTGTTCGGTGTAATCTGGCGCATCAAAAGACGCATAAGAGTCGTTTTGCCCGTCCCCGATGCCCCGGTAATCGCCAGCGCGTCACCGCGCTCAAGCTTGGCGTTTAGCCCGCTTAGCACCACTTCGCCGTCCGGGTAGCCAAAGCCAAGGTTCTTAAACTCAAGCTCGTCAATCTTGTCCACTTTTTCAAGATCAACGTGTTCACGCACTTCCTTTGTAAGCAGTTCCTCAAGCCGTTTTTCGACAGCTCTGGCGTTTTGCATATCAATGTTAAAATCCGTCAGCGCCTTAATTGGCTCCCTCAGCCGGGGAAGCAAATAATAGAAGGCAATAATGCCGCCTATCGTTATATCGCCGCCCTGTGCCAGATAAAATATCCCCGCCAGTATCGCCGCCACCGGTATTATGTTCATGATGATATTTCTGGACGCTTTTGACAGAGCCTGCCAGTATTTAAGCTTGCTCAAATGGCGCTCGTATCTTTCCGACAGCTTTTCAAAGTGTTCGGCGGAATGTTCTTCCGCGGCATACAACTGTATCGTGTCAATTCCCGTCAGGGTCTCGTTCGCTTCGGACAACAGCGTAGAAAACCCCTCCCGCTCCTTGACGGCGCTTTTGCGCAGATGCCGGTTAATCTGGCTGTACACCACAAAAAACAGCACGGTAAACGCTATTGTCATTAGCTTCATGTACACGTTCAAAAAGAACAACAGGGCGAAAATTACGACAATGTGCAGCAGGTTCAGAAAAAGCGTGGGCTTCCACATGAGCTTGCTTTGCACATATATGTATGCGTCGTTAATGACCTTGTTGTTTATGTCGCCCACCTGATGTTCCACAAAGAACCTGTAGTTCTTGTGCAGCACATTCGAGAAAAAGAAGCTGCGCACAATGCCGGTTCCGTTGTTCAGCAAGTCAGCCCACAGATAGCCCTGCAGCCAGTCAAGGAAAAAACAGACAAGCAACAGGCCAACTATTGTTCCGGCTATGAACAGGTGAGCGGAATTTTCGTTGATGTACGGATACAGTTGATCGATCAAAAGGCTCATAAGATATGGCGGCAACAGCCCCGCAAGGATGTACAGCCCGCTTACAAATACAACGGCGTTGCGGTATTTTCGCAATGGGCGCAGTATTCTGGAAATTTCGCTGGAAAGCATAAAGACTCCTTCCCTTAATTATAAGGTATTTATGGTATAGCGCGCTCCAAAATCCAGTATTCCGGAGCGGCCGCAGTATAGCGCAATGTATTCTATAATAGTACGCTATATGCGAAATAATGTCAAGGCTTTCCGCCGCATTTGCCGCAGTCCATCCATGATTGGCCGCCCTTTACCCAAGATAATCCGAAAGCCGGCGGTAACACTGGTTGACAACACGCTTTTTCCCGGCATCCACATCATCGCCTAGCTCGTTGATAAGCGTTTCCACGCTCGCAAAGCTCTCGTTAAGGCTCGTGTGAAAGCCCCGCGAACACCTGACCCGGTAACTGCCTTCGCCATCGGTAAAAAGGCCGGTAAAGCCCAGTTCCTTTTTGCCCCGTTTCCAGAGAGCCGGTCTTACAAGGCCGGGAAGGACAGCCAAAAGTTCATCAAGGCCGGAGGAAGAATTGTACGTTTCCTTAGAAAACCATTTTCGGCCCAGCGCCCCCTCGATTTCCAGCGAAGGGGCAAGGGAAAGGATGAGCTGAAGTTTTTCCCCTTCAAGCAGACTGTACGTTCCGTCCACAACAATGACTCCCCGCAGGCCCTTGTACATGGCGGCAGTGTCCGGGTTTATGTAATCCATCACGGTTTTAAGTTTTTCCCACGGAAGCCGGGCCTGCTTTTTTCCCTTTACGGTTTCTATCTCGAAAAACTCACCGCCTATTTTGATGCGGTTGGTGAAATCCCTTGCCCGCTTGGGCCGGCTTCCGGCTTCCGGTTTTTCGCCGTGCCTGTCGTGCCTGTCATGTCTGTCGTGCGTAAAGGGCTCAAAGGCCACCGGGTCTTTCGCTTTTCTCCGCGCGGATGTCCGCAGGGTGGCAGCCAAGGGCGGGCTTATCTGTTCCAGCACCCGGTAGGGAATGGGGCTTACGGACATGGCGTACATTCGTGTCGTTCTTACGATTTCTCCGGCGACAATGTAGTCGGGGTTTTTCCTGAACATAACAGAGCCCGGATGAATCAGTATCTTTTCGGCAGTCAGGCTCCGGTACAGTTCCCGCCCGTCACGGACGCAAACAAATTGAATAAGCCCCTTGGCTACAGCGCACAGGTAGTCATCACGGGCCCCGCCTTCCAGAATGGGAACGCCGATGTTACAGACAATCTCCTGCAGCTGCGAAACCACGTTGGCGATTTCCGCCATGGCCCGCTCGTCCAAATAATTCTTTTCGCAGAATTTCTGTTTGGCGCTGGCATCCATGTATGACTGGTAGAGCTTCAAGTACGAAACAAAATCGCCGTCCTCGTCCCTAAAGCGGTGATGCGCTTGGCGGGCGTCGGTTTCTTCCCCCGGCGGCAGCACATACGGGCTTGGGGTGGAAAGAAAGGCGGCGGCAATGATAGTTTCTTTCACAACCTGCGGGTACTTTAATATGGCCTCTACGATAATTCTTGAATGACGCGGCGCAAGGGGAAATTCGGTCATGAGCTTTCCGGTGTTTGAAAGGCTGTGATCGTTTTCCAGAGCGTCAAGAAAATTCAGGGTTTCAATGGCGGCGATAAGGCCTTCCCGGTTCGGCGGGGAGATAAAGTCAAATTCCTCAAAGGCGGTAATTCCAAGCTCTGCCATACGCAGCACCACTTCGGACAAATCCGTGCGGTAAATTTCTTCGGTGGTAAAAAGCGGGCGGGTTTCAAAATCTTTGCGGCTGTAAAGGCGGTAACAGGTTCCTTCCTGCGTGCGCCCGGCCCGGCCCTTGCGCTGGTTCGCCGAAGCTCTGGAAACGGGAGCCTCGACCAGACTTGAAGTAAATGTGTGCGGGTTGTAATGGTTGAGTTTTGAAAGCCCGCAGTCCATTACCACGGTTATTCCGTCGATGGTCAGTGATGTTTCGGCAATGTTGGTCGAAACTACCACCTTGGTCTTTCCCCGCGGGGCGGGATCAAAGACCCGCTCCTGTTCCTCCTTGCCGAGCCTTCCGTAAAGCGGCAAAAGGTGAAGATACGCGCCTGCCGGAGAAAACTCAAGGCGGGACATACAGTTCTTTATTATCTTTTCGCCGGACAGAAAGATAAGGATGTCCCCTGCCGCCGCGCGGTCTTTTCCTGCGCCGTGCTTTTCGCTGACAAAGCGCTCAGCAATGGAAGAGATTTTTGAAAGCAGGGCATCTTCGGCAAGCTGGTTTCCCGCGCCGCTTTCCAGAGCCGGCGGGTCGTAGATAAGCGTTACGGGGTACGTTTGGGCTTCGATCTTTACCACGGGGCATTCTGCGGACACTTGTCCGGCGGATGAATATCCAGCGGATGAATATCCGGCAAAGTATTCGGAGAAAACCTTGGCGTTAATCGTAGCCGAGGAAACAATCACTTTGAACTCCCGCCGGGCTTCCAGCACCCGCTTCAAAAGCCCCAGAATAAAGTCGATATTAAGACTGCGCTCGTGGGCTTCATCCACGATAAGGCAGTTGTACTTGGAGAGCCAAGGGTCAAGCTTCATCTCTTGCAAAAGAATCCCGTCGGTCATGACTTTTATTTGCGTTTCCGGCGAGGTTTTGTCCTCAAACCGCATCTTGTAGCCCACGAGCCTTCCGGGGGCGCTTTGCATCTGGCGGGCAATGAACTCGCTTACACTAAGCGCGGCAATACGCCGGGGCTGGGTAACTCCGATTATGCCGTTTTCGGCGTAGCCCGCTTGATGAAGAATCACCGGAAGCTGGGTGGTTTTCCCCGAACCGGTGGGGCTTTCTACAACAATCGCCTGATGGCTTTCGAGCGCGGCAAGGATAAGGTCTTTGTGTTTGTACACAGGCAGATCAAGGTATTTCATGTCGATAGTCTAGGCTTTCCAAAAACCACAGGCTCCAGAAAAGCGGCCTTTTTAAGTAATAGGTTAGATTATACACGGAACACGGCGGCGTGGCAAGGGCGGAAAAGCGCCGCCTCCGGCAACAGGGCGGCGCATGAGTCAAGACTGGTTACCGGCGGCTTACGGCCTGTCCCAGCTTGTCCGCGACAATCATTGCGCTACAAACTGCCTCCGGCGTAACGGCAAAGGGCATATTGTGGGTGGTTTCTCCGGGGGCGCAAGCCGCGCGGGCAACCGCCATGAGCTTTTCGGGCGTTACCTCTTTAATGCCAATCTGCGCCAGCGTTGTGGGAAGGCCAACGGATGCGCAGAAATTAACCACCGTGGAAATTTCGTCAAGGCAGAGATTTTCCAGCGCCAACTGGGCAATGACGCCAAAGGCTACCTTCTCGCCGTGGTAGTAGTCGTGGGTTTCATGCAGGACTGTAAGGCCGTTGTGGATGGCGTGGGCCGCCGCAATGCCTCCGCTTTCAAAGCCAATGCCGGAAAGAAATGTGTTGGCCTCGATAATGTTTTCAACAGCGGCGGAAACCATGCCCGCGTCTACGGACATTTTGGCCTTAAGGCCGTCTCGAAGGAGGGTGTCATAGGAAAGCCTTGCCAGCGCCATTGCCGAAAGGCTGCTGAGTCCTCCGGCCATTGTTTGCTTCTGCGAGGCATTGGAGGCGCGGGCTTCAAAATAGGTAGCCAAGGCATCACCCATTCCGGCAACAAGCAGACGGGAGGGGGCGGCGGCTATGATGGTGGTGTCCAGAACAACACAGTTTGGGTTTGACGGCAACAGCAAATATTCGTCAAACTCGCCGCCATCCTTGTAAAGCACAGCCAGCGCGCTGCACGGCGCGTCTGTGGACGCGACAGTCGGGGCGACAATGACAGGCAGTTTGGAGTAGTACGCCACGGCCTTTGCCGTGTCAATGACCTTACCACCGCCAATGCCAATTACCACATCGGCATTTCCCAAAAGCCCCCGCTGGCGTTCAATTTCTGCCTTGCTGCATTCGCCGCCAAACTGAACGGCCTCATACGCAATGCCCTCCGCGTCAAAGCCCGCCGTAACTTTTTCTTTATTGTTACGCAGGTTGGACGGGCTAAAAAGCAAAAACGCCTTTTTTTGCCCCAGAGTTTTAAAGTATGCCGCCAAATTCCCGATTTCTCCCGGGCCTTGCACATACTTTGCCGGTGAAATAATGCTTCTCTTGCTCATTTTAATTCTCCTTTCCATATCATGTGTTAATGCTCGCATTATTATACCACGCCCCTTTGCGCTGTCAAGCAAAATATAACTGGAAAAGCGGAAATGCGGGTGGACTTTACCCCGCCGCTTGCGTACCATACAATTACAATGAAAGCCCGTGGGTTTGTTGTCCACTGCTACGCCGACACGCGCCGCGACCGGCTCTACCTCGTAGGCCGCCTTGAAGACGGACGCTCCTTTGCCGCTGTCGATGCCGCATGGCGGCCGTCCCTTCACATCCCCGCCGGGGAAGAAGGCAGGGCAAAGCGTGTTCTCGCCTCGCTAAAGTATGAAACGAGCGAACCCCTGACCGCCGCCGCCCTTGAAGCATTCGACGGCAGGGAAGCGCTGCTTTTGCTCACGTTCTCCCACT
Organism: Treponema sp.; assembly: GCA_009781915.1. Taxonomy (GTDB): domain Bacteria; phylum Spirochaetota; class Spirochaetia; order Treponematales; family Breznakiellaceae; genus WRKT01. The sequence goes on along the minus strand of WQUW01000011.1, from coordinate 6,434 downwards.
ACCGTGATTACAGCGCCGCCGGAAGGCTGCTGGAACAGGCCGGCATAGCCAGCCCCGATGGTGACATAAAGCCGCCGGAAGCGTACTTCATCATGAATCGTATCAAGGGCCCCGTAGACCTTGAAGGCGAAACAAGGCCCGGACGCTTTGTTGACCTCGTTTTTCCCCGCCCGCGGATATGCCCCGCCAGTGAAAGCAGGGTTTCGCTTAAAGTCGCCTCGGTCGATATTGAAACCGATGTGCAGAACGGAACCATTCTGGCGGCGGGCATAAGCGTCTGGCAGGCGAATGGCGGCAAGGCCGGGGGCAAAGCCAGCGATAGCGCTGTCAGCGACAGTGTTGCTAGCGACAGTTCTGTCGGAGGCAGTGTTGTACGGGTGCTTGCTCCTTCCCCCGCCCCCGATGCCCGATCCCCCAATGAGGGAATCTTTTTTCATCCCGCCGAAGCTTCCCTTCTTGCCGCCTTCCTTCAGGATATACGAAGGCTAGACCCGGATGTCATTACCGGCTGGAACTTTCTGGATTTTGATTTTCCCCGCCTTGCTGAACGCTGCGCCTTTCACCGCATTCCCTTCACTCTGAGCCGTTGCGAAGATGAGGCGAAATTTTTCCCCGCCTTGAAAGACGGGGACGAAAGCGGCAGGCGGCGGTCTGCGGCGGCGCTTGTTCCGGGCCGGCAGATAGTGGACGCACTGCGGATTTTTCGCTCAGGCCCAAAGGGCTGGCAGGGCGGCAGTCTGGACGGGTTTTCGCTGGAAGCGGTAGCGAAATCCGTACTGGGCGAGGGCAAACTTGTTTCTTCAAGCGGCGGCAACAAAATCGCCGAGTTAAAGGAGCTGTATCACAAAGACCCGGCCCGCTTTGGGCGCTATTGCGGGAGGGACGCCGAGCTGGTTCTGGAAATCCTTGAAAAGACGGGCCTTTTCAACCTGACTGTGGAACGGGCAAGCCTTACCGGTGTGTCTCTGGACAAGGCATGGACGAGCGTGGTGAGTTTTGAGCGCGTCTACGCGATGGAACTGCGCTACAGGGGCATCGCCCCCGTTCCCCTTGACCCAAGCCGCCCGGTGTCCGGCGCTTCCGGGGGAACGGTGCTGGAACCTTCGCCAGGGCTTTTTTCCAACGTGGCGGTTTTTGATTTCCGCAGCCTTTACCCCAGCATCATGCTGAGTTTTAACATCGATCCCTTGGCGCATGCGCGGGCCCGTGGAGAACGGGCAATCGTAGCGCCTAACGGGGCGGCCTTTTCACGGGAAAGGGGAATCTTGCCGGAACTGATTGAAAGATATTTCGCCGCCCGCCGCCGCGCCTTGGACGCTGGGGACGAGGAAGCCAGTTTTGTGTACAAGATTTTGATGAACAGTTTTTACGGCGTACTGGGAACGCCAAAGTGCCGCTACGGGCGCTCGCAGTTAGCCGGGGCGATAACGTCTTTTGCCAGGAAGTGGCTGCACGTTTCCCGCGACTGGTTTACCCGCGAAGGGTTCCGGGTGCTTTACGGCGACACCGATTCCCTTTTTGTGCAGACCGGTCTTGGGGACAGCGCCGCCTACGATGATTTTTTTGAATGGGGAAAGAGCAGTACCCGTGAACTGAACGCCGTTATCGCGCGGCAGGCGAGGGACGAGTACGATGTGGAATCCTTTCTGGATATGCGGTTTGAAAAAGCATACAGGCGCTTCATGATTCCGCCTTTAAGAAACTCGGACGAAAGCCGGGGCAGGGCTAAGGGCTACGGGGGCCACCTGCTAAACCGCGAGGGCGGTCTTTCCGTGGAAGTTAAAGGCATGGAGGCAGTCAGAAGCGATTATACGCCCCTTGCGCGGCGCATTCAACTGGAGCTTCTGGAACTGGTTTTCTCCGGCTGCGGCGAAGGGGAGTTTGCGCGCGAAGTGTACGCCATCCTTAACGACATGAGGCGGGGAAAACTTGACGGAGAGCTAGTGTACCGCAAGCGCCTTTCCCGCGCCCCGGAAGCTTACACGGCTTCCACGCCGCCCCAAGTAAAAGCGGCGCGGGCCCTTGGCTGGAAAAACAGGCGGGGCACGGTAGAGTATGTCTGGACAATCAACGGCCCCCAGCCCTCGGCAGACGAACAGCGCCAGCCTCTTTCCCACGCGCCTTTGGACTACGACCACTACGCCGATTCCCAAGTGCTTCCGGCGGCCCGTTCCATCGCTTCAGCGGCGGGCTGGGGCGCTGAACTGTTCCCCTCGCCGGGACGGGGCTACTTTAGGGATGGTCAGATGGAACTGGGGCTGTAGGCCGCCCCCCGCCGGGCATTGTACGGCTGGCTCACGCACGGCGGGGGCATCGCTGGGGGCATTCCCGGCGGAGCCGGGAATGCTGCGCGAGGCGGCTGGCGTTAGGTTCCTTCCGCGCGGGCTTCCAGCACTTTCGTAACGGCAAGCACCGTTTCCACATCCCGTTCACTAAGTTCAACCAAGAGTTGAAGTACCGCGCGGATAGTGTTTTCCCGCTATCTGCGGCTTGGCGTGGCGAAACTCTGAACATTGATTTCTGCGCCGCAAAGCCCGCCGCTTGATCCGGCAGTCTGACCTGTCCAGCAGGGCCGTTTACCCTGCCCAAGCAACTGTCAAAACCTATAGGTTTTGACAGTTGCCACGAGAGGCTGTTCCAAAATGTCAGATTTTGGAACAGCTACCTTAGACTTAGCGGAGAAAACGGCTTACAGCCGCTTTCTCCCAAAGCCCATTCCGAACCTAACCGAGGTTCGAAACGGACTCAGTGGCATTCGCGGGCGTATGCCTGTGAAAATATTTTTAGAAGAAATGTACGGAGGTAGAAGATGAAGAGAAGATGGATCAGATCGGGCGCTGTTGCCCTGATTATGATGATGGCGATGGTTTTTGCTGGATGTGCTGACGAAATTGTCAACACCACCCACAACCATTTTCCCCAGGCTCCAGCGTTTGATCCCTACAGGGAATACGACGTAATAGTGGTCGGAACAGGCATTACTGGTTTTGCCTCTTTCTTTGCGCTAAAGGAGTTGGGCCCCAGTATTGTGGGAAGGGAACTGGATATCCTGTTCATCGAACGGGCAGCCATTACAGGCGGGCTTAGCAATACTGCTGGCGGTATTTTTAACAATGCCAACATGCTGTTTGCGGGGCATCCGACGAGAGCTCCTGCTGCTCAGGCTGCTAACACCGGAACCAGAGTGCTATTTGAAACATGGCATTATAACGAAATGCGGGGAAATGCCGATTCGCTCCACCAAAACCATACGGCAACTACCGTTAGGCGCGTAGGCGGCGTACCTGTCTACCCCTTTATGGACAAACTGTGGACGGCGGCATCGAATGCGCTTCCTAGCCGCGACCTTATCGAAAGCCTTGGTGTCCAAATCGCCCCCGGCAGCGGCAGGGCGGTAATGGAAAGAATGACCGCTGCGGCAAGGGCCAGGTATGGGCAGGACTCAATACTGCTAAATGCCACAGCCGTAGGCTTATTTACCGCTCCACTGTTGGGGCCGTACGGCAATAGCGTCGTCGGCGTACAAATACGGCTGAATGACAGGGTTTATGACGTCCGGGCAAGGTACGTTATCATGGCGACAGGCAATGCCGGCAACAATCTCGCTCTGCTTGCCGAGTGGGAAGATGATTCAGAAAATCAGCCTGCCGTGTATCTATCCGAATTTATGATGAGGGCGCAGGCGCTGAATCTTGATGGCCTTGGTATCGAGATAATGAGAGACGATGCCAATGCCGCCGTGTTCATGGGTGGGTTTGGCGCGGTTTCCAACGCGGCTTTTGGCAGGGCGTGGTTCAACGACAATAGATTCCATGCGGCCTTTGCCATCAACTCAAATTCGACAGATGCCTTTAACGCTCCGGCGCTTCTTCCCATGGTACCTAACAGCATAGTTGTTACCGGCGAAGGCCGCCGCTTCAGGGCCGAAAACGACATTAACTCCGGCCGTGGCGCAGCACGCATGATGACGCTCAATAGGCCTCCGTATTGGATCTACACCGACACTCTTCCTCAGGTGATGGACGGAGCTAACCCTGCGGTGATAGCCGGAAGAACCACCCAGGAATGGCTAGCATTCGCCGCCGAAAGAGCGGCAGCGGAATCATGGAATCCGATTAGCAGTGAAATTGTGAGCTCCACCAGCATCGCTGGCCTTGCCGCCCTGATGTTCCCCGGTAACACTGCTGTCCAGGATGCGTTCATTGCCGAGGTTGTTGCATATAACACAGCAGTGGCCGCTGCCACATGGGTCGACCCAATTACCGTACAGGCGTCAGCCGCTTATTGGCCGCCGATTGGACGCGGAAAGCTCGAAGACAACGCCCTTCTGATTACCGGGAGTACCTTTTATGCTATTCGCATCTATCCTTCCGGCTGGGATACTTTTGGCGGAGTAATAACCAATTCCGTTGGCGCTGTGTACAACCGCGCTGGAGTCATTATTCCCGGCCTTTTTGCGGTAGGCGGAGCCTCAAATCGCGATCTGTTTGATCAGCACTATTTGGGCGGTACTTCTGTGACAATTTACCCCGGCATAGGCCATGCGGCTGCTCTGGAGGTAATGAGGCAACTGGCGCCTTAACCGCCGCCAGTTAAACCACGTTTCCATACGTAATTGGAGGTTCCAAAATTCAATATTTTGGAACCTCTTCTTAAATCAATTAATCACATGGATGGAGAAGGTAATGAAGAAAATGCTTAGTCTGATCGCCGTCGCGTTAATGGCAGTGCTCGTTTTTATCGGTTGCCCCATTTCTTATCCCATAGAACCAGAAATTACCGGAGAACCTCTTGAAGGGATTGCTGACGGCGGCCCATTCACAGCTACAGGTTATGGTGTCGGTTATGCCGCTGACCCTGGTCATGATGGAAAAGCGGCAAAGGAAGGGCCGTATGAGCCGGGAGTTGGTACACTGATACCCGTAACTGTAATCGTGAATAACAGGTTCATTACATCTGTGGAAATCGGGAATCACGCTGAATCAACAATTATCGCTGGGCGGCTATTGGAAAGAATGCCGGGTGTAGCCCGAGACAGGAACACTTTTGAACTTTTGGGATATCAGGTCGGGATGGATGTGGTAGGTGGAGCGACTCTTACCTTTAACGGAATCAGGGAAGCCGGCCTCGATGCTCTGGCTCAAATTAGAGCAAGCCACCCGATGGAAGGAGGAAACTAATATGGCAAGAAAAACTTGCGCTTTAGCGCCTGCGCTGGCGGCAATTCTTGTTTTGTTCAGCTCGTGCATAATTGAATATGATTTTGACACGGCTCCAGAGTGGGTAACATCGGGGGGTCAGAATGTTACAAACAGGGGTACCGGTACAGCCAGAGGTTGGGGCGGAACCATCACGGTAACGGTCATGGTGCAGAACGGTAGAATTACCGAAGCGACAATCAACGCTCCCAGAGAAACCCCGTCTCATACAAATATGCTTTTGCAGAACGCGCCAAGAATGGTAATAATCACCAATTCCTTTGGTTTCCTGGATGGCATGTCGGGCGCGACCATTACCCGCAACGCGATACGGGAAGCTGGGGAAAACGCTTTGGTAAACACCGGAGCATTTTTATAATGCCGTTCCAAGGAGACCACATGAAAAATTTTATTATTTTTGCCCTGCTGTTCAGTGTTTCCGCTGCCAGCGCTTTCGCCCAGCTCACGTTCAGCGGCAGTCTGTACGCTGGTGTCCAGATGGAAATTCCCTACGGTAACGCCAGAGACGGCAGCCATCAGGAAAACACCATCTACCCCCACCACCGCAGGGAGGGCGAGCCTGTGTTTAATCTGGCGGCCACGTTCAACAGGCCAAACGCCGGGGCAAGGCTGGACACCAGTTTCCAAACCGACCTGTCAGGCGGCGGGGAAGTAATTCTGGAAGGCGTGTACGGCTGGGTTGATGTGATGCAGGGCCCGCGCCTTACCATGGGGCGCATCTCTAGCCCCCTGTGGGTTGTAAGCCTTGACCCCGACCACCAGTGGTACTTCGACAAGGTTACCGGTTTCCGCCTTCAGTACTCTACGCCCTTGCCCGGCCTTACCGTTGGGGTCGTGTTCCGCACCGAAGGCGGCACGGAGCGGCAGCTTATCGAGCGGGCAATGTTCGGCGCGACATACTAGCATCCCATGTTCAACGCTGTTTTCGCCTACAACATTGGTTCCAACGGGCACGCTCTTTTTGGGTTTAATTACTTTGGCATCCCCGACCTGACGGCAGGCGTACAGCTTAGAGTGGCGCACCTCGCGTCATGGGACGATCCGGGCTTTGGCGGCATGGTCGAGGTAGTACAGCGGCTGGGCTACAGGCTGACTGAACTTCCCCCGTTTGAGTGGACACAAAGTTAAGCTCATGATAAACCTAAGGAGAGTAAATCATGAGGAAACGAAGAAAAAGTTACACGAGTGAGTTCAAGGAATCTGCGGTTGAGTTCT
>WQUW01000010.1 GCA_009781915.1 Treponema sp. | reverse complement strand
CCAAAGTGTCAGCGGTCAGGGTATTTTTACCGGTGGGATAGTCGCAGATGGAAGCGTTACGCTCAATGTCTGGAGTGTCGAAGATGTGGATGACTATACTTTTAATTTGCGCGACTTTAATACATCCGGCGAATTTCTTATTGGTATGACAATTGTTTTTTCGGGTCGAACCTCTCTTGGCGAAGGTGAGATGGATGCTGTTGCTGATTATGTAGAAGGCTATGGCCCCGCTCCCGATTGGCTCGAAGCTGTCGGTATTGGAGGAACCGTTACTTTTACCAACGGCGTTGGCTCCCTCACCGGTGGCCCTCCTTTCTGGTGGTAATCACATAAGGACACGCTGCGCCGCCTTGCCGCCGTCCCCCCATCCGGGGGCGCGGCGGGGGGGACGGCCGCCCAATCAATGAGCGGCCTTCTCTTAAAGCACTTATCTTACATTCGCCGCGGCTCCGCTTCCGGCAATCCTGCCGAAAACAAACGCTTCGGCGACCGCGTTGCCGCCAAGCCGGTTACCGCCGTGGATGCCGCCCATAATCTCGCCAGCGGCCCAGAGGTTGGGAATGACGTTGCCGCCAGCGTCAAGCACTTGGGCGTTCAGGTTCGTCGTAAGCCCGCCGTTTGTGTAGTGGGTCGAGGGCGTAAGGACGCGAACCATGTAAGGGCCGGTGATGGTGTTGTGAAACACGGTTCTGCCAAAATCAGGGTCGTGCAGGTTCGTCGCCATTACGTTAAACCGCGCCACTTCATCCGCAAGGGCGGCGGGGGGAACGCCAATCTGGGCGGCAAGATCCTGCAGGGTGTTGGCGGCAAACACTCTGCCGCTTCCATCGCCGACAAACCGCAACTGGTTATGTACCTGATCCTGCTGCCGCCTGATCTCAAAGAAAACTCCCCCAACGCTGAACGCCGCGTTGACAAGCGTGTCCCGTTCGGACGTCTCGTTCACAAAGCGCCGCCCGTCCGGGCCAACATACATAACATTGTTGCCGTGGCCGGTAGCCAGCGCCCCGGTTCCAATAAACCCGATAGGCATAAGCTGGGCAATGCCCATTTGGGTAACTCCGGCTCCCGCCGCCTGGGCCATGCGGATGCCATCGCCCTGCGCCGAGTTCACGTTGGTTGTGCCGACACCGGGGTCAAAGTTCTCCCAGAAATTGTTGAACTCGGCGATCATCTGGCGGTTCGCCGCAAACCCTCCTGTGGCAAGAACAACGCTGCGCGCCCGGATTGTTACGGAGGCCCGGGTAACCAGATTGGTGGCGTTGATGCCCCTGACTTCGCCGCCCTGGATAATCAGGCTGTTGGCATGGGTGCTGAACATAATCTCGCCGCCAAGTCTTCTGAATGTCGCTCCCAACGGGTCAAACCACGAAGTGTAGTTGTGTTCCTCCGGGCCCATGCCCCGCCGCCACATGGAACCGACAGGCTCGGCCAGCGCGTGCTGAGGCTGGCCTCTCACGGTTTGCCCGAAGCGCCCGCCCACGCTCTGCACCCAATGCACGGCGGGAGCAGAGCCTTCCGCCATGATACGCACGAAGTCATACACGCTGTACACCCTGTTGCCTTCAAGGTCTGTCCGTATGCTGCCCACGTAGGTTTGCACCATGTGGAACTCAACGGAATCGAACTGCATGGCGGTGTTCCCGGCAAGGTAGGTCTGTATCTGCCCTTGAAGGGTAATCAGGGCCTCGCGGAAGCCGGGCGAGAACGTAGCGGGATTCATGGCAAGAAAGCTCCTTAACGTCGCTTCCTGACCGGGCACGGATTGCTGTCTGGCGAGCCACTCGGGCACAACGGCGTTCCACGCGGCGAAGCCGGCGCCGGCGGCAAGGGTGTTGCCGCCAAGGGCCGTGGTTCTTTCCACAAGAATTACGCTTGTGGCCCCTTCCTGAAGCGCCGTTATCGCCGCCGCGATGCCCGCCCCGCCGCCGCCGACTACCACAACGTCAACGTTTCTGGTAACGGCTCTCGCGCGCGGGCGGCGAACTGGGGCCATAAGATCGTCCGGATTGGCTCCGGCCTGAGCAACAGCGTCCCTGACAGCCGCCAAGATGGCGAATCTTGTTACGGTAGCGCCCACAACCACATCGACATTCAGGGTCTGGTGCTGGACAATTTGAGCCGGAACGCCGAAAAGCGCCGGGTAGGCAAGCCCGGCGGTCTCGTTGTGCTGGACAACTTCCACACGCTCGATCCGGTTCGCCGACACTTCGACTTCAACAGTGATGGGATCGATGTAGCCCAGAGCGGTGGCCCGGTACGTTCCCGGGGTAAAACTGACCCCCCGGCCCATTGTCGCGCAACTAGCGGTAAACCCAAGCGCCGCTACAAGGGTAAGCGCCGCTGCCAAAAACTTCCACATTCTTTTCATGTTATGTATCTCCTTTCCTTTGGCTGGTTGGCATACTGCCATGGGTTTATCCTAACGCCGCCGCCGCCGCTTGTCAATGCCGCTTTTTCCCGCTACCATAAGGCATGGCGTTACAAGCATCTATGACCAGAGAAGAAGCGTGGAACCTTTTCAGGCAGTACAACAAAGACCCTTTCCACATCCAGCACGCGCTAACCGTAGAGGGCGTAATGAAGTGGTACGCCCATGAGCTGGGCTTTGGGGAAGATGCCGGCTTCTGGGGCATCGTGGGTCTTCTTCACGACATTGATTTCGAGCGGTATCCGGCGGAGCACTGCGTCAAGGCCCGGCAGTTACTGGAAGAAGCCGGAGCGGGCAGCGAGCTGGTTTACGCCGTGTGCTGCCACGGCTGGGGCCTTACCGCCGCCGGCGAAAAGCCGGAACACCTTATGGAAAAAGTGTTGTTCGCGGCGGATGAACTAACAGGGCTTATCTGGGCGGCGGCAATTATACGGCCTTCGAAAAGCGTTATGGACATGGAACTTAAATCCGTAAAGAAAAAGTTTAAAACCCCAAGCTTCGCCGCGGGCTGTAACCGTGAGGTTATAGAAAAAGGAGCGGCGGAACTGGGATGGGAACTGGACAAGCTTATTGAACAGACAATTCTTGCCATGCGCTCTTGCGAGGCGGAGATTGCCTCGTTTATGGCTACTTACGCTCGCCCAGAAGCGTCTTAAGTTCCTGTATTTCCTGCACCATTCTGGTGTTGTCAAGCTGAAAACGCCGGGGAACCATTTTTTTCGAGGTACATTCCACGGCGGCGACGAGGTTCTGCAGGCGTATGGCGTGGGGATACACGGGAGGGATAAAATCCTCCATCACCTCTTCCATATCCTTTTTCGAGATCATCGTGCGGCCTTCCATAACCGCCCTCTGCATCGCCCGGATAAGCATGGACTCAATCTCTGCCCCGGAGACTTCGTGCTCGTACCTCTTAAAAAGGTCGGGAACCGGGAAGGTGTGAACCCCGAATTTGAGCTTTTTCACCAAGGTCGTAAAAAGGGCCGTTTTTTCGGCGATGGTTTCCGGGTAGAACAGGGCAAAGTGTTCCTCCGCCCGGCCCTGACGCTTTAAGTCGATGGGCAAAAGGTCGGGACGGCAGGTAATAAGAAACCAGATGATCTTCCCCCGGTACGAGGTGTCGCCCATAAAACTCGCTATCTGGGCGAATACCCGGTTCGACGTTCCCGAATCGCCGTCCTGATCCCGGTCGCCCAAAAAAGCGTCGGCCTCGTCGATCATGACCGCCACCGGAGCCATAGACCTAAGAATGTTAAGCACCTTTTCCAGATTCGATTCCGACTCGCCCTGCCATTTGGAACGGAAGTTGCGGAACGTAACCATAGGAATGCCGATTTCCCCGGCAAAGGCGCTAACCATAAAACTCTTTCCCGTTCCCACAGGCCCGGCGATAAGGTAGCCCATCGGCACTACTTCCGGCTGTCCCCGCTTAATGGCCTTGGCGTGGTTTCGTAGCTGCCGCTTGACAAAATCATGGCCCGATACGGCGTCCAGCGTGTACTGGGTTTCCATGAACTCCAAAAGCCCCACGGCCTCCTGCTCGATAAGTTCCTTTTTCTTCCGGCTCAAATACTCCATTGTAAGGGCCTTGTTCTCCTCGTGGCGCTCCAGAATCAGCCGGTCAAGGTTCATAAGGTTAAGGCCGCTGGTTACCGACGCGACCCGCTCCGGCGTAAGCCCCCGGTCCAGCATCAACAGGCCCTCCCGCTCTCTGGAATGGAGAAAGCTGGCCCGCACGGACTCGTTGGGGAACGGAACGCCTATCGTTACGGTAGAGGAAGAACCGACAAGGCGGGGGGAGACATCGGCAAGGTTTTCGGTAAGAAGGATGACGGAAACATCGCCTTCGGTAAATTCCGGGTTGTTGGCCCAGCGGTTCAGCGTAACAAGGCAGTAGCGGTCTACATCGGAAAAGCGCAGTAAATCCCCCCCCGGAATGATATATTCGGCGTAGTCTATAATCAGCACCGTGCGCGGAGAGGAGGTTCTGCGATCTTTGGGGATGCGCATAAGAAAGTATTTTTCGAGGTAGTAAAAGCTTTTTTCCGGGTCGTTGGAAATAAAATCGTCCTTGGCGGTGCCGGGAAAGCGCTTTGACAGAACGGCCTCGTATTCCCCTTCCATAGCGTCGGTGCAAAACGAAACGCCGTTGGAACGGTCGTAGTAGGCGATAATATCCTCATTGCCGAAAATCTTTTCGGCGATGTATTGGTTTATTTCGGCGAAAGTAAATTCCCCTTCTTCGGTTTCCTTGGGAAGAAGGTCCCGGATGTTCCCATGCACAACATACAGGTTTGCCGTTTTGGAACCGTACTTAACCGCAAACTCACGAACCCAGTCCGGCCAATTTCTGATAAGGTCAGAATTTTTTGCTATATATTTGGACACACTAGCCCCTCCGCTTTAAGTATAGCAGGAAAGGCAGGCCCAGCGCAATGATACTACGGGTGCGCTTCGGCGGCGTGTACCGCAAGCTGGAGCGTTAGCGGCGCGCGCACGGAACCGCCGCTAAACCTGCCCCGAAAGGAACGTAGCGTCCGAGTCCGTAAAGGGCTTGCCGTAGATATACTCAAAAAGAAAGCGGAGGTCTTCGGGGGCCATGCCTACAAAGCGGCAGCCAAAGTAGCCGTTAACAGCGTCTTTGTAGCGGCGGACAATGAGGGCATTAGCGCTCACCGTCCGGCGGGGAGAGATAAGCTTCATTAAAAGCTCGCTGTTGGGCATCAGCGCCGAGGCGAACGGCGAATTGGGATAGGAAAAAAGGATGCCCGACGCGCTAATGTCGATGATCTTGCCCTCGAACGGCTCGTTTTTAATTTTTCCCGCCTCGAAGTAGCCGTTTACCTTTAGGGAGTTCGCCAGGATTTTCGAGAACTGGTAAAGAGTGTCAATAACCTCGTAACCGAAGGGCGGCTTATCGCCGGTGTTAATCCAAATATGAACATACCCGATCACATATTCCTGAAACAGAATGGGCATCCAAAGATCCGAAATAACGCCGTTTTCGTGCTTCTGTTCAAGGAAGCGGGCGCAGACATTATCCAAAAGCTTAAGGTCTACCCCCGTGCCCTCCAGAAACCGCTTAAAGACATCCGCCGTAACAAGCCGCTTTTGGGGGTAGGGATCGTCGTCGGGAAAGCCCTCGGCGACAGACGGGAGGTAAAAGGCCCTGCCTGTTTCCGCGAGTATCTGTTCTTCCATGCTGGCGGGTTTTACGTCTTTAAAAATAATCAGCTTGTAGCCTGAGGCGTGGCCCTTTATCCACGCCGCCATCTGCTCGATAAGGCCGCTTAGGTTTTTGGGGTCTACGGAGTCCATGAATGTTTCTTCATCCATTTTTTCGTATTCGTCTATCTTGGGGTAGGAAAGGGAGTAGCGATCCGAGGAAAACGTAAACTGCACCTCCAGGTTCGGAGAGCTGGAAACACGGGAAAAGGAGCGCTCCAGGTTTTTGTACAGGGATTCAGGTTCGCTTGTAACGATATGATCGTCCTTGAAATCACTGACCTCCACAGAAAACGTGGTTACCTGCCCCCGGTAATCGAACATAAGGCCCAGTTTTTTGCGAAGTTTAAGACCTTCTACAGGGCGGTCGGCCTTGAAAACCATCTGCCCCTTGGCGGGCTTTTCAAGGACAAAGGTGTGCTGAGTCTGGCCTTTAAGGTAAATAATGGGGATTTGCTCATCGTGGAGGACTTTGAGAAGGAACTCTTTTTCAATACGCTTGATGGGTGTCGCCATAGTGCTTCTTAAAAAAACCTCTCGTACGGGGAGAAAACGAAACGATGCCTGTCCCTTATTTCGGCGAGCGTCATTTTTTCCTCAAGAATAATATCGTCCAATAGCCACGGGCCCTGTTCCCCGTCTCCGTCCTGTTGTACAAACAATTCCCCGGTAATGCTTTCTTCCCGGCCCAGAAAGCGTATCAGGAACGAGATGGTTCCGTCCGCTTCGGTTCTGCCGCCCCCGACACGGTACGAAGCGGGGTCAATGCCGCCAATTTCCTGAATGTGTCCGGCGATAAGGGCTTGCGGAAGGGCCGCGAGAACGGCGGCTTCGCTGTTCCCCGCCGCCAGCGCCGAAACAATGTCCCGCGCGAAACGGTAGGCCCCTTGCGGCGCTTGCCCCTGCCCCAGTTCCCCAATCACAATATCCTGGGGCAAGCGGACGGCCTCGTCCCTTTGCGGCCTTCGCAGGGCTTCCGGCACGGTAGTCCGGATAACCGGCGCTTCAACGCCCGGCTCCCCCTCCTGCGGGAAAGCGCTCGCGGGGAATAGCGCCGGGAAAAACAATACAAACCCCAGAAAAGCGTAGACTACTTTCATAGGCTCACTATACACTTTTTCTTCGATTGGGGGAAGATAGCGCTTGCCCCCCCGCCGTGCGTGAGCCAACATTCCCGCCAAAAGCTCCGGCAGGGGAGGATATACGGTTTAAGAAGCCCGCCCAGGGAACACGGCTACGGAGCCACGGTCTCCTACGCCTAGAATCTGGGCAAAATGGCTTCTTAAACCGTATATCCTCCCCTGCCGGGCATTGTCACGCTGGCTCACGCGCAACGGGGGCATTGATGGGGGACTCCGCAGAACATCTGCGCCCGGCATCCCCGGAGGAACCGGGAATGCCGCCTGAGTATGCGGGTTGCGCGTACTCAGGCGTGGCTTGTGGTCAATATTTTGCTTAGTCAAGAACCCATCTGAAGTTATTGCCGGGTATTCCGGAAATACCAGTGTAAGAAAAAGTTTGCGAAACCATATCAACTACAAATGTCCAAAATGCTATGTTCCAGCCTTGCCGTAAGTCCATATTCATAGCGGTGGTTCCGGCAAGACGCCCCCCGTCATAAAACCTAAGAACGCCACGGATTGTTCCCGCAATGCTGGCGTACACAAAAAAAGCTTCATTTTCTTCGTAATAAAATTCGGCTGGAACATTGCCCGGAGGCGCTCGCCAATAAACGCTCCGGCCCGCCCCGGTAAAGCCGTCAATAACAAGTACCCTTAATCCTGCCGAAGCGCTGATACTGCCTGTGTGGGGATTAAGTCCAGCGCGCATGCCATCAAGCCAATCAGAAGCGGGCGTTAACGCGGCCTCCATTGGCGTTCCAAGCATGACATACAAGGCATTGCCGTCCAAGTGTATTTCCCAGTCGCCCGGATTATCAGCAATGACGGATATAGCTATGGGCCACGAGCCAGTCCCGTCAAATTCCCGATCATGGGTAAACTCAATCGCTGGAGTAATGTTAACTGGAGCCCCGGCCTGATCAACAACCCCTGGAAACCTCTCCGGCGGAGCGCCAGGGACAAACGTGATACTGCCGTCTCCCGCAGGCGGCAACCCATCTCCGGCATTGGTACTGCCGGTGTCGCAGGCCACCATTGAAAACCCGATTGCCGCAACCAACGCAATAATTCCTAAAAACCTAAATGTGTTCTTCATAGAAAACACTCCCTTGATTTGTGACCCCGCTTTGTTTTTAAGCGGGTAATCACGAGATTGATCACCCGCCCTTACAGGCAGACATACCCCAACGGGGCACAATAAAAGCCCGCCGCAATCTCTGCTTTGGGCTGTTATTACGAAGAGAAATCTTTCCTTCTGCGATGCCTGACCGGGATGTGGGTGGGAAAAATGGTAAATTTTGGGTAAATTTTTTAACGAAAGGATCGAGTGAGTCTTATGTGTGTGTGTGTGTGTGTGTTAATGGAAGAAAATGTGCCAAATTAGGCGAATTCGGGCAAAAGCCGCTCAAATTCGGGAAATAGTCTTGGCTGTTCGCAGTTACACCACGCATCATGTGGCAACGCTAGCACAGTAATGCAGGTCGTGTCAACCCTCCTACGGAGGGTTGGCGTGAGGTTTTTTCAGAAATGCGTCTTCCCCCCCGCAATGCCCCCGCCGCGCGTGAGCCATCAGTACAATGCCCGGCAGGGGAGGATATACGGTTTAAGAAGCCATTTGCGTGGCATCTCCGCGAAGGAGACAGTGGCTCCGTAGCGGGTTCCCCATGCGGGATTCTTAAACCGTATATCCTCCCCTGCCGGAGCTTTATGCGGGAATGCTCACGCGCGGCAGGGGGGCTACGGCATCTGTATCACGTCAAGCTGGTTAAACGTAATCATCCGCACCCGCGCGGAATTAAGAATCCTTGTGTTCAGGTGCTCTATCATTTCCTGCCGCAGCCGGGGCTCGTTTTCCGGCCTCAGTTCGTCCGCGCGGCGGGCACGGAAAAACACCCGCACAAAATCACGCAGTTCGTGTACCCTTTCGGACAATTCCATGGCGGCGGCGTTATCGTTCTGGTCAAACAGTATGACCATGTTCACCACCACGGCGAATGGAACCGGATCGTTGGTCGTCGTTCTAATTTCCCCAATGGCGGTAAACGCCGAAAAGCTGGGCCGGGCCCCGATAAAGGGGGATGTCGTGGGGATAACCGTCTGAGCCCGCCCGCCCCTGTTAAGGATATTGTGGGTAATAACGGAAACGGTAACAATAAAAAGCACCGCGCCTAGCCCTATCGCCACGAATTTGAGCATATTCGGCAACAGCGCGACCAAGCCGGAAGCCCGCTTCTGGGGGCCCATGTTCGAGGATTCAGCATCGTCAAGTTCAAGTTCGTCTCTGTCAGACATTCCTAATTACCTCCGTCACTACCATTACTACCATCGTTACTATCATTATAGGTTACAGGTGCGCCGCGTCAATAATAACAATATCCACCCGGCGGTTAAGCGCCCTGCCCTGCTCCGTGGCGTTGTTGCCAATCGGCACAGTGTCGGCAAAGCCCGCTATCTGGAAACGGCGCTCGTCCACGCCGAAATCCGCCAGATACCGCAGCACCATCCTTGACCGTTCCGCCGAAAGATGCCAGTTATCCTGCCAAGGCCCGTTGATGTCCACCGGAACCGCGTCCGTGTGGCCTTCCAGCCGTATTCTCCTTCCGCCAACCTCGTTGGAATTAAGGAGCGACGCCGCGCGAATCAGAATTTCCCGCGTGTCTTCAATGTTAATTCTGGCGCTCGCGGGGTGGAAAAAGGCGTCGGAGGCAAGGCTTATAACAACGCCCCGCTCGTCCTGAGTTATCCTGACCAGATTGCTCCTGATCTCCGGGGTAAACAGGCTTACCGCCCGCCTAAGCGCAGTCCCCAACGCCCTTCCGTGTTCCATAGAGGGAAGCGAGTTGATCGTGTTGCCAAGGTCGGCGCTTCTTCCCGGCGAAAGGGTGTTCCCCCCAAAGCTGGCCCCCAGCCCCCGGTTTTGGAAGGCGGACACAATAGCCTCCAGCTGGGCCGGGTCAATATCGTCCGGGTTAAAAAGGGCGACAAAAAAGCACAGCAAAAGGGAAATCATGTCGGCGTAGGTTACAATCCAGCCCTGTTTTACCTCTCCGGCGTCTTTTTTCGCCCGCTTGCCCGCCAAGATCGTCTCCTTCCCCTAGTCCTTTAGAACTTCCGCTTCCACAGCCTTGCGGCTTTGCGGGTCAAGGTAGGCCAGAAGTTTCGTAGCCAGAATACGGGGATTATCCCCGGCCTGTATGGAAAGAACCCCTTCAATCTGCATTTCCCGGACTTTCGTTTCCATCGCGTCGTAGGTTTTAAGTTTGCCCGACCACGGGATCATAAAGTAGTTCGCTATCAGAGCGCCGTAAAACGTGGTGATAAGGGCGATCGCCATGTTCGGGCCAAGGGCGGCTCTGTCCTCAAGGTTTCTTAACATACCAATAAGACCGATAACCGTACCCATCATCCCGACAGCCGGAGCCAGAGCGCCCCACATATTGATAATGCCGATCTTGTTTATGTGCCGTTCCTGCATCTGGTTCAGCTCGTTTTCCATAAGAGTCTTGATAATTTCCGCGTCCGTGCCGTCAACAACCAGCCGCATACCCTTTTTCATAAACTCGTCGTCCAAGTCTTCCAGTTCTTCTTCCAGCGCCAAAAGCCCCTCCCGGCGGGCCTTTTCCGACATAGCCATAAGCTTAAGAATAATGCCCTGCTCGTTAAAATTGGGGGTTTTGAACGTAAGGTTTATAATGCCGAAAATGCCCAGGACATCGCGCATACTGGAAAAGGTGAACAGCATTAAAAAGGGGCATATTACAACCAGTATTATTGAAGGTATGTCTATGAACGTCAGGATCGTACTGCCGGTCATAAAGATGGCGAATACTACCATGCCAAGACTGCCGAAAAGGCCGACAATTGTCGCTATATTCATGCCGTTCTACCCTTCTTCCCGCGCCGGAAACATGAGCTTAGTCCTCATTCTTAAAGCCCCCTATTCTCCGGCGGTACTCCACAATCCGGTCAATGATGCTGTCTACCCTTTCCAGCACCACCGTATGCTTGCCCGAAAGCATAAGCAGGGTGGTGTCCGGGCGCAGCTCTATGGACTCAATTTGATGAGGATTGATGTAATACTCAGCCCCGTTCAGCCGGGTTACCTTTATCATGGCTCCTCTCGTTCACGTCCCTTCCGCCCTTGTTCACCCTAACATCAGCTTACTGTATTAAAGTATACAATTCAAGCAAAAGGTTACCGCAAATTCAATATTTCCTGCAGCATCTGATCCGATGTCTGGATGGTTCTGGAATTCGCCTGAAAGCCCCGCTGGGTAATGATCATGTCGGTAAACTGCTCCGCCATGTCCACGTTTGACATTTCAAGCGTACCTGCGATCATAGTGCCCCTTCCGGCAACACCGGACGCGCCGATATTGGCAAGGCCGGAATTGCTTGTTGCCCTAAAGTTGTTGTTTCCGGTTTTTTCCAGGCCGCCCTGATTCGGGAAACTGGCCATAGCCACCTGTCCCAGCACACGGGTCGTATCGTTGGAAAAAATCCCGGTAATAATGCCGTTGTTGTCAATGTTAAAGTTTTCCATGTAGCCCATTCTGTGCCCGTCCTGCTCGAATATCCTGGCGCTGCTTCGTTCAGCGAACTGCGTTATGGAATTGACAAGGCCGCCGACCGTTCCCAAGTTAAGCCGTAAATTTTGGCGCACCATCGCGCCGTCGTCTTCGGGATAGGCGCTTTGCACGTCAAAGGCCACGTTCATGAACACATACCCCATCGCCCCGGATTCGTTGCCGACGGCGTCAATGGAGTTTAAAAGCCTGCCATAGTTGTCAAAGTTCAGCGTAAACATTTCAGGCCCGCCCGCCGCCGGGGGCAGTTCCCCAAGCCCGACAGATGTGTTTGTGGGTATATCGTTTTGGGGGCTTACGTCAACGCGCACCGTCCAGCTATTGGGCACTCCGGGCACACGGGTAAATTCCACCTGTAAATCGTGCGTTTCGCCAAAAGCGTCGTAAATCCGCTGCTGCGTTGACCATGTCGCCTGCCGCATTTCAAGGTACGTAGCGCCTTCGGCAATTTCCGGCATCCGCTTGTCCAGGTTACTGTCAAAGTTTACGATTGTGGTCGCCCGCGCGGGGTCTTTCGCGCCCACGGGAATAACAATGTTTTCTATGTTGCGGGAAGTGTCAAGGAACTGAACCCCGTCAATTTCCTGCGCCATCCAGCCCTGCACCTTCATTCCGCCCGGATTAACCATCGTGCCGTTCCTGTCCAGCGAGAACGTACCGGCTCTGGTAAAAAGTTCCGTTCCCCGATCGTTAAGAACAAAGAAGCCCGTTCCGCTTATCGCCAAATCCGTGCCTACCCCGGTAGTCTGAAACGACCCTTGAATATGAAGCGTGTCGATAGCGGCGATATTCATGCCAAGACCGACCTGCTGAGGGTTTACGCCGCCGACAGTGTCTGTGGGACGGGAAGCGCCCTGAAGGTTCTGGTAGAACATATCCTGAAACGTTACCCGGTTCCGCTTAAAGCCGTGGGTATTGACGTTAGAGATGTTGTTACCAATTACGTCCATTCTGGTCTGGTGATTCTGGAGGCCGGAAACCCCGGAAAATAGTGATCGCATCATACTTCGTCGCTCTCCCTTGTGTTAATAATCTTGACAACCTGATCCCAATTGAAAAGCCTGCCGTCCACAAGTACCTGCGGCGCTTCGCTTCTGGTAACAGCTTCAACTATACCCTGATGGGTAGTCCCGTTTTCAAGGGTTATCTCGACAGACTGCCCCAGAGCGCTTGCCGCCTCGGAAGACTGGAGCATCCGGGCCATTCTGGCAAAGTCCGATGCCATGTTGGTCATTTGCTCCAGCGCGGAAAACTGGGCCATCTGCGCTATAAACTCCGTGTCCTGCATGGGAGCTGTCGGGTCTTGATGGGACAACTGGGTAAGAAGTATCCTCAAAAAATCGTCTTTCCCAAGCGTCTGGCTTGGCTGGGCATTTCTATCGCTGAATTCTTGGGCAAGCCGCCTGTTCTCCGCTTCCGCCCATCGCGCAACATCAACTCTCTCTTGAGGGGTCATAACCGCCTGTAACGCCATATCGTCTCCTATACAAATATATTAACTGTCTTTCTTCCCTGTCCGCCAGCCGCGAGGGCCGTGTCCAGACTAGGGGCGTCTTCAAACATCCACGCCTGCTCCGTTCCGGTATCGTAGCGGGAAGCCGCGTGCGCCGCCTCCAGAGCGGGAAGGTCTCCGTCCTGCCGCCGCTGCCCCGACCCGAAATCGCTTCCGTCTTGGGTAAGGGTCATTTCAAGGGAGGCGTCCATAAAGCCCGAATCCTTGAAAGCCTTTTCCAGTACCGGCAATTCCTTCTGAAACGCCCTAAGCGCCTCGCCGCTTTCCACGATGATGCGCCCCGTTATCTTGTTTTCGGTCATTTCCAGGTGTATCTTTACATGCCCAAGTGAAGCCGGATGCAATGCAAGGCGGATAGTTCCCTCGCCGCCGTTACGGACGATAAGCGTGGCGTTCTTTACAATGTCCGCCGAAAGGTTCCCCCGCAGTTCCCTTGCCAAAGCGTCCTCGAATAACTGGCTTTGGGAGAATTCCGCGCTGGCGGTTCCGGCGGCCTGCGCCGAGCCGTTTTGCAGTGAAAGCTTAAGGCCCACCGGAAGCTCGACCTCCGCGCCAAGCGGGCGGAAGGCGTCAAGGCCCGGCGCTCTGGAAGCCTCGCCGCCGGGACTCGCGGCGTTCTGGGCCTCGGCGGTTCTGAAATCCCGGAATTCAAATACGGGCCGCCCGCTTCTGCCCCGCAGGCGTGAAAAACGGGCGTCTTCCCCCTCGCCGTCCGCCGGGTAATCCTGACGGAGCATGGCCGGAGGATACTCAGTCCCGGCGTACCGGGCCAGCGGGCTATGCGCCCTGCCCTCTGCGGCGTCCGCCTGTCCGTGGCGGTACGAAAGGGGGCCGCCGTAAGCGTTTCTGGACAACTGTTCCCCGGCGGCTTCCTCGCGCGGGCGTGATTGCGGGCCTATCTGCCCCACGTAGCCTGCGGTGGCGGCAAGGCTGTCCCCCGCGCCGCCTTGAACAATGCTGGCAGGGCCTTGTTTCCCCGGCATATCCTGAGCGAAGCCGGAGCGCCCGGAGAAACCACCTGCGCTGTCAGGGCCTTCCGCCTGAATGGGGAATTCGCTGGAAGGGTCGCCCGCCTGCGCCGGGCCGTCATACCCGGCGGCCTGAGTAAATCCGGCGAAAACCGCCCACGGAGAATTCGTTTCCCCGGCTTCCTCCGTGCCAGAAGCCTCAAGCCCCCCCGGCATTGGGGCGGATACGGGGTCTCCCCTACCCTTCCCGGTTAGGGCTTCAAGCAGCCGGGTGAAAAATCCGGGCTTGCCCTGCGCCCTATCCGAAAGACAATTGTCCCCGGCGGCGCTTGCGGCGGAGCCAGCGCCCTGCGAGTGAAATTCCGGTGAAAGAACCTGCGGGGGATTTGATACCTGCGTCAATCCCGGCCTCCTTCGTTACAAGGTTCGGAAAACCGGGAGTGTGCGCTAATTCAAAGCGAACGGCCTTGAAACCATTTTTCGGCTAATATCCGCCGCCCTTTGGGGATCCATAAGGGACAACCAAAAGGGAACGATGGACATGGTTCCGCCCGCCTCGGCAAGCTCGTCGGTTTTCAGAAGCACGTCGATAACATCCTGGTCGTACATGGATTCCAATATGTTTACCGCTTGCTGCGGCGGCATATTGATCATGTTGACGGCGTTACGTTCAACGGCCCTGTCTCTAATTTCGGCATCCGCGAGCAAAGCATTGAAGGAAATTTCACGTTCATCAAGGGCGCTTTGGCGTTCTTCCAGTTCCTGAGCTATCTGCTCGATCAGGTTCAAACGGCTTACCATGTCCTGCTCCTGCCGTTGAATTTCCATGTTCCGCAGTTCCAGAGCTTCCAAACGCACCGCCAAACGCTCGGCGTCAAGGTTAATGAATTCGTCGTCCGCCAAAAACGGCTGGGTACGGGGCTCGCCGGGGGGTATAAGGCGGCCTACAAGCGGCGCGCCCCGGAGCGCGTTCGCCACGGGGCCCGTTACGTTTCTTGCGTCAATCACGTTAAGAAAATCGAACCAGAGGATGCCCCCGCCCGTCAGAATGAGTATGAGAAAAAGCATGACTATTATTCTGCCTATAATACGCCCGTCGGCCACTGTTATTATCCCTCCCACTTTGAAAAAATAACGTTACCTTGATAATCGGCACATAGTTCCTATGATGTTACAATTATGCGGCGTTGGGGCGCTGTTCGTCAAGAGGCCTGGACCCTACTTGATGCTGTCAAAGTTCTCGATCCGCTTAAAGACGGCGATTACCGGCAATAAAAACAACGCCACAAGCCCCCCGGCGAATCCGTTGTTGTACAGGTTAAGGCCCTGATTTAAATCCCCGATGTAGTTGGCGACATTGACATGAAGAAACCCGGCGATAATGCCCCATACCGGGCCAAACGCGCCGGCAATTGGGGCAAGCCCGCTTGAAAACAGTATCGCCAGAATGTTGGCGGGCGCTGACGGATCCCAGTTGTTCACATACGCCGACAGCACGGCTCCTGTTGTTATGGGAGCCACATTCCTGATATGCTTGCCGAAACTGCCAAAGCCCATCATGGTAAGTATTCCGGCAAGAGTTGGCCCGTTTAACTGGGCCCCCAGCGCGAGGGTTACCGTTGTCCCAAACGCGCACAGCACGGCAAGGTTAATATACACGCTTTTCCCGTACAAGTCGTAATAGTCCGTAACCAGCCGCCCGGAATGTTGATGCATCTTGCGGTAATTTTTCAGGGCCGCCGTTATGCTTTCTTTCAGGCTTTCAGCGCCGGCCCCGGAGAAAAGCCCCATCGCCAGCATCGCGGCGCAAATGGAATACAACAGCAGGGCGAAAAAGACGTTGTTGCCGTAGCTCCAGTAACTGGCGGGGATAATGTCAATGCCCAAATTCATGAACAACGTGGCAAGTATTGTCGCCGTAAGCCCGCCGGAAAACCCCATGTTGTACAACTGAAAACCCCGGTGTACCCTGACCGTCTCGGCGGAGACAATGGGAAAGATAAACCCAACAAAAAAGCCTATCAAAACCCCCGCCGCTATTTCCGCGAGGGGGCTGAACACCCCCAAAAAAGCGATTTCGCTGATACTGGGGCTTAGCGTAGCCACAAGAAGGGCCGCAAGATAATACTTGGAAAACGGCTCCTTGCGGTATTTGGCGTACAGCCACACGCCGAATGTCAGCGGTATCATGTTGAAAACGTTCTTGCCGAAAAACGCGAAGCCCATCGACAGCCACACCGCCATGATATGAGCCCCGCAGGGCTTAAGCCGCAGGCGCGCCAGCATAACCACCGTTGAAAGGCCGACAATAGAGACATTCAAAAGCGTCGCGCCAAGGCCGCCTATCGCCACATAATCGGTAACCAGAATGGCCCGCGACTGTATCAACTGCAAAAAGCCGCCAATTACCGCGCCCGGCCTATCCACAACAAACGCGAGGGCAAAAAACGCCGCGTTGATCGCCAGCATGAACGTAAACGGCAGATACTCCCGTGTCCCAAGTTTGCGTACATTCCCCATACCACCATTATGAGGGCATTTTGAAAAATACGCTAGTGGAAACATTGCCGGCGGCGGAAAACTGTCGCCTAAAGATTCTGCCCCGTTCTTATATTGCCCCTTAGCGTAACCAGCATGACAAAGGTAAAAGGGCGGTTAAATCTGGGGTGAGGGTCTGCCGTATTCGCGAAGTAATGCCCGTCAGCGTCCCCAATGGCCATAGGAACCGCAAAGTAAAACTCAAGGTGTTCCCAGGGAGTCAGCCGAAAGCCCGGAACCACCTGTCCCGACCACTGTTCCGGCGCGTAAAACGCCTGAACAAACAGCCGGGGGGCGCTTCTTCCCCTGAACCGGTAAATCAGGTTCAGGGCCAGATTAAGGCCGTCGTTAAAAAGGAAGGTCTGTGGCTCGTTGATACTGGTCTCCGGGCGAAACCAGTATGTGCCCTGTTCCGTGTTAAAGAACACTTCCCCGTTTACCGTAAGCCTGTTACGGAAAAAATCCCGGACAAAGCCCAGATTGGCGGCTCCGCCCACTCCAATAAGGCCATCTTGCCGGGTCGCATCAATCGCCGCCAGCCACTCGGTGTACCACTCAGTCCGGCCAATGGTGGTGCTGAGTGAAAGAAAGCTTCGAAACGGCATCTGTTCCTGATAAAAAGCGCCGATGTCTATATCCGCGCGGGGAAGGGCCAGGTTAAACTTGCCGCCATAGCCAAGATCGTGGCGGTATATATGGGCTCCCCCAAACAAATCAGTTCTGGTTAAGGCCAGGAATTGAAAGCCGCCGATGCCGACAGGTATATCGGCCCTTAGTATGAAGGGTTTTCTGTTAAACGTCCCGTCCGGAACACGGACAAGAAGGTTTGTAAAGGCGAAATTGCGGGAAATGCCCCAATTATGGTTAAACCGCCCCCCCCGGAAAAAGAACCTGTCGAACATATTGTAGTCAAAAAAGAACTCCCCAAGCTCAATACTGTCGTTGCCGGGGAGGGTGAACGATACAAAGGTTCTAACCCGGAAAAACTGCGAGACTTGCGCGTCTATGCCAAACCTGAGCTGTGTCCTGACAACGGCTCCCCACGAAAAGGTATTGTCGTCTTCCGGCCTATTCCGGTCTTGCGAAGGCGGAAACCAGGGGACATCCCACCAGCCGGGAACGATGCCCCCGGCAAACTCGAACGCTCCCTCGAAGGTAACGCCCGGGTGGAATAACATATCTAGGGGCGAAAATCCCCCCGCGGCGGGGGGCGGTTCAACCGGCGCTTCGGGGGGGGGCGTGTAAAAAATACCGGCGATGTCCCAATCAAGACCCCCTTCTTCTTGGGCCGCAAGGGGTACAACGAGCGCCAGGCCCAGAAGGATAGACAGTAATCTCACCGGCTGACGGACTCCAGAAAGGTTTTCGAAAAGACAGAGTCGGCGATCCGGTTAAAAGAGGGCCTGTTGATGGTAATTTGGGTTCTTTCGTTTACGAACCTGCCGTCAATATAGGCCCCCCGCAGGGCATCCACAAAGAGGATTTGCGTTGGGACAAAGCGCCCGTCAATACGGTGGTAGTCGGGAATGGCGGTTGTCCGCAGCAACTGCCCCGAAAGGCTCATGTCCTCGGTTTTGCGCAACAGGCCTTCTTCGCATATCCAGACCCTCATTCTGGGGAAGGTTACGTCCGGGGTAACGGCTTCCAGCGTCAGAACCCGTGTCCTAAAGCGCCCCAGCGCCGCGTCCTCGCCGGAGATTATTCTGTAGTCCTGCGCCAGTGTGGATCGGGTAAAATCGGAGTTTCTGGCGTTGGTATTCTGAAAACGGGCGGTGTTGCTGGTGGTATTAAAGCGGCGGCTTTGGGGATCGTACACCCACAGGGTATTGCCCTGCCTAAGATAGCCTTGCCCCCGGTTCGCCAAGGGCTGCATAACGACGATCACGTAAGTCTCGTTGGCGTCCCGGCGGAAAATCCCGGCAACGGTGGTAGAAAGCGCCTGTCCGGGCCTGTCCTGCACAATCGTGTACTCGGCGGAAAAGTCGGTGTCAAAGAAGCTGGCCAGCGCGTCTACCCTGACCAGTAACTGCTGGTCGGAAAAGGACTGGGCGTGAAGGCTCATCCCCGTAAGGACAAGCGCCGCCAAAAACAGCGGACGAATTGTTTTGAACATCATAATGGTTCTCCTGATAATAGTCCGGGCAGGCTTTTTCTGGAAGCGCGTAGCGATGGAAACAGGGTTACCACAACGAGCAGCAGAAAAACCGAAACCACATTGGCAAGCGTGGTTCCCGGCAGATACAAGGCCATAAGCCTTCCGTCTCTCATAAAAATCTCAAAGCTGGGAAACCACGCGAAAGACAACAGCGAAACGCCCCAGCCCAAAACCCCGGCAAGCGCGAACCCGGCAAGCAGGGAAAAAATACCAACGCCAATTACTTCTACCCACAGCACCAAACGCAAGTCCGCCCCGTAAAACCCAATCGCCCGCATGGTTCCCAGTTCCCGTGTCCTTTCGTGGAGTATCAGGCGGTAGGTTACGGCGGCGCTGACCAGAATAATGAGGAGCATCATCCCGTACAGGAAATAGGCGATAACGTTCACCGCGTTAAGCATATCCGCGACCTCCGACAGATATACCGCCAGCGTATACAGAGCGACATTAGCCCCGTCCGCGAGATCGCGCCGCGCGCGGGCGAACTCTTCCCTGTCGTAAACCAGCGGCAAAAGCTGTACCTGCCCGGCGAGTTCCTGATGCAAGCGCTGGCGTTTTTGCCCGGCCCGCCCCGGATCGTGCAGGAAAAAGCCTATGGTCGAAGCCTCGTTATCGTCAAAAAGCATCAGGCGGTTAAGGCTTACACGCGAAATGTACGCCTTGTAAAAACCAAAGAACGAAGCGTCCCGCGCGATTGCCGTTACAACGAACACGCCGGTGTTTCTTTGCCCCCACTTGGTCTCCGTTTCCAGAATAACGCTGTCCCCCATCCGGGCTCCCAAAATCTGCGCTGTCGGGGCGGAGAGGATAATGCCATCATCCCCGGCAAAGGGAGCGGGAGGCTGTTCGAATGTCTTTCTGCTGAATAGATGCGCCTCGGCATCCCAGTCGCTGCCTATGATGTGCCTAAGGGGAACGGCGATGCCGTTAAAGTGGACTACGCCATTTTCGAAATGAAGCGTCCGCATCACCGTGTACCGGGGGTTAATCCCCGCCGCCTGCGCCGCCGTCAGTATAGCCGTTATTTCCCCTTGCCCCAAATGGTGAGACTGGACAAAGCCGCTGTTGTAGCCCATCGCTATGATGTCGCCGGCGTAATGCGACTGGGCGTTGTGGTACAGGCTGTCATACATCCCGTCCCGCAATGACGTGATAAACGTAACCACGGCGAAACAGAAAATCAGGGCGGCGATGAGAAACCCGTAGCGCCGCCGGTAGCGATACAGGTATTTGAGCCCTAGCTTTAACAGGACGAAAAACTTTTCCATACGCCGCTATCCCCTCCGCACCGCCGCCATAGGCTCGATCCGCACGGCGGCCTGAACCGGGTACAAGGACGCGGCAAGAGCCAGCGCGACCGCCATAAAGAACGAAAGAACGGCAAGCGGCGGGAAAAAATCGATATGCAGCACTGGCCCGCCTAGCATGGAAACGATTAGCTCGTTGTGGATGCTAACATTCATGCTGTTAACCCACCGCAAAAACAAAAAGCCGCCTGAAACCCCGGTAAGCCCGGCAAACAGGGCGATGATAAGGTTCTCGGAAAGGATAAGGGAGCGGATATAGCGGTCGGAAGCGCCGATTGCCCTGAGCGTACCGATTTCCTTGGCGCGGCGGAACACGGCGATTAGAAGGATGTTGATTACGGTAATGATGCCGGCGACGCTTACAAGGACAATCCCCGCATTGTACAGAGCCTGAATCAACAGCATGACAATCGCCGAAACCCCGGCGGCGATTCTCCAGTTTACCGCCGCTACCCCGTAGGGCGCGAGGAGCCGGTTCAGCGAGGCGATAAAGGCCGTGGCCGACCTTCCCCGTTCAAGGCGCATGATGATAAAGTTCCAGTCGCCGCCTGTTTCCTCGCCGGGGGCAGTAGCGGCGGCTTCGTCCAGAAACGCCAACAGCGCCTCCGCGGAAAACGCTTCCCCGCCGCCTTCGCCCGCAGCGGCAAAAGCGCCGCCAAAAATATCGTCAAAATCAAGGGACAGCAGGGCCGTCGCCTCTTCGCCGACTTCCACATGGCCCGCGACCTGAACGTCGTTAAGCGCCCGCACGGTCTGAGGGTCAAGAATGACAATCTCGTTCATGAACGGGCCGGGGTTTTGATAGCTAAAAATCCCCACCAGCGGGACTTCCCTGATCCGCACGACCATGTCCCGGCCCGATGTCAAAAGGAGCGGCGCGCCCAAGGCCACCGGCTCCCCCGCGCGGGCTTGGAGCCGTTGCGCCCGGTCAAGCGTTATCATCGCGCCCTGCTCGCCGGGCAGTAGAAAACGGCCCTCCTCTAGCAACACTCCGGGGAAAAGCGAAAAATACGTTGCCGAATCAACCCCGCTTAACAGAACCCGCTCGCGGGTTCCCATCATGTCCAAGACGGCCCTGCCGGATACCTGGCTGGTTATTCCGGCAACCCCCGCCCTGGAGGACAGGATTTCCATAACCACGTCATAGGCGGGCAAGGCCGGGATGGTAAAAAACTCGTCAATAACGGGGGTATTCGCCCCAAAAAGGTTCAGCGTAACATCCCCGGCTATTCCCACTACGACATCCCCGGTAAGGCTTTCGATGTACGCCTGCCGGATGCTCCGGTCGACCTTTCCGGTAACGCTGTTTCCAACAAAGAATAGAAACGTTATCACGGCGATAAGCAGAGCTATGACAGCGCTGTTTTTTTTGTTCCTTGTTATGTTGCGAAGGGCCAGAAAGAAAAACATCAGCGTCTCTGCTCCGATTTAATAGTACCGTTTTGGAGGAAAATTACGTGATCCGCCATCTGCCATATTTCCGGATCGTGGGTAGAAAAGATAAACGTCGTCTTTTCGTCCCGGTTAATCTGCCTCATTAAACCCAACACCTTCTCTCCGGTGTCCGAATCAAGGTTGGCGGTGGGCTCGTCCGCAATCACAATTCTGGGGCGGGTAACCAGCGCCCGCGCGATGGCAACCCGCTGCTGCTGCCCGCCCGAAAGCTCGGCGGGGGTATGGCTTCTGCGGTCGGCAAGCCCTACCTCTTCCAGCAAATAATTCACCCTGTCCCGGCGCTCAGCCTTGGTTCCGCCCCTTTTTTCCATTACCAGGGGGAGTTCCACATTTTCAAAAACATTCAGAACGGGCAAAAGGTTAAAAGATTGAAACACAAACCCTATAAACTCCCGCCTGAGCCGGGCAAGTTCCCGCCGGCTCTGGCCTTTAATGGCCTGTCCGTGTATCACAAGGCTGCCGCGGCTAAAACTGTCGATCAGGCCGATGATGTTCATCAAAGTAGTTTTGCCGGAGCCGGAAGGCCCCGCGACAGAAACAAACGCGCCTTCGGCAATGTCAAGGTCTACGCCCTTAAGGGCCTGTACCTCAAGATTGCCCATTGGATACACTTTCCAAAGATCCCTAATCTGAACCAGCAATTTTTCTCCACGCCCCTCGCTGTTTTGTACCATGTTTTCGCCCGCAATGTCAACGCACTGGTTCACATTATAATTCTATCCCAAAAGGGAAAAAAAAACAGGGAAAAAGCGTGATTTTTTCCGAAAAGAGTTCACGCCAAGGGCCAGGGGTACAAGGCGTTAAGAGCGCGGGGGAATATTGATCTTTTGCCGCGGGCGGAGTATAGTAAAGCCATCGTACCTGGCCGGCGTGGCGGAATGGCAGACGCAGTAGACTCAAAATCTACCGCTCGCAAGGGTGTGTGAGTTCAAGTCTCACCGCCGGCACGGATATATATACCTTAACACGCTTCCTTGCCAAATTCAAAGATTTGGTGCATAATGAAAGTATAATGCCTGACAATAACGACTATCCTAAGACGCTCGCTGACGCCCTGAAGGCAAGGGCGGACATACTCGAAAAAAATGAGCTTGTAAAGTTAAAGGAGCTGTTCCGGGCGTACCATGTCGGGTTTGCCTCTCTGTACAACCTTTACGTCAAAAAGGGGCTTATTCACGAAGACCCCTACAAGCAGGAAGCCAAAATCGCCGAGCTTGAAGTGCCCAGTTCGGCCCCCTTTTCCGAGGCGGATAAAATGGATCAGTTGACCCGCCGCCTTGCCAATTACGATAATCAACTGGATTTTCTGGTCAATTTTTACCAGTTTAGCGTGGAGTTCCTTACCATCGACCGGCTCAAACGCATTCTGGCGCTGGTAAAGTACATTGACTGGGTGCGCCTTAGCCCGGATTCCGAAGACCCGGTTTCCAAGGCGGTGGCGGAGATGACCGGGCAGATAAAGACGGGAACCGATTCCCTGACCATGAGCGTTATTACCGAGTCGCTGAGTAACCTTAACAGGTCATTTAACCCCATTCTGGCTAACCTTAAAGCCCTCGCGGACTACCAGCGGGAACTGTACAAGCTGGAACTGCGGGACGTAACCGCCGGAATGTCCCCGGAAGAAGCCGCAAGCCTGCCCCAGCTAAAAAGAAAGCTCTCGCAGGACAAGCCCGGCCTTCCCTTTTACCCTGACCTTGTTGGCGAGGCGCTAAAAGAGGACTATTCTGACGAAGGGCCGGCGCTGCGGGAAGCCGTACTGAAAAAACTTCAGGTGGACGAGGCCAAGCCAAAAGAGGTCAAAGCCCCGGTCTCCTTCAAAGGTATTCTGCTTGACGGCATTCAGGGGCTGGGGGGAACCGCCGCGACCTTTTCGGAAATACTCGCCAAACTGGACGAAAACCAGATTATTTTGCAGAACAGAAAACAGAGTTTTTTTGAAAAACTCAAACGGATTTTCCGGCAGATGTTCAACAAGGAACGGGAGCAGGTAATTTACGAGGTAGAATACGTCGATCCGGTTAAAGGCATTCCCGTGCGGGAAAAGGTGGATTTCTATTCCTTCCGGGGCGAGCTGGAGCGCAAAATCCGCACGCTTGGCCCCCTGACAGTCCGGGGCCCGGCGGCTTCCAAGCTTGAATCCATACAGGAAGAGCAGCTCACGGGCTTTCTGGAGCGGAACATACGGGAAGTTCAATCTCTGCACAAGACCCTTGGCGCTCTGGATGAGTTTTTCAAGGCAGCCGTTGACAGGGCGGACAGGGAGAAAATCAGGGGCATAAAGCCGGAGCTGGGAACTATTAAGAACGCCATTGTCAGGGCCAACTCGAAGCGGTACGAATACAGCGCCCAAAAGGAAGAGGAAGAGCAGTTAAGGCGGCTGGGAGTGGGCAGCGAAACGTAGAAGCGCTCACCCCTTTATCACTTTAAGGCTCGTTTTAGCCTTGCTGGAGGCAACACAGTGAAACTGTCCGGAATAAAAGGTTTTTCGATACGCGAACGGTTCAGGGTTTCCCTGATTTTGGGGCCTGCCCTGCTGCTATTCTGCGTGCTCCTGCTTGGCGCTTGCCAGACCATGCCGGGCAGGGCGCGTGGCCCCGTGGCGCAGACGCAGGCGGGCTCGAATTTCGCCGGAATCCGGCCCTTGCCGCAGGCGTGGGACGAGCTTGTTGTGGCCTTTTCCAGAAGCCAGCCGCAATTCGACTTCCGCCGCTCGTACCTTGCCAGCGAAGCTCAGCTTTTTACCGCCATTTACGAAGGGCTTTTTTCCTATCACCCGCAAACGATGGAGCCTGTCCCGGCGGCGGCGCAGAGCTGGGAGGTTTCGCAGGACAGGAGGGAATGGACATTTACGATCCGGGAAAACGCCAGATTCCAGAACGGCGACCCCGTCCGGGCCGAGGATTTTAGGGCCTCGTGGCTTTCCACGCTGGAACCTGAAAGAAACGCCCCGTATTCCTCCCTTTTTGACATTATCGAAGGAGCCAGAGAATTCAGGCTTGGCACGGCCGCCGCCAGCGATGTGGGCATTTTCGCCCCGGCGGAGCGGACGCTGGTGGTGCGCCTTAATTCGCCGGTCGAGTTCTTTCCCAGTATGCTGTGCCACCATGCCTTTAGCCCCATTCACCCGTCCATGCTGCGTGAGGAGGACTGGTCGGCCCGGCTGCCGGTTTCAAACGGCCCGTTTTACATAGCCGAAATGGATTCAAGCGGGATACTCTTTGCCAGAAACCCCTATTACTGGGACGCCCCGCGGGTATCCATGAGCAGGATCACCATACGGTTTGTGGACGACGGGGCCCACGCCTCGGCGCTGTGGAACTCAGGCGAAGTCCGGTGGATACACGGGGCGGTGTGTCTGGAAACCCTGATGGATCGCAGTAACATTCAGGTAAACGCCATGTTCGCCACGCAGTACTATTTTGTCCGCTCCTCGCGGCCCCCTTGGGGCGATTTCCGCCTAAGGCGGGCGCTTTCTTTGGCTCTGCCGTGGCAGGAAATCCGCCACGGACATCTTTTGCCCGCCACGACCCTGATTTTCCCCATTCCCGGCTATCCAAGAGTGCAGGGCCTTTACGCCACGGACGCGCAACAGGCCCGCCTCCTCCTTGCCGAAGCGGGCTACCCCGGCGGAGAAGGGCTGCCGGAACTGGTAATCCGCATACCCCCCTCTCAGGATGCCCAGCGCATAGCCGGAATCATGGCCCGCTCGTGGCGGCAAGCCTTGGGCGTACAGGCGCGGATCGATGTCGTCCCCTTTGAGCGCTTCCTTGATTCCCTTCATCTGGATGATTACGATGTGGGCACGGTTACGTGGATTGGCGATTTCGCCGACCCTTGGACATTCCTGAAAAAATGGAGCGGGGATTCCAACCTGAACCACGCCCGCCACAGCGATGACGAATTCGAAGCGCTTATAGACCGGTCAATGTCCGAGGAAGGCGCGCGGCGCTGGGAAACCCTGGCCGAAGCGGAAACCTTGCTGCTTTCCAGAGGAAATGTCCTGCCTATCTCCTTTAGCCTTGCCCTTAACATCATAAACCTTAACGAGATTGAAGGCTGGTATCCGAATGTGCTGGACATCCATCCGTTTAAGTATTTGGGGTTTAGGGCTCGCAGTCCCCTGCCGGGGGTGGCGCTGGGGCCGCCCGGTACAAAGTACAACAAAAATACCGTTTTTTACTTGACAACTCGCTGAATGTGAGCGAGAATATCCTATCTTGACAAGCTCCGTTGGTTCAGTATAGCATAATCATGACAAAATTACGATTTTTGTCATGTTAAAAAT
Organism: Treponema sp.; assembly: GCA_009781915.1. Lineage (GTDB taxonomy): Bacteria > Spirochaetota > Spirochaetia > Treponematales > Breznakiellaceae > WRKT01. Next base: position 13,403 of record WQUW01000010.1, on the reverse strand, counting down.
ACTGGATGTGCCTGTATAGGTGTGTACCGGTTTCCGCCCGCCGTTATTTCCGGCAGGCGGTAAAAAACGTTACTTTCTAGGAGGATTTGTCTATATGGCAATGTTCGGGATATTTTTCGCAATTGGCCTGATAATGTTTCTGGCCTTCAAGGGCTGGTCGACCATTTGGGTTGCCCCGCTTGCCGCCGCCATCGTAGGGATTACGGGCGGCTTACATCTGATGGACATGTATTTGGTGTCCTACATGACGGGGTTCGCGGGGTTTGCCATGAACTTTTTTCCCGCCTTCATGCTTGGCGCCATTTTTGGTAAATTAATGGACGCGACGCTGATGGCGAAATCGGTTGCCCTGGCCATTTCAAACCTTATTGGAGCCAAACACGCTATACTGGCGGTAATTATAGCCGGTTCCGTTTTGACCTACGGCGGCGTAAGTATGTTCGTGGCGGTGTTCGCCCTGTACCCGATATGCATCGTGCTGTACCGTCAGGCGAACATTCCCAGACGGCTTATTCCCGCCGCCATTACCGTTGGGGTTTTCGCGTATACAATGATTGCCCTGCCCGGATCGCCGCAGATTCAAAACATTATACCGGGCAATTTCTTCGGAACGCCGGCGACAGCGGCCCCCATACTTGGCATAATCACCGGGATTATCATGGCCGGCGGCGGCTTTGTATATCTGCTTTGGAAAGAGAAAAAAGTCAAACTTGCCGGGGAACATTTTACAGAGCCGACGAACATGACCCCCGAAGACCCCAATGAAGCTATTCCCAACGTCTGGGTATCGCTGCTTCCTCTGCTTGTGGTAGTTGTTACCCTTAACGTGCTGAACCGGGGCTTTGACTGGGGGCTAATGCCCGCTCTTATTTTCTCCCTTATCCTCGCCAATGTTTTGATTCTTGTTTTGAACATCAAGAAGTACAAAATATTCCTTAACACGCTGAACGAAGGCGCGAAAGGGGCGATGATACCCATCATCAATGTCAGCGCCATAGTTGGCTTTGGCGCGGTTGTTCAGGCGTCTCCCGCATTTCCCGTTCTCGTTGACGCGCTTGTCGGCATTCCCGGCAACCCGCTAATCTCGCTGGCGATAGCGGTAAACGTGCTGTGCGGAGCGACAGGCTCCGCCTCCGGCGGGTTGACCATTGCCCTAAACGCGCTTGCCGAGACCTATATCGGAATAGCGGCGCAGTACAACATTCCGCTGGAAGTCATGCACCGGGTTGCCGCCCTTTCAGCCGGTGTTATGGATACCGTTCCTCATAACGGGGCGATTTTGACCCTGCTTGCCGTTACGGGTATGACGCACAGGGAAAGCTACTTTGACATATTCATGGTAACAATTGCCGTGCCGTTGGCTGTTCTTGTCCTTGGCATCTTTTTAGCGATAATGGGAGTGGTGTAAAACACTCGTAAAATATAGTTTCAATTTTAAGGAGAAAATTTTATGATTAAAAGACAATCCGGTATCAGGCGCGAGGCAATGGAAAAGGCCCGGGGGGGCGTTGGCGTTGCCATATTTGACCACATTTTGGAAAAGACGGAAATGCGAGCCAACTGCCGTATGTTCACCAGAATTATTCTGGAGCCCGGCGCGTCCATCGGCTACCATCAGCACAACGATGAGGAAGATACCTACTACATTCTTACAGGTATCGCCACCGTTAATGATAATGGCCAGACCCGGACCGTCTACCCGGGCGAAGTTGTGTTCTGCGCCAGCGGCGAGAGCCACTCTATCGCAAACGATGGACAAGAGCCGCTTGAGTTTGTGTCCATTATAATGACCTTTCAGCCGCCGGAAAGATAGGGAGATAACACAATTATGGAAGTAAAAGATTATATTCAAAGCCTTGTAAAAAGGGCGCAGGCCGCTCAGAAAATTGCCGAAGGCCATGACCAAAAGCGGGTTAACGAACTTACCGCGGCGGTAGCGTGGTTTGCCATGAAAGAAGACTTCCGCCAGAAAGCGGGAGAGATGCTGGTTGAAGAATCAAAGATGGGTGTGGTTGCGAGTAAGGTCTTGAAGTTGTACAACAAGGCGAAGGGCGTATACAGCCAAATGAAAGACGATATTTCCGTGGGCGTTGTGGAAGACGATCCTAAACGCAGAATTATGAAATACGTTAAACCAATGGGCGTTATCGGCGCGATTCTTCCGGTTACCAACGGCGAGGCCACCCCGGTAGTAAAAGCGCTGTGGGCGCTTAAAACCCGCAACGCTGTCATTCTGGCCCCGCATCCCAAGGGAAAGGAAACCTGCAAGTACATAGCGGACTACATCCGTTCCGTCCTTAAAAAGTACAAGGCCCCCGAAGACCTTGTAATCGCTATGGATCCCGATCAGGTTTCGGTGGAGTCGTCCCAGGAGCTTATGAAGCAGGTTGACTTTGTGGTTGCCACTGGCGGAACCCCGATGGTGCGGCAGGCGTATTCTTCCGGCACGCCGACAATTGGCGTAGGCACTGGCAATGTTGTTACATATGTCGATAACAGCGCCAATGCGGACGATGTGGCGGACAGGGTTAAGCGTTCAAAGATGTTTGACAATGGCTCAAGCTGCTCCTCGGAAAACAGCGCGGTTGTCCACAAAGACGTGTATGACCCGATGCTTGCTGCCTTTGAAAAAGCGGGAGCGTTTATTATCCGGGACGGCAGTGGTGAAAAAGCTAAACTGCAAAAAACCATTTGGCCGGAATGGCCACAGAAGAATGTCCTTAACCGGGATATACCCGCCGCCAATGTCAGTAAAATCGCCGAACTTGCCGGAATTGACATTCCCGCCGACAGAACCTTTATTATTGTGGAAGAGAACGGCGGTATCGGAAAGCAGTACCCCTTTACCGGCGAAAAGCTGTCCGTTGTTGTTACCATGATCAGGGCCAATGACTTTGACGACGCTTTAAGCAAGATGGAGGCGATTCTTGAGTATCAGGGCAAGGGCCATAGCTGTGGTATACATCACAACGGTAAAGACGACTTGGTCAACAAGCTGGCGCTGCGGATGAAGGTAAGCCGCCTTTTGGTGAACCAGCCTCATACGCTGGGCAACTCCGGCGGATGGATCAACGGGATGCCGAACACTATGTCCCTTGGCTGTTCAACATGGGGGCATAACAGCACCGGCAGTAACCTTACGTGGCGGGACATTGTGAACTACACAGTTGTATCAAGGCCCTACGACGAGCCGGTTCAGCCCAAGGACGAAGACCTGTTCTCCGAGGAACTCAGGAACGCTTCGCTGTAACGGTTCCGGCTGAAAAGAGCTTCAAGTAGGCTCAAGGCGGCGTGGAAGGCAGCGCTTTCCACGCCGTTTTCTTATTTCCCGCCCGGCGTTAAAGCCCCAATTCGTTCAGGTAGCTGCCAAGGAACGTAACCGGGTCGATTTCACGGTTCAGGATTTGGTAAATCCCCGCCGAGATGGGCATTTTTAGCTTGTGCTTGTCCGCAAGAGTTTTAACGTACTTCGCGGCGACAAGACCTTCGGGCAAGTAGCCGATTTCGCCTATCCGCCCGATAAGCTCGTCAATATCCTTGAATGGCTCAAGGATTTTCTTTTCGACAATCTCCTTGCCAAAGCGCCGGTTTCTTCCAAAAACGGAGCGGCAAGTAACGTCCAGATCGCCGATGCCGGAAATGGAAGTAAATGTTTCCGGGTGCGTAGCGCCCATCGCAACGCCCAGGGTTTGTATTTCGTTCAGACCCGCCGCGAGCAAAAGGGACTCCGTGCCGTCGCCGAACAGGGCGTCCATGCCGCCGCCAGAGGCGTTTTTTTCGCTCATGGCGATAAAGGCGCTTAACATTCCAAACGCGATGGCGATAACGTTTTTCGCCGCCGCCGCCACCTGTACGCCCCGCACATCAAACGAGGAAAAGACAAACAGGCCCTTACTCTTTAACAAATCCCGGAAGCGGATGGAGTTTTTCGCGTTCTCGCTGGCGGCAATAAGGCCGGTTATCTTGCCCTGCGAAACTTCTTCGGCATGGCTGGGCCCGGCGATGTACACCAAAGACTGCCGGTAAAAACCGGGAAGGTAGTCCTCCAGCGTTTCCAGTATCAGCCGGGGGCCCTTGGCTGTCTCCAGAAAACCCTTTGTTATAACGGCAATGACCGTCTCGCCCTCCCGGACGGAAGGGATATGCAGAAGCTGCTTGACCGTTCCCAGCAAATAAAGCGAAGGAACCGCCAAAATCAGGTATTCCCGCCCGCTCGCCGCTTCCTCGATACACGATGTGGCGGTGAGGTTTTCCGGAAGAACTATCCCCGGCAGATAGCGGGAATTCCTGTGCCGCGCGTTTATGTCGTCCCTGTTATCCTCTTCGCGGCTCCAAATGATAACGTCTTTTCCTTTTTCGGCGATAACCTTGGCGACAGCCGTTCCCCACGCACCCGCCCCGATAACTGCTATTTGAGTTGGCATACGGTATTTTACCAGAAAAAACCGGGGAAAGCAAGGATTATAATAGGCTTATCGCCGCAGGGCGCTAATTGTTAGTTGCCATTCGTACCACAAGCTTCAGCGCGCTTTCAAAGGCGGATGTCTTAGCCAGCCCTTTGCCCGCTATGTCAAAAGCCGTGCCATGCGCCGGGGTTGCTATGGGGTAAGGCATACCGCCGACCACGGTAACGCCCCATTCAAAGCCTTTTAGCTTCATGGCGATTTGCCCCTGATCGTGATACATGGTTACCACGCTGTCGAACTCGCCGTTAAACACCCTGATAAACAAAGTGTCCGCCGGAAAAGGCCCTAGGGCGTTCATGCCCTGCGCGTTAGCCTTCTCTATCGCCGGCCCAATAAGCGTGATTTCCTCGGTTCCGCAGTTTCCGTTTTCTCCGCCGTGGGGGTTAAGCGCCGCCACCGCAACCCGTGGATGTTGTATGCCAAAACTGCTGACGGTTTTGTAGGCAAGCGAAATAGCGTCTACTATTAGTTTTTCGGTTAAATGGGAAACAACGTCCTTAAAGGGAATATGGCTGGTGATACGGGTGGTGGAAACTTCGTTCAGCACATTGATTTCCCCTGCGGGCCCGGTAACGCCCAATTTGTCGGTAAAAAAAGCGTGCTCGCTCTCGTACATGCTTCCCGCTTTTTTCATGGCGGCCTTGTTAAGCGGGGCAAAACAGACCCCCGCGATGGCTCCCTGTTGGCATAGCTCGCAACAAACGGTAAGCATATCCATAACAGCCTGCCCGCATCCGGCATCGAGCTGTCCGGGAGTGATGTTCCGCGGGTCTTGGTTTTTCCGGTCCAGCACGGGAATTCCCCGCGTCCAGTCCGCTTCGTCCGCGCTGGCTACGGGGTAATGTTCCGCCGTCTTCCCGATAAGAGTCAGGGCGTTGGCGAACACCCGGCTGTCCCCTATTATCAAAGGCCTGCACACAGAATTCAAAAAACCGCTTGCCGCTGTCTTTGCTGCCAATTCCGGGCCAATGCCGGCGGAATCCCCAAGCGGAATTCCAATAACGGGTAAATCGCTCATTTTTGCGTCTCCTTACGTCCGGCTATGCCCGGAGTTCTTTTATATTTACCAGCAAAAACCGTGCCAAGTTTTCTGAAACTAGGAATGTTTCCGTATTTTTCGCCACAACGTTGTCCGGTCTATGCCCAGCTCGCGGGCGGCTCGTGTCTGGTTAAAGCCGCACCGTTCCAGAACGGCAAAAATCTGTTCCCGCTCGTTGACGTGCAGGGCCCCTTTCAGCGTTTGAGTTTGGGAACGGGTTTCTTCCGAGCCTTTTTCCTCATCGTAACTTTCAAGCGCAAGGCGCATATCCGCCGGGGTAATTACCTGAGACTCAAGGCACATAATGCTTAAACGCTCGGCGATGTTTTGCAGTTCCCGGATATTTCCTTCAAACGTGTGGGCACGAAGCATATCCATCGCGCCGCCTTCAACATTGAAAGCCCCGATATAGTGCAAAAAAATCGGCTCTATATCTTCCGGGCGCTCCCAAAGATTCGGGACGTGCAGATGCAATACATCCAGCCGGTACAGCAAGTCGCGGCGGAACCGCTTTTCCTCCACCTGTTTCTTTAGATTAACGTTGGACGCGGAAATGATGCGCACATCAACAGCCGTAACTTTGCCCGCTCCCACCCGCCTGACTTCCCTCTCTTGTAAAACCCTGAGTACCTTGCTTTGGAAATTAAGGGGCAGTTCAGAAATCTCGTCAAGAAAAAAAGTTCCGGTGTGGGCCAGTTCAAAAAGCCCCGGCTTCCCGCCTTTGCTGGAGCCGGTAAAGGAGCCTTCCTCGTAGCCGAAAAGTTCCGATTCAAGCAGATGTTCAGGAATAGCCGCGCAATTTACCGCCACAAACGGGCCTTTGCTCCGGGGGCTTTCGTTGTGGATGCTTTGGGCCAGCAATTCCTTGCCTACCCCCGTTTCCCCCGTTATTAGTACATTGGAGGAAGTTGCCGAGTACCGCCGTGCCAGAGTTATGAGCTGTTCAAATTTTTTGCTCCGGTAGATAATATCTTTAAACTGGTACTTCGCTTCAAGACCGTTTTTGTTCAGGCTTTTTCGTATTGTTGTTTCCAACTGCTGAATGCGTGTTACGTCCTGCATGGTAAAGATAACGCCCGGAGTGTTGTTTCCCAGAATAACCGGATGAAAGCTCACGGACAGCATATATTTCCCGTGCCTGTACAGGTAATTCTGAACACCCTGACGGCTTAAGCGGGCTTCCTTTGCCATGTGCGCCAGCGTAGGGGAAACCCGATCTATTTTTATTGTGTCCATCTTCTGGCAAGCGCTGCCTAGAAATTTAAGCGCCGCCGGGTTTGCCATACGCACTGTGCCGTCTTCGCCAACATACATGATTCCATCGCTGGAACAGTTGGAAATTGTAGTAACTATCTCGGCCCGCTCACGCTCCATGTGCATTACCGTTACCAGTTGGAACGCATCGTCCAGCGCTTTTTCGATGGCTTCGATGCCGGTCTTTATCATTACGGCGGGAACCCGCATAAAGCGGGCCAAGTTGCGAATTGTTGCCCCGCCAAGCAGTATGTCGCAGTCAGCGGCAAGCGCCTTTCTAATCGTAACAACGATGTCCTGCAGGTCATCAACAGGATAGTGGGTAATGGATATGGGAAAAATTGAATTCATCAACTCAATATCGTTTTTGGGTATTTTTGTACCGATAAGGGCTATGTTCCGGGCATCACGGTTTTCCATACATTCTTTTATGCCTCGAATAACATCACTGACGCTTATGGGCAATTCTACCTGAGGGATGTTCTCGTATTCTTTCCGTAAATGCGCGGCGGAAAATCCTCTAGCTATAAGGACATCACATTCGGGCTTGGGCAACAGCGTCCTGATATCTTCCTGCGATACGATATTAATTGCCACCTGTATCTTCCGGCGGGTTACAAGCTCATGGTTTGCGAGAATATGTTCTACCTCGCTCTGCATTTCCGGGTAGGGAACAATGAGCAGGACGTTAATCATACAACACTCCAAGTTTCTGACTGTTGCTTACAGTAGCAAAAATGCAACAATGGTACTGCCATAATACAACGATAGCCGCTTATTGTCTATAAAAAAGTACGCAAAAAACATGATTCGTCTGCCATTTCGTGCTTTTTTTCCGGCATTTACTATGCCCAAAGTCGAAATTGCCGGAAATTCCGGATTTTGGAAAGAGTTTCCCATAGTTGGCACGCTTTTTGCTATATAATATCTTAGTATGATCTACCATCATTTTTTTGATCGATACGGCGGAAAGAAGCAGGTCTGCACTGCGGTTATCGGCGCTGGGCATTACGGAACCGCCGTTGTAACCCAGCAGCTCTTTGTAAAACAGCTTACGGTTCCTTTGGTAGCGGATCAGGACAAAAATGCCGCGAAGGGTAGTCTGGAAAAAGCGGGCATACCGGCGGAAAAAATTGTCTACGCAACGGAGGTTTCGGAAGGCCAAAGGGCAATAGCCGAAGGCAAGTTCGTGTATACCGATAACGCGGCTCTGGCAACAGATATTCCCGCCATTGATGTTGTGGTAGAAGCAACCGGGCATCCGGAGTCCGGGGCCAGGTTCTGCCTAAGGGCTATTGAATGCGGCAAGCATATTATCGCGGTGAGCAAGGAACTGGATTCCTGCGTTGGGCCCCTGCTGCGCCGGCTCGCGCTGGAAAAGGGCTTGGTCTATTCTCCGGTTGATGGGGATCAGCCCGCTTTGTTTATGGCTCTGGTGGAATGGGCGCGGCTCATTGGCCTAACGGTCATATCCGGCGGCAAGGCGCGGGATGCGGAGTTTGTTCTGGACGAGGAACAGCGCACCGTTTCCGTTAAAGCGGACGGCATCACTGTCCATGAAGATCGAACCGTGTCAATTCCCGAAACGCATATGAAGTACTTCAACATGATTCCGGACAGCCCCGGCGCTTGTGCGCAGTATATCGGCAAGCGTCTTGAGGTTCTCTCTGATATGCCCCTTGCCGGAGCCTTTGATCTTTGCGAATTAACGATGATGGCGAATGCGGCGGGGCTGCATCCCTCTGTGCCCGAAACATCCCTTGGGGTAGTTAGAATAACAGAGCTTCCTGTGGCATACTGCTCGCGGAAAAACAACGGCATTTATAAAGACGAGGGAGTGATAGACCTGATGACAACCCTTCGCCGCCGTGATGAAAGCGGCATGGGCGGCGGTGTGTACATTGTTGTGCGCTGCGACAACGCATACTCCAATTACATTCTTACCACCAAGGGACAGATACCCAACTACGATCTTTCCACAGCGGTAATTTACCGTCCGTATCATCTGTGCGGCGTGGAAACAAGTACATCCATCCTTAGCGCTGGCCTCTTGAAAATGGACACTGGCGGGAGGGATTACATTCCCACGTATGACCTTGTAAAGTATGCGGCTTGCGACATTGAAACGGGAACAACTCTGGGCGGCGATCACGACCTGCGGCTGAAAGCGCGGATAGTTCCGGCTGCACGGAAGGAGAATGGCAGCGCGGTTCCCGGACACATGATAACGGGAAACAAAACAGCCGCTCCCATACGCAAAGGCGAAATTATTACCTATGCGTCCATCCAGAAGCCGGAGAATTCCGCGCTGTGGGATTTGCGCGCGGAACAGGAAAAGCTTTTTGAAACATAGCCGGTTGTGTGCCGGAATTATAACGCAGTTATGGAGGTTTATATGAAGAAAGCAATGGTAGTCGGGTTAACAGTGTTCTTGTTTGGGGCGCTGTTTCTTGCGTGCGGGGAAGATCGGGGCGGCTATTTGGAGGATGGTACATGGAGGCCCGTCCGTTCCATCGAGTTTGTCGCTCCGGCTGGGGTTGGCGGCGGCAGCGATATATGGATGCGGGAGATTTCCAATATCATAAACCAGAACAATCTTTCCAATTCCACTTTTATGCCTGTTAACAGGGGCGGCGGCGCTGGTGCGGTGGGATACAATTTTATGTTAAGCAGGAGCGGGAATCCCCATTATGTTCTTGCTCTGCATAACGGAGTTCTGGTTACTTCCCATATCGGAGGCTGGCCCCGGACTTACGAAGAAATGATAGATATTGTGGCAATCATGGCGTTTGATGATGTATTTCTTGGAACCCGCGCTGACGGCCCTTTCACAGACATTCACTCCCTGCTTAACGCGGCAAGGGCCAATCCGGGCACAATCCGTTTCGGCTCGGATCAGCGCCTTAATACTTCGCACTTTATGTTTGAGCTGCTCAGGGAATATGCCGACGCTGACATGAATTACGTGCAATTTGACAGTTCCGGCCTTGTCGCCACCGCGCTGTTGGGCGGTCATGTTGATGTGGGAATTTTTAATCCGTCAGAATTTATCGGGCAGCTTCAGTCCGGGGATTTTGTTGCCATTGCCACCTTTGCGGAAGAACGGGTGCCCGGAGATATGTTCGCCAATGTCCCCACCTTCATAGAATTGGGGTATCCGCAAATTGTCATGCGGGAATGGCGCGGGCTTGCTGTTCCTCTGGGCCTTTCGGAACCGGCGAGGAGCTACTATGAACAATTAATGAGAATGGTCATGGAAACTCCCCAATTTCATGCTTTTCTGGAAAGGAATTACCTAATCCCCACGTTCATGGGGCCGGAAGAAGCTGCCGCCTTTTCCGCGACAGAAATAGGAAGAGTCAGGGCGCTTTTTGAAGCCTTGGGACAATAGCAGGGGGAAGAATGAACAAAGTCGCTCCTCTAGTATGTATTCCTGTGGGTTTGTACTGGCTTTACATGGGTATCTTTCAATACAATTTATGGGTATTCCACGGGCCCGGAGGAGGACTTTTCCCCGCGATTGCGGGAACCCTTCTGGTTGTTTGCGGCGGTATAACGCTGTTCCGGAACATAAAAAGTAAAGCGCGTGTTTCCTTCGAGGCCAAGCCTTTTATCCTTTTTGGCGTTGCGGTATTCACAGCATTGCTGGTTTATCTGCTGGGCATATTTATTCCTCTGGGAATGTTCATCTTCGGATGGCTGGTGTTCATGGAAAAGAGACAAAAGGTGCCGTCCCTTCTGCTTGGCACAGGCACTGCGGTAGTTCTTTTTGTGATTTTTCAGATTTTTCTTAGAGTACCTGTCCCTCGCGGATTAGTTTTTACACTGCTGTAACAGCGGGCCGGAATAAGGAGGCTTTCACGATATGGAAAACATCAACCTGTGGCTTATGGGCATGGCCCAAGTCTTCACACTGCAAAACCTTATGGCCTGCCTTATCGGTACGATAGCCGGGGTATACATCGGGGCCATACCGGGTATCGGGGTACTTACCGCCATATCCGTACTGCTTCCTTTGACATTCGCGTTCAATCCCACCACAGCCATTATCATGCTGGCTGCCATTTATTACGGCACAATGTACGGCGGCTCCATTACCGCGGTGCTTATCAACATACCCGGCGATACGCCGAATATCTGTACCGCAATGGAAGGCTACGAACTGACAAAAAAGGGCCAGCCGGGAAAAGCCCTTAGCGCGTGCTTTATGTCGTCATTTATTGGTGGAAGCATCGGGATGATCATCCTTGTTTTAAGCGGCCCCATGCTGGCCCGGCTGGGCTTAAGGTTCGGGCCCCCGGAACTGGCCCTGCTGATTTTTCTGGCTATGACATCTATCGGATGGCTCCTGGGCGATAATATAATCACCGGGCTTCTGGCAACGGGGCTTGGTGTGCTTTTCGCCACTGTGGGTACGGATCAGGCAGTCGGACTTATGCGCTTTTATTTTGGAACGCCGAACCTTATGGCAGGGGTTACCTTTGTTCCTTTGGTAATCGGCGTTTTCGGATTCTCCCAAGTGATAGAATTGCTTTGTTCCAAAGGGGGGAACACCTCGATTGTCCAAAGAGTAACGGTCAAAGATATGCTGCTTTCCCTGAAGGAAATAAAGCAGGTATTGCCCGTACAGATTCGGCATGGCATTTTGGGAAGTTTTATCGGTGTTTTGCCCGGCGCGGGAGCGACCACATCTGCGTTCATTTCGTATATTTTTGAGCGGCGGCTTAACAAAAACGGTTCGCAGTTTGGAACCGGAAGGCTGGAAGGCTGCGCCGCTCCTGAATCATCGAATAACGCCTGCGCCGCCATGTCGTTTGCGCCAATGCTTACCTTGGGCATTCCCGGCAGCGGGGCTACCGCGCTTCTTTTGGGCGGGCTTTTGATGTGGGGGCTTCAACCGGGGCCGCTTCTTTTCACTCAAAGGCCGGATTTCGTGTGGCCGCTTATATCTTCGTTTTATCTGGGAAACCTCGTGGCGCTTTTAATTTGCGTCCTGAGTATTCCGTTGATCATACGCGCCTGCGCTGTGCCAAAGGTTATATTGGGGGCGGTTATTTTCGCCGTTTGCGTGGTAGCGGCATACGCAACCAGCAACTCGATGTTCGATGTGTTTTTCATGTTGGTGGTCGGGTTTTTCACGTATTTCCTTAAAGCCGCCAAAATCGCGGCAGCGCCGATTCTGCTTGCCTTTGTACTGACGCCAATGCTGGAAACATTTGCGCGGCAGTCTTTTGATATGACAAGGGGAGACCCATCCGTGTTTATTCAAAGCGCGATTTCATGGGTGCTTATTGTCTTGATTGTTGTGTTCTGTTTTTCGCCGCTTGTGGCAAAAAAATTCAAAGCTGCCCGTTCATCCGGGAAATAGGAAGGAGATTATTGTGAAAAAATTTACGACCCGCGCAGCCCGCCTTAATGGCATCAGGGACATTGAACTTATTGAACGTGAACTTGTTTGCGAAGACGATGATGTCATCGTAAAAAATCACCTTATAGGCATTTGCGGTTCCGACAAGAATTTTTACCGGGGCCAGATGCCGCCGAAAACCGCCGAATTCCGGCAGGAGCCGAAATTTCCGTTTCTGCTGGGCCACGAGAGCGGCGGTGAAGTAGTTGCTGTGGGCAGCAAAGTTTGCGATTACAAGGTTGGCGACAAGGTTATCGCCTTTGGCTGGAATAACAATTACGCCGATTATTTCAAAACAAAAGCGCAGGAACTTCAGCCGGTTCCCCATGATCTGGATATGGACACAGCTTCCTTGGGGGAACCTATCTCTTGCGCCATGTATTCCGGCATGAACTCAGGTGTTCAGCTTGGGGATACCGTGGTGGTAATGGGCGGCGGCTTTGCCGGGCTTATCATTGCCCAATGCGCCAAGAAAAAGGGCGCGCATCGTGTCATTGTCGCGGACATACTTGACGGGAAACTAGAGCTTGCCAAAAAGCTGGGAGCGGATGTAACCATCAATCTGAAGAAAGACGACCCGGTAAGCATCATAAACGAACTGACCTGCGGAATAGGCGCAGATGTTGTTGTGGAAGCCGCTGGCAGCGCGGAATCTTTTAATACCGCCAGCGAAATAATCAGGCACAACGGCAAGTTCGTTTTTTATAGCTGGGTTACCACGCCTGTTACCCTTAACATCAGCCGCTGGCACGATGACGGGCTGGAATTTATAAACACCTGTCTGGTTCACCACACATGGCGGGAGCGGTATGTATGGACTCCCCAAACGCTGCGCCCTGTTGCTCAAGGGTCGGTAGACATAAAACCGCTTGTTACGCATGAATTCCCGCTGAGCGATATAAAGGCAGGGTTTGAAATGGCGGACAAGGACGACGCTGCCGTTAAAATAATTTTCCGTCCGTAAACAGCCTTTTCACGGCGGCAGCGATGCCGCCTTTTTTTTACCCGGAAATGTGGTAAACTGTTTTTGTAACTGTAAAAAGCCAGCCCGGCTCCCAAGGAGAAACCCATGAAGCAAATGCGGATAACGGCCCCCTTTACCTTTCAGGTTGAGGAGGCCAGCGTTCCACAGGCAGGCGTCAACGAGGCGCTGTTGAAAATCGACTGTATCGGAGTGTGCGGCAGTGATATGCAGATATATCACGGTAAGCACAAGTTTATGACCTTCCCGGTAATT
>WQUW01000009.1 GCA_009781915.1 Treponema sp. | reverse complement strand
TGGCGGCAGAATTACGAGCGGGAAAACCACGTTGTTATCGACAACAGATACCATCAAAAGAGAGTATATCCAACTATTAGCGGAACGTCAACATTTTTGCGAATTTTTTTCAAAAATTTTTTTGCTCCCGCCGGGGGCCGCCCTTACTGCAGCGCTCTCCGCGTGACCCGCCAGCCCCTCGGCCCGTGCCATGATTTCCGCGGCGCGCAGGGCCTGCGTGTATCCCTCGCCGGGAACGCATCGGAGCGTGGTAACGGTTTTCAGGAAGTTACGGACAGAAAGCCCGCCGGTAAAGCGGGAGGAGCCGGATGTAGGCAGCGTGTGGTTAATCCCTGCGGAATAATCCCCAAGCGCCTCCGCCGCGGCGGAACCGGTAAAGAGCGAGCCGTAGTTTCGCAAGCCCTGCGCCCATTCTTCGGGGGAGGCGACGCTTAACGCCAAATGCTCCGGCGCAATGGCGTTGGCGATGCGTATCGCCTCTTCCCTTGACTCGTAGATAATGATAAGCCCCCCCGCATTCAAAGAGGCGCGGGCCGTTACCTCCGTGGGAAGCAGCGCCAGCCGTTTACTCAGGGCCAGCTCGATGTGTTCCGCCGTCTGCCTGTCCGGGACAAGGGCGCGCACACGGGCGTCGGGGTCATGCTCGGCTTGGGCGAGCATATCGGCGGCAATAAGGTCAAAGTCGAAGGGCGGGGCAGAGCCGGCGGCGCTTTCACGCTTCCCGTCGCTAATAACAAGCAAATCCGTGGGGCCGGCTACAAAGTCAATGCCAACCTCGCCGAAAAGCAAACGTTTTGCGGTAGCTACGTACTTGTTCCCCGGCCCGGCGATAATGTCCGCCCTTGGAACCGTTTCAGTCCCGATGGCAAGGGCCGCTATTGCCTGCGCGCCGCCCAAGGCAAAGATGCGGCTCGCTCCGGCTATCCGCGCCGCCGCCAGAATACGGCGATCAGGCGCGCCGCCGCCAGCGGGCGGAGAGACAAGTATTCTTTCCCCCACCCCAGCCGCCGCCGCGGGAATAAGCCCCATGAGCGCCGAGGAGATAAGGGGAAAACGCCCTGAAGGCACGTAAATCGCCGCCCTGTCAACAGGAATTACCCGTTGCCCCGCGAAAACCCCCGGTTGTATCTCTTCCTCAAAATCCTTAAACTGTTCCTTTTGAAGTTCCGCAAAGCGCCTAATGTTGTCCGCCGCGAAAGACAGGGCGGCGGCAAGCTCCGGTTCGCCGGATTGTACCGTTTCCCATGCTTCCTCTGCCGCCGCAAGGGGGACTTCAAACGCGCGCGGGGATTCTTTTTCAAACAGTGCCGCGTAACGCCTGACAGCCGTGTCCCCTTCAACCCTGACTGCGGAAATTATCCCGCTGACAGTGGCGGTTACTTCAGCGTCCGGTTCGCCAGCCGCCCCGCCCGCGAGAAACAGGCTTGGGTTTTCGGCAAACGCTTTCCCTGTGATAATCTTCAAAAGGCCCATCGATTATCCCCTATCCCCCGGCGGCAATGCGCCCGCAGGCTTCAAGAAAAGCGTCCATGTCGCCGTCAGTGCCAATGCTGATCCGCACAAAGTCCGCGATCCGGGGCCTTTCAAAATGCCTGACCAAAATGCCCCGATCCCTTAGGGCCGCGTAAAACTCCCGCCCGCCTTTTCCGCATCCGGGCGGGGGCGAGGCGAAGATAAAATTGGCCTGAGAAGGCAGTGTCCGAAAGCCCAGCGCCCGGAGGGCGGCGGAAACCCGGTCGCGGGTACAAACAATCCGGCGGTTTATGTCTTTGTAGTAGGCGGCGTCTTTAAGCGCCGCCCCCGCTCCAGCCAGCGCAAGGCGATCCATCGTGTACGAATTAAAAGAATCGTGAACACGGAAAAGCCCCTGAATAAGTTCCTGCTGCCCAATGGCGAACCCGGCGCGAAGCCCCGCAAGGGAAGCTTCTTTTGAAAGGGTTCTAACCACAAGGAGGTTGGGAAACTCTTGTACCAGGCTAAGAGCGCTCGCAACACCTTCCCCCCCGGCAAAGGCAATGTAGGCTTCATCCACAACGAAAACCTGCTTGTCCCGCCCGGCGGCCTGCGCGATATTCTTCAAGTCTTCAAGGGGAAGGGCGATGCCTGTCGGGGCATTCGGGTTGGGAAAAATAATTCCCCCCGACGCGCCTAAGTAATCGTGGTAATCAATCGAAAAATCATCCTTTAGGGGAACGGTTCTGTACGGCACATCCCAAAGGCCCGCATAGACCGGGTAAAAGCTGTAGGTAATGTCGGGGAAAAGCGCCGGGGCAGCGCCGGTAGTCTTGGTCTTCGCGCCGAAAAAGGCGGCAAAGGCAAAGGCCAGAACCTCGTCAGAGCCGTTGCCCGCAAACACTTCTTCGGGCTTTACCCCGTATGCGGCGGCGGCGGTCTCCCTTAGCTCCGTACAGAATGGGTCAGGGTACAGCCTAAGGCCGCTGGCGGCTTTTTGTATCGCTTCGACTACCATTGGGGACGGGGGATACGGGTTTTCGTTTGTGTTAAGTTTGATAAACTCCCTATCCTTGGGCTGTTCGCCCGGAATGTACGGCTCTAAAAGCCTTGTCCTCTCGCTCCAGTACACGCTCATGCCTTGCTCCTATTTCAAGTGCCTTCTTTCCAGTTCCGCAAGAACTTCCTCAAAAGAGACCCCGGCGCGGGTCATAAGGGCGGCGGTAAAGTACAGGACATCCGCCGCTTCCCACACGGTTTCGCTGTGGGTTTTTGCCGCGCACAGTTCTTCCGCTTCTTCCATCAGTTTTTCCCGGACAAGCTTATCGTCCAGCGTGGCGGTGTAGGAGCCGGGAACGGGGTCGCGGAACCTTCCAGCGATGACCGATTGAAGGTACTCTAGGGTATAGCGGCGGCTGGTTGAAAAGCACGACCACGCCCCTGTATGACAGACAGGGCCTGAAGGTTCCACAGTCGCCAGAATCGCGTCCCGGTCGCAGTCGGCCCGCAGGCGGACAAGGGTAAGGACATTGCCCGATGTTTCCCCTTTCATCCAGAGCTTTTGCCGTGTGCGGCTGTGAAAGCAGAGCTTTCCCCTTTTGAACGTTTCGTGTAACGCTTCCCTGCTGGCAAAACCGGACATAAGAACTTGCCCGTCCCTTGATTGGGCGATAAGCGGCAACAGCGGGCGGTCATGTCCGCCGCAGCCTCCGGCTTCTCCCTTGGCCCAATTCAGCGAGCGGACAAATGCGTCTTCCAGCGTTACGCTGCCCGTGTACAGAGCCATGCCAAGCTGCACATTGCAGCCGAGCGCCGAAATCTCTTCAATTTCGGCAAGGCTCGATACCCCGCCGGCAACGGTGATCTCGCTGGACACGGCCTCCCGCAGTGTTTTTACGGCTGTCATGTCAATTCCGGTCATGGTTCCTTCCCGCTCGACACAGGTAAACAGCAGCTCCGACGCCCAAGGTTCCGCCAGCCGGGAGGCTTGCACAAGGTCTAAGCCCGTGGCCTTCTTCCAGCCGTCAATTACGATTTCGCCGCCACGGGCATCCACGGCAACCACGAGCCGTTCCCGCCCGATAGCCTGCGCAAACGCCTTTAAAAGCGAAACGTTCACGCCAAACTCCCCGCCTTCGGCCCCGGCGCCCTTCTTGTCCGGGTTACGAAACACGCTTGACCCGATAATGACCTTTTTAGCGCCAAGGCTTACAAGCTCTTTCGCCTGCTGTGGGGTTCTGATGCCGCCGCCTACCCTGCACTCGGCCTTGCGGAGCAGGGGCGTTATCATTGTCGTATTGGGACGCAGCCCCATAGCGGCGTCCAGATCGATAACCGCCACTTCTCCACAGCGGTCAAACGCCTGCGCAAGTTCCCCGGCGTTGTCCCGCTCAAGCATCAATTCCGATCCCTGCCTGAGCTGGACAACCTTCCCGTTTTGAATGTCTATTGACGCAATAACCATCGTTCTTTTCCTGTTTTACTGCCTGACACTGATCCCCTGTAAGGCAAGGTACTGTTTAATTTCGGGAACGGTGGTTTTGCCGAAGTGCAAAAGGGAAGCTACAAGGGCCGCGTCAACCCCGGTTTCTTTCAGAACTTCCGCTATCTGCTCTAAGCTTCCCGCCCCGCCGGACGCGATAACGGGCACAGACACAGCTTTCGCGACAGCGGCGCAAAGGGCAATGTCGTAGCCTGCGCAGGTTCCGTCAGCGTCTATGGAGTTAAGCATTATTTCGCCCGCTCCTAGCTCTGCGGCCTTTATTGCCCATTCTATCGCGTCCAGCCCTGAGTCGGCCCTGCCGCCGTTTGAAAAAGCGTGCCACACCGGGGGCTGTCCCTTGGCGGAAACCCTTTTCGCGTCAATTGCCAGAACAACGCTCTGGCTCCCGAAGGCGCTTGCCATCTCGGAAAGCAGCTGCGGCCTTGCCAGCGCGGAACTGCACACCGAGACCTTGCCCGCTCCGGCCTTTATGGTCTGCCGCATGTCTTCCACAGTTCGTATGCCGCCGCCCACGCAGAACGGGATTGTTACTTCGGCTGCGACTTTCCTTACCACGTCCAGAAGGGTAGCCCGCCCCTTGCTGGTAGCGCTTATGTCCAGAAAGGCAAGTTCGTCAGCCCCACCGGCGTTATACCGCCGGGCAAATTCCACCGGGTCTCCAGCGTCTTTGACCTCTTCAAATTTCACGCCTTTAACCACCCGTCCGCCGTCTACATCCAGACACGGAATAATTCGTTTTATCGTTGTCATACAATGACTCCTTTGCTAGAGGGAATAAGACCGGGAGCGCCGTAATCAATGCGGCAGGCTTCCCGAAGCGAGCGGGCCGCCGCCTTAAAAAGCGCCTCGGTCTTGTGGTGGCAGCTCCTGCCCCGCAGTATATCCAGATGAAGGGTAATGCCCGCGGCGGAAACAAAGCCCTGCCAGAAATCGCAAACAACACCGGTTTGCCCGGAGTTGAGTTCCGGCGCGTCGAACACCAGAAAGGGCCTTCCTGAAATGTCTACCGCGGCCCGCGCGAGCGTTTCGTCCATTGGGAAAAGGCAGCTCCCCACCCGGTGTATGCCCCGCCGCTCTCCCAGCGCGCGGGCAAAGCACTGCCCCATGACAATACCGGTATCTTCCACCAAGTGATGCTGATCCACTTCAAGATCGCCCCGTGCCCATACTTCAATATCAAAAAGCCCGTGGCACGCGAAGGCGGTAAGCATATGGGCCATAAACCCTATGGGGTAATCCAGCTTCGCCTCCCCGCCGCCATCAATGTTGAGTTTCATCTTGATGGATGTTTCCCTTGTGGTTCTTTCAATTTCCGCCGTTCTTGACATTCTTCGATCCTCCTGCTTTCATTGGAATATCCCTACGGGACTACTTTTCGCAAATCGTATTCCACGATGTCCGACGCGCCCATTTTCTTTAACCGTGGAATTAAAGAAGAAACTTCGCCCTTTTTTACGGCGATTTTTACGGCGTACCCTTCGTTGCCGTACAAAGGCGCTACGGTGGGGCTTCGCATGGCGGGGAGCCCTTCCGCCATTTCCTGGAATTTCGCCTTGGGAACGTTCATTTCCAGCATTACCCGCTCACGGGCGTCCAGTACGGCCTTGAAAAGCATGGCAAGCTCTTCGATCCTGCCCCGTTTTTGCTTGTCCGCCATTGCGGCCTTTGAAGCGACAAAGCGGGTGGACGATTCCAATAGCGTCGCGATGATTTTTAGGCCGTTGTCACGGAGCGTCTGCCCGGAAGAAGTGTTATCAATGATCATGTCGGCATCGTCCGGGGGGAACACTTCGGTGGCCCCGTATGCCCGAAGAAGGCGGAACTGCCACGATCCTGCCGTAAGCCATTTTTCGGCAAGGCGCATATACTCGGTGGCGACAACAATTTTCCTGCGCTTCATGGTTTCTTCATCGCTTGCGGCGGGGACTGCCACAACTATTTTTACCTTGTCGAACCCCAAATCCAGTATCTCTTCAACATCCGCCCCGCTTTCCAGTATCCAGTCCACCCCGGTAAAGCCCGCGTCATGGCTTGTAAGTTCAAGGAGTTCCCCGACATTCTGCGGCTTCATGATCTTGGCGCTTAGCCAGTCCGCCGCGATAACCGGCCTGTAGGTTCTGTCGGCAAGGGAAATGGGAAGCCCTGCCTCCGAAAAGAGCTTGGCAACATTATCAAAAATCCGCCCCTTGGGGATTAACATTCGTAGCTTGTCCATTCCTGTCTCCAAAAAACCTGTCTCCCGTAAAACCTTGCCTTGCAAAAAGCGCCGCCATCCATCCTTTTGGCGCAAAAAAAAGCCGTGGACTGGAGAGCCCACGGCTATTAAACCGAATGAAAGCCTTTTGGACTATAGCCCAACGGCTCCGGGCCCCGGAAAAAAACGATGGAGGTGGTGATGGTGATGTATAAAAACCAGTGCCCGTTTCATGGTTTTAAGTTTACAGGGAAAGTGGAAAAAGTGTCAAGCACCCTGCGGGGGTTTAATTCTGCCGCTGGCCCCGGCAATGGCCTATTGACTATTGCCATGCTTGGTGTACCATAATACATACAGGCAGTAAGGAGGCCCGCATATGGAAAAAGTACGGTTCGGTAAAACAGGGCTTATGGTAAGCAGGGTCGCGTTTGGCGGCATTCCCATCATGCGGCTAACGAAGGCCGGTGCGGCCCATCTTCTCCAGCAGGTAATAGGGCTTGGGGTCAATTTTATTGACACCGCTAACGGCTATGCCGACAGCGAGGAAAAAATCGGCGAGGCAATAAAAGGAATAAAGCGCGATAGCCTTGTTATCGCCTCGAAATCCCTTGCCAACGACAAAAAAACGTTTAACGAGCATCTGGATTTAAGCCTTGCGAGGCTTGGGGTAGAGTACGTGGATATTTACCAGCTCCACAATGTCGCGGATAACGCCAGGCGGGATGCCGTGTTTGCCCCCGGCGGCGCGATGGAGGGGCTCAGCGAGGCGGTAAAGGCCGGAAAGGTGCGCTTTCCGGGGATTTCCAGCCACAGCATCCCGCTGGCCCTTGAATTTATGAAGAGCGGCGCGTTCGCCTCGATACAGCTCCCCTTTAACTTTATCGACTGCGCCGCCGCCGAAGAGGCCATACCGCTCGCGGAAAAGCTTGACATGGGGTTTATCGCCATGAAGCCTATGGGCGGCGGCCTTTTGAGTGACGCGGGGCTTTCCTTCCGGTTTCTTGGGACGTATGGCAACATAGTGCCGGACCCGGGGATCGAAAAGATAGAAGAAATCCGTGAAATTATCGGCATTGTGGAAAAAAATGAGCCGCTCTCCGCGCAGGACAAAGGGGAAATCGAAAAAATAAAGGCCGAACTGGGCTCCACATGGTGCCGCCGCTGCGATTATTGCCAGCCCTGCCCTCAGGGCATAAGAATCAGCATGGCGTTAAACGTTAAGAGCATCTTTAAGCGCATGACGGTGGAGCGGGCCCGCACGTTTGTCGAAGTACCTATCGAAAAGGCCAAGACTTGCCTTGAATGCGGCGAATGTGTTAAGCGCTGCCCCTACCACCTTGACATCCCGGCGCTCCTGAAAGAGCGAATCAAGGAGTACCCCCCGCAGTGCGTGAGCCAAGCATTTCCGCCAGAAGCTCCGGCGGGGGGCAAGATTAAACCCCTTCCAGTTCCGCCTGAGCCACCGCCAACAGCGCGATAGGCACAGAGTACGGAGAACAGGAAACGTAATTCAGCCCGGACTCCATGCAAAAGCGCACATTTGCCGGATTAGCGCCATGTTCGCCGCAGAGCCCGCACACAAGATCAGGCCGGGTAAGGCGGCCTCTGGTTGTAGCCAAAACGATGAGCTCTTTGACCCTTGGATCCAGCGTGCTAAAAGGGTTCCCTTGAATAAGATCAAAAAGGGTGTAGTCGGACATAAATCCGGTAAAATCGTCGCGGGAAATACCAAGGGTCGTCTGGGTTAGGTCATTCGTCCCATAACTGAAAAACCCGGCATATCTGGCAAGCTCACCAGCGCCCAAAGCCGCCGCCGGAAGCTCAATCATCGTGCCAATCTTGTACTTCAACTGCTTGGCCTTCTGCTCCTTCCGCAGTTCTTCCTCAATGTCCACGATGCCCCGGTAACTCGCCCCCTCAATCTTTTTGCCAAAGGCAATGAGTTTAAGCTCGGAGGCATTCATTACAACCGGAACCATGATTTCAGGCTGGGCATCCACTCCCTCTTTCCGCAGTTTGTAGGCCGCTTCAAAAATAGCCCTGATCTGCATAGCGTAGATTTCGGGGTAAGAAACGGCGATACGGCAGCCCCTGTGCCCCAGCATCGGGTTAAACTCGTGCAGGGATTCAATACGGGCCTTCATTTCCAGTTTGTTGGGCTTTACCTTTTTTGTCCTTTCCACATACGCCATGTAGTCCGCAAGCTCGTCATCGTTGTGGGGCATAAACTCGTGAAGGGGCGAATCCAGAAGCCGGATGGTAACTTCCCTGCCAGCCATTACTTTAAGGATGCTGTAAAGATCCTCCCGCTGCATGGCCTGAAGTTTGTCCAAAGCCTTGGCGCGCTCCTGCTTATTGTCCGAAAGAAGCATCGCCCGGAACGAATGTATCCTGTCCCCCTTAAAGAACATATGCTCCGTCCTGCACAGCCCCACGCCGTCCGCGCCAAATTCAAGAGCCAGTGCCGCGTCCTTGGGCGTGTCGGCGTTACAGCGGACATGGAAACTCTTAACAAAGCCTTTGGCAAGGGCGATAAAATCCAGAAGCCCGGAACCCTTAGGATCAGGCTCGATAAGGGCCGCGGTTCCGGCATAGATGTTGCATTGACCGTGGAACGGCACATCAAGAGTGATAAAATCCCCCTCGGAAAAGCTAAACGCCCCTATGCTGGCCCTCTTGCCCCTGATTTGGAGTTCCGGGGACACTAGTGAGACCTTCCCGTACTGCCGGGCCACGACCGAGGCGTGGGCGGAATACCCCCCCTCGGCAGTCAGTACCCCCGTGCTTACCTCTATAGCCTTGACATCCTCAGCGAAAGAGGACTCAAGGACAAGGATAGTCCGGGTGTCCTGCCCATGCTGCTGGGCGTACTTTTGGGCCTCCAGAAGAGCGGCGGTAGAAAAGTAAACCCTGCCTATAGCCGCACCCGGAGCGCCGGCAATACCGCCCTTCCACGAGTTAAGGCTCTTTACGCTGGACGGGTCAATAACCGGATGCAGAATCTCGTTTAGCCTGAGCGGATCAATAGCCTTAACCACATACTCCTTGTCAACGATCTTGCGGCTTTCAAGGTCAAGAAGGAGCTTAATGTCCGCCTGCGTGGATTTTTGTTCCACTTGGCGCTGTTCAATAAGCCAGAGCTTCCCGTTTTCGATGGTAAAGCGAACCTGCCGGATTTCCTTTAACCTGTCCTCCAGCCCTCCGGCGATTTTCTGAAGTTCCTTCAGGTGCTTGTCCCCGATATGTTCAATGGCTTGTCCTTCAGCGCCATACTCGTTGAACTTTTCCCGGAAAAACTTGCCCTGAAGTTTCTTTTCGCCTGAAACCACATTGCGGCTGTAAAAAAAGCCGGAACAGGAATCCTTGCCGTAGTTTCCGTACACCATAGGGACAATCATAAGAGCCGTGTCGTTTTCGTCCTGATCATCCATCCGGATCATACGGGAAATTTCGCTTAAAGTTATAAAGAGTTGCTTCTCGGCGCTGTCGAAGAACCCTGCCGGAAAAAACCGCGCGTATTCGTTCATGTACTCCCCGGCGCTTTTGTTTACGGGAATGGGCTTTTCCCGCGCGCCAAGCTCGTTGGAAGGCCCGGCGATGCCAAGCATACGATCCACGATTTTCAGGCGGGCAAGAATCTCTTCCCGTTCCTTGGTCTTATCCTCCAGCTCCTTGATCCGCTCTTCTATTTTAAGCATACCCCTGATAAGAAAGATAACCTCGTGGGCCGCGAAATTCTTCCCCGTCCACTTGGCGAACCCTTCGATAGTGGGCTTAACAAGGCCGAAATTATGCAGGGTGGGATAGGCGGAAATAGCCAGATTGGAGGAAATGACGATTTTAAGCAGCAAAGGGTTTTCGGTATCCCCGTACTTTTTTCCCACAACACCGGCGCACTTGCCCAAAAGCGAAGTAATGTCCTTTTTGACATCTTCAATTTTCAGATTTGAGGTAATATCCGTGTTCAGAATAAACCCCGGCAAAATGGGAAAGCCCATATCGGCGAATTCGCTGGCCTGACGGCCCCGGATTCCCAGCTTTTCCGGCTCTATCTTTTTAGGAATCGCGTCAAATTGACTAAAAAAATGTATTCTGCTGTCCATGTCTTCCCCCTCTTACCCAAAAAGCCTTAGCACATTGTTTACAGGGCCGTGCAGGAATGCTTCAAACTTGCTGCTGGCCCCTTGAGCCAGATACCGCTGTAATTTTGCCACGTCTTTGATGTCGTTGCCGGAAACGGCAAACATGATCGCGCTTCCGTGCTTTACCTTCCCCCACTTAAACAGGGTGTTTATGTCCAAAATGCGCTCGCCTTCGTAGTAGATAAACACCTGAAGTTCCGGGTACTTGGCTTTGTAACTTGTGATAATCCGCTTCCACGCTTCCACGTTTCCGTTATGAAAAAGCTCGTTTGAAACTATCACGGAATACATCGGGGTCATCCGCACGGGGCCCTTGGAAATAGCCGGAGCCGCCACGGTAACCACCGGGGGAGCCACGCGGGCTTTCTTTTCCGGCTGTCCCGTCATCGTGAAAATGATCCTTCCCGATCCGGCCTTTGCCGGGGCTTTCGCGGGCTTTTTGGCCTTCGCGGCCTTGGAGCGGGATGCCGGAGCCCGCGCTTCATCTTCATGGCTGGCTTTCGCTTTTTTAAGTTTTTTGACGGCAAAACCGCCCTTTAAGATTTCCTGCGGGGCCTTGGCCTTGCCGCCTTCAAAAAGGGCAATCGCGGTTTCCGCCGCTTTTTGGCAGGCCTCGTCCGCCGGAGCGCCGCCCTTGCCGGCATACATCACCAACAGTTCCCGCTTCCGCAGCATCCCAAAATCGGCAAGCTCCTCGGCAACCTTGGGATTTGCGACAAGAAGGCCCAAATCCGGGTGGTGATACACGGCTACAAGGTCAACGCCTTTCCATGTGGCGAACTCCGCGGCCAAAGCGGGAACATCGGAGGTTACCGCTTCAAGATTAGAGGAAACGGTTTTATACCCCAGCTTGTCCACCAGAAGCATTCTAAGTAAAAGAGCGCTCCGCTCGCCGGACAGGGTTTCATCGCCCCGCTCGTATAATAAATCGCCCAAGTTAGCGCCAGGCCCAAGGGCGCCTGATATCTCGATTGTCTTGTTTATGTGCCTTACCGCAGAGTTAAAGCCTGACCTGGTGGAAAGCACCTCAAGATTTGTTGATTCCTTGTTCACTTCAACCTCCCATAAAAAACGTCCCCGGAATTCGGGGACGTTTTTATAAAACATCCAAACGAGGCAAAAATTAGATTTCTCTTAACCCCGAATCACCACTGCGCCGTCCCCGGCGTCCGCCCTTTGCGGCGCCAGCCTTCGCTTTTGCCTTGCCGCCAGCCGCTCTGCCGCCTCTTTTGGGGGCCGCGATGGCTTTGGGGGCCGATCTGGAAACGCTGGCCGGACTGTCAGAATTGATAAAGTCCAGGTACGCGGAGCCCGCGGAAGCCGCCGGAGCCTGATCGCCCAACGGATCCTCAGGAGCGGCGCCGAAAGACTGGTTAATGTCTTCCCGCACCGTGGAACGCCTGCGGCTAAAGGAGGCAAAGGCAGCGTCAGAGAAGCCCTTGGAAACGCCGTGCAGGAATTCGTTAAGCACGTTTGCCATAGCGTCAAGAGTCGCCTTTTTCCGCTTAATGGAAGTAATGTCCACATCAAGAAGAATGCCCGGCTGCAGGTGGTAGGGGTTGATCATGTACTCAAAGCGGAAATAGTCCCTTTCAAGGGCGGAAAGCCTTTCCTCCATAACCCGTCTTTCAATGGGGTACAGATAGTCGTACATTTTCTTCATCTTATTCCGCATCAGGATGATCCGCTGGCGTACCCTGTCTTTTTCGTAAACGTAGGTACGGTTAGACCTTTCAACCTCGGTCTCGCCGGCCCTGACAAAGGAGATTTCGTCCCACACCTTGTCAATGGCTTCGTAGGCGGGCTCGCCGGTCTGATCTTTGATTTTCTTCAGCTTGGCCCTTTTCTTCGCGGCCAGATCTGCAAAATCATTTACCTTCCACATCGATTTCTTTTCCTGATAAATCACGTGCAGAATGTCCCAAAGGTGCATAACTTCGGTTTCAAAGCTCTTCATCTGCACATCGTAGGCTTTGCGATCCTCGTTAAGCTGGGCATTGTCAAAATAGCGGAGCTTAATCTGGTAGCGCTCGTCGGGCAGGTTCGCCACATCGGTGTCCTCGTACTCCCGGATGAGAATCTCTCTGGCGTTTTTGAGGTTTTCGATGTACTGATACCCCATCTTGGAAGTGTCAAGAATGGAGGTAATTGAGTTAATGGCGGTATTAAAGCCCCGGTTCCGGATATTTTCAATATCAATGATGTTCTTGATATTTTCCCGTATGTTCATCTGGTCAAACGTTTCCGGATCAATTTCGGCCCGCAGGTCGTTGATCCGTTCCATAAGCGCCTTGGCGACAATGGAATACCGTCTGGATTTGGGGTTTTCAACCTCGTCGTCGGTGAAGTTGGGAACCTGTCCCATCTTGTTGAAGATGATCTCGCTGTCCGACAGTTCTTCCAGTCCCTGTTCTACCCTTTCGTCCTTGACCTTTTCGATAGTCTGATCGATAGCGTCTACAATGTGCTTGCTTAAAAGGTCTTTAATAAGGTACTCCACGGTAACCTGATAGTGGAAAATGGGGCTGATAAGCTCGGCGTCAAGGATGTTTACCGAAAGCTTGACATCCGTAACGGTCTTGGGCTTAAGCAGGTTGTCTTTGAACGCGCACTTGACGATTGAATAGGCGTTTTGGCCCCGAACAAACGCTCCGGTGTCGGTCTTCTGGCGCAAAATGCTGTTGGTGTGGGTTTCCAGCTCGTTAACGCCCCGCTGGACATGGCCCTGAAGGTGGCCGTACATATTGACGATAGACTTTTCGACTTCGCCGGTGTTGAACTTGTCGGCTCCGCCTACAGCGTCCAGAAGGTCGGCGATTTCTTTCGGAGTGTACCGGGCAAGGACTTTGGTTTCTTCCTTGTCGATGAAATTCCTCACCTTTTTTACCATTTCGTCTTCACTCGTTACCATGTAACGGTTAAACATATTCTGGTAATTCTGATTGAAGTAATTGTACAGCTTCTCTTTAAGACCGCCCATCACATCCAGACGTTCCAGAACGTCCTTGGGCAATTTTGCGGTCAGATGGTGGATAACCTTATTGGCTTCCTCCTCCAGAAGCTGGTTTACCTCAGCCTGCTGATCCCTGTACTCCTGAGCCAACGAATTACGTGACCCTACGGCGCTTGGTTTTTCCGGATGAAATACATTCGGACTCTTGGGCAGATCAATAGAACCCATAATTTAAACTCTCCTCACAAATATTGTTCTACAAAATGACGTAGTATGTAATACCTTGCTTACAGTATAACCTAGTCTGCGAAAAAATGTAAAGCCTTTTTTACCTTTTTTCGTCAAATTTGTGTTCAAATTCTGTTCAAATTCTGTTCAATATGTGATAGAATACTTGATATGAAGGCTATTATGTTGCGAAAACTGTTTACGTTGATTCTTTTTGCCGGGTTCTTGCCTTTGCTTAACGCTGAAGGCAGGCGAACCATCCCGCTGGACGTGTATCTGATTATTGACGGCTCCGCCGCGCTGGAACGCTCTAGGGGCGAGATTGTGGCGTGGATAGGCGAACAGGTGATAGACCGCATCCTTATGGACGGGGACAGCGTCACCATTTGGGCCGCCGGGGACAGCGCCAGGATAATCCACTCTGGCGTTATTTCCGGGGAGGCCGGAAGAAGGGAAATCAGGGAGCGGATTCAGACCTTGGACGCAAGGGGGCAAACGCCGGATTTTTCCGGGGCGCTCGCCGACGCCGCTTCCCGGCTGTCCGGGGCGGGCAGGGACAGGCTGACCCACACCATGCTGATTACCGCTTCGGCTGGGGGCTTACAGCCGGCCTTTACCGGAAGCGCCCGGCATTTGTTCCGGTGGTTCCGCTCGGAAAAATCCGCCGGATGGCAGGTTCTTGTCATGGCCCCGCATATCGGGGCAAGGGTACAACAGGCCGCCGCCGCGTACATGAGTTCCCAGCTTTGATATGACGGACGCGGTTTTCGAGTTCCTGAACCGGCACTCCTCCCTGATTATCACCACCCACGACCCGGCGGACGCTGACGGGCTTGGGGCGGAAAGGGTGTTTTCTTTTGTCGCTCAGGGTCTTGGAAAGCAGGTCAGGGTTGTCAATTCCAGCCCCACGCCGGAAAAGTTCCGGTTTATCGACCCTGACGGCACGATAGAAACGTGGGAAGCCCTGAAGGAAACGATTGACCGGGACGCGGGACTGGTTATCCTTGACACATCGGACGAATACTACATAGGGGAATTGCGGGGGCTGGTTCCCTATGTGCCGGAAGTCTTTGTGATTGACCATCATGAGCCGGGCAAGTTCTGCGCTTTTAAGGGGTACTTTGACAGCACGGCTTCTTCCACCTGCGAAATGGTTGTAGAACTGGCTCAAAAGGCGGGCGTGGGGCTGACCGGCGAATACGCCCGCGCCGCCTATGCCGGACTGGTTCACGATACGGGGTTTTTCGCCTACGCCAAAACCAGCGCCCGGACATTCAACGCCGCCCTCGCGCTGGTGGGGGCGGGGGTGAGCCCCTACGAAACATACCAGCGCCTGAACGAGGACGATTCCGCCGGGGCGCTTCTTTTGCAGAAGATGGTCTTTTCCACCCTGGAGATTCACAATCAGGGCCGGATCGCGGTGCAGGTGCTTGAAAAAAAAGATTTGGAATCTACCGGGGCCTACCTTGAGGATTCGGAAGATTTTGTCAATATTCCCCTGAAAAGCAGGGAAATTCTGGTTTCGGTTCTTGTGAAGGAAAGCAGGGATGGCCGTGTCCGCTGCTCCCTTAGGTCGAAAGGCACGGTCAATGTGTCAAAGGTCGCCCAGTCCCTTGGGGGAGGCGGCCATGTTTCTTCCGCGGGGTTCAGAAGCCCCTATAGCGTACGGGAAACGCTGGCGGTAGTGCTGGAAAAAATTACGAAGGAGATTGATAAAGCAGTATGAGCAACATGAAAGGAATTTTCAGAATTGTAACCGTGGCGATTTTCGGCTTTACCGCGTTGGGCATCGGGGCGCTGGTTTTGTTTCCGGTTCCCCGGACTGCCCCGCAAGACCGCGCCGTCCCGCAAAACCGGGTTGTCATTCCCAGAACGCTGGACGCTTGGGCGTATGACGAGCCGGGCCTGTTGGAACTGGCAATCCGTGAGCCGGTGTCCGCCATGATTCCCCTTGGCGAAGGAAATGTCGTTGTATCGGTGCTGGAAGGCAATTTTTACAGAAACCCCGTGCAAGAACAGGTTGTGGCCTACCGGAATCTTCTCGCGCCGGGAAGCCCCATAAACCTTACCTTTATCGGCTACGACGCGGCTTCCCGGACATACAGACGCCTCTGGAGCGCCCCGACCGCCGCCACCCGCCCGGAAACGGTTACCCTTGACACCCAAGACCTTATCGGCGACCGGAGCGTCTGCGTCCTGCTTTCGGGAATGAACAACGCGGGGGAGCATACCCTTACCGTGTTCCGCATGAACCCCGCCGGCGAGCAGGAGCCTTTCACAAAGATAGCGGATATCAGGGTGGACGGCAGCATCACCGTAAGGGAGGTCGCCCGTTCTCAGGCGTACCAGATGGGGCTTGCCGTGGGGCAAAGTTTTACCATTGCCGCTCAGGGCAGGGATTTTGACTCCAACAATATTATGGATCAGGTGGAGATTATCTACGCCTACAATCCGGTAACCGGCTTTTTTGAGCAAAGAAGCAGAACCCGGATTGCCGGAGCCCAGATAGAACAGCGCCGGGTCAGAGAAATTCTGGGCAGCGTACAGTCGTTTGAGTCGTTTATCGCGGGGCTCTGGTTTTACGTAACCCCGCAGGGAACTATCGACAGAAACCAGTACATCTATTTCGACCCTTCTAACCGGCAAATTATCTTTTTCGGCGATGGCACTATGCAGATATTCTCTTGGCGGAATTCCATCGCCGCCCGCGGCGGGCTCTACATTACCAGCCAGAATATCTCGATAGCCACCATCAGGCGCTCGATTGTTGTTCAACTGGAGTCCCTAGAGGGCATACGGATACGGACAACGGAAAACCTGCGCCCGCAGTTCAGGGTAATGGCTGCCCCTTGGGACGGCTCCTACCGCGCGGCTGGACGGCCCGAAACGCTTACCCCGGTTCCCGCCGCCGCCGTCAGCGCCCGCATTGACGCCCGCTACGACAGTCCCATCGGAAGGTTCCATTTCTTCCCCTGCGGCTCCTACGAGATACATTCGGGCGGGACATCAAGGCGGGGAACCTACTCCTTTTTCAGCGTGAACGGCGCTAACCTGCTGGAACTTCGCTCTAGCGATCCTTCCGGCCCGGCGCGCGAGACCTTTCTGGTTGAAGGGGCGCACGATGCCCGCCATCTTAGCCTTCACCGGGTCAGGCTGGGCGCGAGGGGCGTAGAAAGGCTGAACGAAGGGGCGGTTTCGCTTACCTTTGTCGAAGGTTCCCTGTAAGGAAGGTTCTAAAACGGTGCGGCATCTTGCGGGAGTTATAAACAAAAAACACATATTCGCGTTGTCGGCAGGGCACGGAGCCGCCGACCTGAATCAGGGCGCGTTAGCCGCGATGCTGCCTTTTTTAATCGTCGCGGCTGGCTTGGGATACGCTCAGGCCGCCGGGCTGGCGTTTGCCATTGCCATCGCCTCGACAGCGGCCCAGCCTGTTTTCGGCATTATCGCGGACAAGTTCTCGAAAGCTTGGGTCATGCCGCTTGGGGTGCTAATGTCCGGCCTTGGGATCGCGCTGGTGGGCCTGTTGTCGGGCAGTTACTGGCTTATGTTCGCCGCCGCCCTGTTTAGCGGCATTGGCGTGGCGGCCTTTCATCCGGAAGGCGCCCGCATGGCGAACAGGCTTTCGGGAAAAATGAAAGGCAGCGCCATGAGTATCTTTATGGTAGGGGGCGCTATCGGCGTTGCCGCGGGGCCTGTAATAACGTCCCCCGCGCTAAACCGCATGGGTCTTCAGGCCAGCGCCATCGCGGCGGTTCCGGGAATTATCATGTGCGTCCTGTTTCTGCTGCTAATTCCGGGTATGCGCCGCCTTGCCGAATCACGGGAACGGGAAGAGCGGCTTGAAGATCAGATCGAAGAGCAAAAAACAGGGGAAGCAAAGGGCGGGCGCAGGAACGAGTGGCTGAAATTCTCGTGGCTGTGCGTGTCCATTACTTCCCGTTCCATTATTGCCCACAGCCTGAATGTTTTTCTTCCCCTGTATTGGGTGAGTGTTCTAAACCAAAGCATGGCGACAAGCGGGATGGTGGTAAGTTTTATGGTTATTACCGGGGCGATAGTTACCGTCATGGGCGGCTTTCTGGCGGATCGCTTTGGGGTGAATACCATTATCAAGGTATCGTGGGTACTGTTGATCCCGTCAGTCTTTTTCCTGACGCACATAACAAACCCGGTTCTGGCGCTATTGATGCTGGTTCCGATTGCCACGGGGAGTTTTATGCTTAACGCTCCCTTTGTGGTGCTAGGCCAGAGATACCTTCCAAAGAGTATCGGCTTGGCTTCGGGCCTTATCTTGGGGCTGGGGGGCAGCATAGGGGGTATGTTTACGCCCCTTCTTGGAGCCTACGCGGACGTTCACGGGCTTGCGGCGGCTTTTAAGCTGCTTGCCATTCTGCCGGTGGTGGGCGCTGTGGTGGCCTTTACTTCCAAGCCGCCGGGGAAGTGAGGGGGCAAAAACGTGGTTACAATTCTGTAGCGTTATGCGAGCCTGTCCGGTTTTTTGCCATGAACACCAGAAAAAAGCATAACCCGCCTGCAATTCCGTAAACGGAAATAATAACGTAGACTTGCTGCAGGGTAAAAATCCCTGCCAATAGCGCATAGATTAAACTAAAAAAGATCATTACAACGTTTTGTCCAATACTGTAAAATGACATTACTGTTGCCCTGCCTTCTTCTTTTATCTGTTGCTGCAGGGCGTTTACCAGTAAAATCTCTGTTATAGCCATGACCATGAAGGAAAGCCCAAAAATGACAATAAAAAATTGATTCCATATTGCGGCAAAGACAGCCAGAAAAGCGCACCCCAAGGCGTTAAGAAGAACTATCTGCCTGATAGAAGAAATCTTTTTTTGCGCCATTGGCGCTAGAAGGTCGCCTAACGCAATGAACGCAAACCGTACGCTTAGAATAACGCTGACCCATATTTTGCCAAGACCAAAGTCGTTGATAATAAGAGCGTCAAATTCATCCAGATAACTTCCAAGACTCACAAAGAGCACCAAAAACAGGATGGAAACCAACGCAACACCACTGCCTTTAATAAAAACAGCCGCTTCTTTCAGCGTGTCAAAAAAACCTATGGATTTTTCACGTAACCGCTGTGAATAAAAATTCTTCTCTCTTATTTGCGAGGCAAATAGCGCATTGACAAAGCATATTGCCGCTGAAATTAGCGCAATAGCTTCAATACTGATAAAACTGGCAAGAATACCCGCCGATACAATTCCGGTGATAATACCCGCGTTTGCGTAAAAATTTGCTCTCCCATACACCACAGCAAAGCTGTTCTCGCGCCCATCGCTTTTTAGGTTGTCATAAATTAGCCCTTCTTCCGTGCCGGAACTAAACGCTCCGGAAACAGCCCAAAAAACAAAACCTACGGCAAACATGAAAAAGGTATGGGAAAAAAACCATACAATAAAGCATACGCCTTGTAACAGTGTTGCTATAACAAGCATATTCCTTCTGTTCCATCTGTCCGCCAAAATCGCGGAAGGAATTTCAACTACTATCGTAAACGCGCTCCACAGCGCAATTAGCACGGCAACATCAGTAACGGACTTTCCCCTTTCAATAAACAAAATCGTATAAAAAGCGTAGATGGGTAAACACTGGCTTATGAATTTATAGGCGTATAAGACCTTGGCGTTAAATGTTTTCATTTTCCTTTATGCGGGCGCGGGGGACATGGGAACGAGCGGAAAGCGTCAACGTCAATTGCCCGTTAAACGGTTATTGGCGGCAATAATCTCGCTTAGTGAAACTTCAGGATTACGCCAACGTTTGCCGCTTTTCTCGTTTTTAAGGTGTATAGCGTTCTTGGGGCAGTGATGCGCACAGCCCAAGCACCCTGCGCAATGGTCAGAAAAATAAACATTGTCGGATACAGTTATGTTTTTTGCCAGGCAAACTTTGGCGCAGGTACCGCATTTGATGCATTGGTCATTTACAGTGTACTTCTTTGCATTTTTCCCGGTTGACATTACCTTACCAACTATCGCGCTCAGCGCCCGGAATCCCAGTGAAGCTCTTGCCCGCAAGTGTTTGCGGCTGCCAATGTCGTCCACAATTTTTGCGATTTTTTCTTCCGTTTTTTTCTTCGGCATTTTTTTTATCTCCACGTCCATATCGAAGAAGGGCAGGAAGTTATCCAGCGTAAGCAAATGGCTGGCATAGTCAAAACGATACCCGTTCTTTTGCGCCTGCTTTTGTAAGTTAACCATTGCCGCGCCGGGCATATTGCCGTAGGTTCCTATCGCAAAGGTGTAATCCGCTTCAAACTTCACCTTGTCCAAAAACTGACGTACCATTTTCGGCGCCAAAAGTCCGTAAACCGGAAAAACTACGCCAATGGCATCGTCCGTATAAGATACGTTGTTTGAATCAATAACTTGTGGTATTGAAACCAAGTTTCCGCCTATGCGCTTTGCGACAGCCAAAGAATTCCCGGTCGATGTGAAATAAAAAACAGTCACGTCCTTTTCCCCCTTGTTCATATATGATTCTTACGATTCTTACGTGTCCTCGTTTAAGCCGTAGAGCAAATGGTAGTAATGTATAACTCAATTGCCCCCCGATATTTTATTGAAATTGTAAAACTTCCAATATAACATTGGTTTCTCTTTTCTTTTTATCTTATTAATCTTCATTATCATTGATTTTCGATGTGCAGAGCCAATGAATAAAATTGCATTAGTATATTCATTATTTTTACTATAACTGTATATATTATCTACCATTGTGTCCTCCTTCCTATCGTTATAATCATTCCATAAATTATATGTATTTGTTAATGTTTCTCTGTTCAAATGACCAATTAGTTCTTTTTCATAATTTTTTCTTGCCCTATGTGTTTCATCAATATGCCTACTATTGAGGTACGAAAAACCTCTTATACATTCTCTCCACATTGCTTTATTTAAAAACAATCCAAAATCAATATCTTGTGTTAATACATTATGCATTTTATCAAAATTGTCATGATCGCTTATTGGTATTTCATAAGTATCAATAGGTATATGCTTAATTGCATTATTTTTTAAATACCATTTGATCGCTGTTGTCTCCAATGATATACGGTTTCTCTCTCCGTAACACTGATTAAAAACCTCATAGGACAACTCTTCAAATATAATTTCCGGCTTTATATTTTCTATGATATTATATAATTCATTTGAATTACATTCGCCATTTTCTTTGTGTGTTGTACAAACTAGAGTGATGTTATACATATCAATCTATATTCTCCCACAAAACAATTTTTGCGACCATGTTTTGAATATACACACTATGGTTTTTTTACAAACAGGGAAAAAGTATTTTTCAGTTTTCTCAGCATCATTTGCTTTCACAAACTCTTTTTTCATATAAAAATACCAATTAATTAAAAAACTGAAGATCGTTCTTCTTCAATCGCATCAAAATATATTGAATAATAATCAAGCATGATATAACCAATGAAAGAGCTTATTGCTTCAGCCGAAATAATTATTTCATAAATATCATCAGGTAATGTTGAGCCTTCCTCTCTATGCCAAAAAACTATTAATTCTCTATCACCTCTAGACAGAGTATTCATAAAAAATTGGGAGCTTGTTAATCTTGTATCACTTATCATTCTGTCTCTTCTTAGGTAAGAACCATATATTCTTTCAATACCAGAAACCAATGTATTGAAATGTGCAATTAATTCTGCCCCGTGGGTATTCGTTCTAATTTCTCTGCTTACTGCTCTTATAAAATAAACCCCACGAACTGGGTGAATACTAACGAGATATATGTCAAATAGTTCATGAGTATTAGGAGGGGTAATTAAAAACCAATTATCTCTATCGCGGAGAGGTTCTGGTACAGTTCTACTTATTTGGCTAATCTGTTCCAAAGACATTCCAAATCTAACCCCAAACGGGCCACAAAACGCTTTTGTGGATATAATAGAGAAAAATACCACGAATAGGCAAAACGATTTTTTCATATATCTCCCCCTATTTTTTGACAATAACCTGCATTGAGTAATATGTCAATATAGAAATATATTCTTCTGGAATTCCACCCGCCCCTCCTCACTCGTGCGCGTCAAGCGGCGTACTGCGGCGGACAATGAATTCCCCGCGGGCCGGGTCGGGGTGTTCTTCGGCTTGGGCTTTTGCGGCACGGGCGTGAAAGTACGCTTGGGCGCGGAAAGGCTCTTCGCCGGCTGCGGGCGCAAGCCGTGTCCAGTTGCCTTGGCTGCCCAAAAGCCATGCCTGACAGTTATCCCGGAAGTAAGCGGAAAGGGTTTCAAAAACCGCCTTTCGCGTGTCTTCCTGCAACACCGGAAACATAAGTTCCACCCGGCGTTCAAGATTGCGGCTCATCCAGTCCGCGCTGGCCAAGTACAATTCCTCGGCCCCGCTGTTGGCAAAGTAGTATATCCGGGAATGTTCAAGGTAGTGGTCAATAACGCTTACCACACGGATATTTTCGGAAAGGCCCTTTACGCCGGGGGTAAGCATACAGATGCCCCGGATGTTAAGAAACACATTAACCCCCATCTGCGATGCCCGGTATAAAGCCCATATAATTTCAGGGTCCGCCAGAGCGTTCATTTTTGCCATGATCTTTCCCGGAGCTTCGGGGCTGGAACGGCTGCTTTCTCTGGCAATAAGATCCAAAATCCGGCGCTTCAGAGACGTAGGGGCAATTACCAGCTTGCCCATTGACTGAACCGCCGAGTAGCCTGTGATCATGTTAAACAACAGCCCCGCGTCGTAGGCAATATCTTCCCGCGCGGAGAAAAGGGCGATGTCCTCGTAATACTTTGCCGTCCTTTCGTTGTAGTTGCCCGTGGAAAGGTGGACATAACGTTTTATCCGGTCGTATTCCCGGCGCATTACAATGGTAGCTTTGGCGTGAATTTTAAGGTGGGCAAGACCGTACACCACAATAACCCCGGCCTTTTCCAGCCTGTTGGCCCACGAAATGTTGCGCCCCTCGTCAAACCGTGCCTTCAGTTCCACGACCGCCGTTACGTGCTTGCCCGCAAGACTCGCCTGCTCCAACGCCCGGACAACGGGCGAATCCCCGCTGGTACGGTACAGCGTAGTCTTAATCGCCGCCACCTGCGGGTCGCCGGCAGCTTCCTGAAAAAAGCGGACTACCGGATCAAAGGACTGGTAGGGCAGGTGAAGAACAATATCGCCCGCCCGTATCCTGTCCCACAGGGGCTGGTCTTCGTGCAAAACAGGATGAGGATAGATTTTCCACGGCTTTTCCCTAAGATGGTCAAAGCCCCGGCTTAAAATAAGCTCGTAGAGCTTGCCCGGATTAACGGGAAACGCCACCTCAAAAATATCGTCTTCTTCAAGGGAAAGCCTACAGGCCAGATAGTCGCGGACTTTTACGCTCCCCGGCGTATGCACCATCCGCACCGGCATGGAATGTTCCCGGCCTTCCAGCACTTCCCCCATCGCCACAATAAAATCCTCGTCCCTTTTTTCATCGACCGAAAAATCAGCGTCCCGGTTAATTTTAAAAACAAGATGTTCCTTAACCTTGTATCCGGGGTAAAGGGAACCTCCGTGTACCTGCACCAAATCTTCAAGCAAAACCCAGCGCCCCGCTCCCGCGGAAAGCGTGGATTCTCCGGGCAGCCATACAATTCGCTCCAGCGCCGGAGGAATGCGGACTATGGAAATATGCTCAAGCTGCGGGGAATCAGCCTTGCTGGCCCAGCTTTGAACAGACTCCGCCTCCAGAAGAAACGCCACGTACACAGAGTAATTTTCGATGGAGGGAAGAGGGCCTTCTTCCTCGACACGAAGCGGCGTTAGAAGGGGATATATCTCTCTGGAAAAAAGCGATTCAAGGTATTCCTTCTGGTCGTCCGTCCAGTCTTCGGGGCGCAGAAGACGCAGGCCCCCTTGCGCGAGACTGGGGAAAACCTCGTTCACAAACGCCTCGGACTGGCGCTTTTTGATAGAACGGACTTTCCGGGAAATTTTCTCCAAAATCTCTACCGGGCTAAAGCCGCCGCCCGCCGGAGCCGGAAGCCGGCCTTCCCCTGCCGGAGCGTCCTTGCCTTCGCCGGATTTCCGGGCCTGCTTTATCGCCGCCACCCGAACCATAAAAAACTCGTCAAAGTTGGAAGAAACGATAGAAAGAAACTTAAAGCGTTCCAGCGGGGGCAGGCTTTTTTTAAGACCTTCTTCCAGCACCCGCTCGTTAAAATCAAGCCAAGAAAGCTCCCGGTTAAAAAAGGGAGAAGAAACATTGTTCCCGTATCCAGAATTTGCGTCCATTAACTCACCACTATTTTGTATCCAAAAACATCCTGAAACAAACCGCCCTTTTCTTCCAGCCCCACTAGCTCCAAAGAAAGATCACGGCTGCCTTCCGTGTGCAGAATCATTGTTTCGCCTTTTTTTTCTACGCTGATCCGTTTTATGTGCTGGGAATGTCCCCTGTCCAGAGCGTCAGCCACTCTGAGTATCGATGCCATTTTGAGTACCAGAATACGCTCCGCCCTTTGAAGGGAAATGTAGTCAATGTCCGCGGACGATGGCCCATTCCCCCGGTGATAGCGAATGACGTTGCCGATAACATCCATCTCTTCACGCTGAAGGCCGAAAACTTCAGAGTTGGCGATAATATACTGACCGTGCAGATTGTGGCCGGAAGCCTTGATAAACATCCCTATTTCGTGAACCAGCGCCGCCACTTCCAGCATCATCCGTTCCCGCCGGTTCATGCCGTGTTCAAGGGTCAGCGCGTCAAACAGAATCATGCACAGGCGGGCTACGTGGCGGCAATGAACCTCGTCGATATGGTACTTTCTGCCGACATTCACGGCAGAGGCGAGTATCTGGGAAAAGAACTCTTCCTGCAAGGCCGGATCCACGCCGCGCGCCAGATCGATCAACAGGCCCTCGCGGATGGAAATTCTGGGAACCACCACATGAGCCGCCCCGGTCTTTTCCAGAAGCATCCTGTACACCAACAGTCCGGGAATAAAAATCTCCGCCTCCCAGAAGGGCATCCTGAGTTTTTCCATACATTCTTCAAGCGTGTAGCTCTGGACTTTGCGGACAAACTCGATAAAAGCCTCTCTGGTGATAATTCCGCAATGCTCGTTCATGTTCGCCCCCACTTGGTCGGCGGCGATTGCGGCATTGGCCCCGGAGATCACAAAGGTACGCACACGGGCAAGGTCAAGGTCTGAGCTAAGAATGTCCGAGGTGTTGCGGATGTTTTCGGTTACATAACGTTCCTGTATCTGGGAAGGCCCGGTACGCAAAGCCTGATCGATAAGCAGGGTTCCCAGCTTCAGGCTGTGCGCCGCCACCATCTGCCCCCGGCGCAGCAGCATGATCTCCGTGGAGCCGCCCCCCATTTCCAGTATCATCGAGTTAGCCCGCCAAAACAGGGGCAGATCGTTTTTCAGGGCAAAGCGTACCGCCAGATACATAAGGCGGTTTTCTTCGATACCTTCCACAATGACCGGAATAAGACCGGTTTCAAGCCGTACCCGGTCTACAAAAATGTCCCGGTTGCGGGCCACCCTTAGGGCGCTGGTGGCAATTACCCGTATGTCGGCATCGCTTATTTCCCAGCTCCGCAGGAATTCCCGGAAATTCTTGATTACGGAAATACATTCCAAAAACGATTCGCGGGAAACGTGGCCCGTGGTAAACACGTCCCTGCCCAGAGCAACGGGCTTGCCCGCCCTGTCCAGAGCCTGCCAGCGGCCATCGGGATGAATTTCCGCTACCAATAATCTAATTCCCGTGGAGCCGATTTCCAGCACCGCTACCAGACGATTTTTACTTCCCATAGGCTATTTATATTTTATCGATCAACATGGAGCATTTGCCCGATGGAATGGGCAGGGTTTTTTTCTTTTTCCCCAATATATTTATCGTAAAGTAGTAGAGTTTTTCGCTTTCCATGTGAATTTCCCATCCCCGCCCGCTTTTGTTCGACAAAATCGTAATCATGTTTTTCTTGAGCGAAAGGTTTTCCACCCCCATGATTTCCAGATTGGGAATAACCCAGTCCACGGTCTTGCGGGGCAGCGAGATAAAAATGCCCACAATGTTTTCTATTGTCAGGCAGATGGTAGAAAGCGCCGCATAGGTAAGGTACTGCGGGCGGGGAAACTCCGGCTTTTCCGGCCATTGGGCGGGCCCTTCCTTTAGCGGAAGGTAGGCTTCCCAGAGCTTGCCCTTGTGGCTGTTCCCGTCCGGGCCCAACGAGTCAAGAACAAAGTAAAGATGCCGTATGGCGCATTCCCGCGCAATATCCCAGCGCTGATACCGTTCAAGGCCCTTGATTACCATAAAGGTAAAGTGGGGAAAAACCGAACCCCGGTAGCCGCCGCCGGATTCGTCAAAGGCTTTTTCCGACACCGCAAGGCTTGGAAAGGGGTGCGGGGTTCCGAAGCACTGAGGATCCCCAAGCAGGCTGATGATTCGCTCGGCCTTGTCGTTGTTGGGGATTTCCGCGAGAAGGGGCCAGTACCCCCCGATGGTTTTTACCGGAAGGCGTTTTTCGCTTGCGTCAATGTCGTAGTAAAAGCCGTCTTCGTTATCCCACATAAGGGCGTTGATCCGGGTTTTAAGGGCGAAGTACTGGCGCTTGTACTGAAAGCTCGCTTCCTTGTCGTTTAGAATGTCCACAAGGGCCGCCATGTACAGCACATTTACCGCCATCATGGCGTTAAAGTCCAGAAGGTAGGCCGCCTTTTCGCGGGGGGCGTTGGGTATGCCCGTGGCGCTTAAAGGAACCCGGTACAGGCCGTTGGGCTGCTTAAAAACCGAATCTATCCACTCGTTGTACTTGTGAAGTACGGGGATTACATCTTTAACCCGCTTTTTATTCGCCGTTTTATGGTAAAGATTGAACTCCGCCCACGAAAAAAGCGGCATACCCAGCCCTTCGGGGTTGTCTTCTTCCACTACGGGAAGGCCGGTTTCGATATTGTAGGCGCACCGGATTGCCCCGTTGGGCTCTTGGCGCTGGTAAAAAATGTCCAGTGTAGGGCTTGCCTGATAAATCCGGTTCGAGTACACCAGAAAAAAGGAAGAAAACACGGCATCCGCCTGCTGAATAACAGGGCTGCCCGGATAAGAAAAGAATTTCCCCTCTATAACGCTACTCTCGCTGCCTGTATTCCAGTAATCGTGTATCCACGCCCAAGTTTTGTCGTATATATCGACAAAATCCTGATCATAGAAATGGATTTTGGGGAAATCTCGCTTGGTCACACTTGCTCCTCGTGGTTAGTCCACTGTACACTATTTTACGAATAGAATCATATAATCTTATTCTCAATACATTATACTACTAAAAACATGAATTTGTTACAAAAATTTTCACGAAATATGCGGAAAAAGATAACGTTTGGAAACTGGCGGCGATTCCCAGAGCGCAAACCCCATTCCTGTCGATAATAGAGCTGTCAGAGCGTGATGCTTCACGGCGTGAGGCATCACGGTTGACACCTGCACACACACAAGGTACATTTGTAGTAAACATTATAACAAGGAGATGCTTATGAAAACAACCATTAGACACTTACAGCTTCTGGCTGTAACGGTTCTTGTTTCGGCAGGTCTTGCCTTAGCGCTGACCGCGTGCCGGAATCCAATGCCGGGAGAGGATATTACGGTAACCTTCGATCTCAACGGGGGAACCGCTGTTACCCCCCCCCCCGCAGATCGGGACTGCCGGCGCTAGCATCACGCTTCCCACACACCTTGCCCCCCACGTCATTACAAGGGAGGGTTTCATTTTCTCAGGCTGGACTCGTGTACCCAACGTCCCCCCTCTCTACCCTGGGGGCTTTCCATTTACCATTCCTGCGGACGAAGGCGAAGAAATAACCCTGTACGCGATGTGGGCGGCAGCCGCTGTTGCCATAGCGGGTCCCGCAGAAGTAGTCAGGGGCAGGGACATAGAATTGTTTTTCCAGTCTAACCCCGATGGCATGATTCGGCCTGATGAAGTTGTGTGGAGTTTTGATCAAACTCCCTTTGATATGCTGGGAACTACGATATCTTCTTTTGGCGGCCCTCGCTTCAGGCTTAGTGCCGGAATTGGCGAGGGCGAAGAGGGGGATAGGACATCTTCCGTTATTGTGCGTGTAGCCGTGATAGGCGCTCCCTCCATTTACGCGCAACACACCGTTTGGCTGACCGGGCCGCGCGAGCGCGGGGAGTGGCGCTTTATTACGATTGGGCAGGATCACACCCTAGGAATCACGTGGTATAACGAACTTTACACATGGGGCAGGGGCATTGGGGGGCAGCTTGGCCGCCCAAACACCATTGGCGAAGGCAGTACCATACTGGAAGCTCGGGCGAGGCCCGGCTTTGTGAACATGGGCCAAGGCCACAATTGGCTAACCGTAACCGGGGGCCTTTTTCACAGCGTTGGCTTACGGCACGATGGCGCACTTTACACGTGGGGAAGGAACAACCACGGGCAGCTTGGGCGTGTCACCACAGGCGACACTTATGCTCCCGGGCGGGTGGGGACTGGGCTCTGGTCGCACGTGGCTGCAGGCAGCAACCATACCCTTGGCATAATGGCAGACGGCTCGCTGTGGGCGTGGGGGACAAACGTTGAAGGACAGCTTGGCACT
Organism: Treponema sp.; assembly: GCA_009781915.1. Classification (GTDB taxonomy): domain Bacteria; phylum Spirochaetota; class Spirochaetia; order Treponematales; family Breznakiellaceae; genus WRKT01. The sequence goes on along the minus strand of WQUW01000009.1, from coordinate 11,698 downwards.
GGGGACAATGTTAATCAACCCTCCCCCACTCGGGTGGGAAGCGGAGGTCAGCACAACTGGAGATGGTCTTCCGTGTCCACAAACGCGGAGCACTCTGTGGCTATAAGGACAGACGGCACGTTATGGACGTGGGGGCAGAACCAGCACGATCAGCTTGGCCACACTGGTGGCAACAACAACACTCTTGGAGAGGTAAGCCACCCGACTGCCGGGCGTACATGGGTAGCGGCATCGGCGGGTGACGGCTTTACCGTCGCGCTTGACGACCAAGACCGTTTGTGGGCGTGGGGGAATGATGCTCAAGGCCAGCTTGGCCCCAACGGCCCGGGGCCGGGTGCGGCGGGCCTCGCTACCCGCACTCACATCCCTGTCGAGGTGCCTCAGCAAGGCGGGAGGGGATGGAGGTCTATCAATATCGGACACCACCACACAATGGCTATCGACGCAGACCGCCGCCTCTTTGCGTGGGGCTCGAACAGCCACGGTCAGGTTACCTACGATACGGCTCGTGGGGCCCATCCCGATTTGATTGAAGTGCCTGCCCAGGGTCCTCACGCCGGCTTGGGCTGGGTGTCTGCCTCCGGTGGCGGCTGGTACAGCTTGGCTGTTCAGGCGGACGGCACGCTGTGGGCGTGGGGAGCGAACGACCACGGTCAGATTGGCAATGGCCTTCAAGCGTCCGCAACTGCCAATACTCCTATAACTCAGATTTCGAGATATGCCATTCCCGGCCCCGCCGCTTGGCGCTAAAGCGCGCCGTGCGGATATGCCGCCGTCTCCCGTCTGGGGGGCGGCGTTTTTTTTGGCGCTGGGGGGAATGCCGGGGAGAATGGCTGGGGCTAACGCCCTCTTCCCCCCGGTAATACCACGCCGCCTCAAAAAAAAGAAAAAAACAAAGCCGCAAGAACCCCGGTAAAGGCGGCGGCGGTAAGAGCATACACCCAAAAAGGCAGCGGCTCCGCTGAGCTTTTCCTTGCGGAATTGCGGCCCTTCCCGCCGCTTTCGGCAGACACCCCCGACGAGTAACCGCAGGCCGGACAGCCCCCCTTAAAAAGCGCTTCCTCTCCGGTAAAGCCGCAGGCAGGGCAGCGGACGGAGGCAAAACGCTTTCCGCAACCGGGGCAGTTCTTTGCCTCTTTCGGCACTTCGGCGTTGCAACTCTCGCAGAAAAAACGCGGGCTTTTGGAACCGTCTTTGCGGGAGCCAAGCACCTGCCGCCTCCTTGGCCTTTGGTTAGCTGAACCTGTTCCAAAACTCGGTTAGTTTCGGAACAGGTTCTAGGAAAAAGCGTCTATACGCCGCTTTTTCCATTAAGTCTAAGGGAGCTGTTCCGAAATCTGACATTTTGGAACAGCCTCAACTATTGACCGCTTTGGGAACGGCGGGAGCGGGCGCGGCGGGGCTTGCAGAAGCCGGACTAGGGGCGCTTTCCCCGCCTGCTTTGGCTGGCGCTGGGGTATCCGTGCCGGAGCCTTGGCCATTGGCGGTTCCGGCGGCATTTTTGGCCTTGGCCCCCGAACCGCTCCTGTCGGTTACATAAAATCCGCCGCCCTTAAAAATGACGCCGGTTCCGCCATTAATAAGGCGGCGTATCGCCTTGCCGCATGAGGGGCAGGTCTTTAAAGGTTCATCAGCCATGCTCTGAAAGACATCAAAGGTGTGTCCGCAGCTTTTGCACTCATATCCATAGGTCGGCATATCTTTCTCCGATGTGTTTGTTTTGTTGACCGGGTTACCTTGAATATACAGAAAACATGCCAAAAAGTAAAGCTATTGTGTTCTCGTCCAAGGGGCCAATGCGGAGGGTAATAGATTCCCCATCCTGCTGTGGAACATTGGCGAAAAGCATCATCGCCGCGTCCTGAAGGCTCAGCGTGTCCGCCGGAGAAGGCTCATCCCCTGCAGCCGCGCCCATCTGGAACAAGAACCGTGCCGTGGAAAAAAGGGCAAGAAGGGAACGGGCATGGATTTCCGAAGGGGCCCTGATTCTGAACACAAGCTCCCAAGGGGCGGGGCTGGTATCGAGCGCGCTAACCGGAGAGCGGACAGCGCCGAAGAAAAAATCCTCCGCCGGAATCTGGATGGGGATGCCCGTAGATTGCAAAAAACCGTTAATGGGCCCGGAAGGGCTATACATCCACCCCGCCAACGCCATGCCCCGGCGAAACTCCGTAAAGTAGCGCGGGGGAACAACTCTTTCAAAACCCTCCAGCGGATCGATATTTGAAACCAGCGCTAAGTTTGATCCCAGCGCAACGGCAATAACGCCGTTTTGGGAGCGCCAGAATGTACCCCCATCGGGGCTTCTGTGCCTTCTCCAGCCCCTTGTAAAAGCAAAGGAAAAATTCGCCCTGTGGCGGGGATACCTTCCCGTGGCAGCCAGAAAAAAGCGCCTGTCATGCTCCGGGGAGCCTTCCTGTCCGGCTTCTATAGCGGGCTGCGCAAAGGCCACCGCCGCCGCTGTGCCAGTGCGGTCAAGTACCATCGCCGCGTCCCTGCCGCTAAAGCCCCCAAAGTCAAGGACATCCAATAGCGGGCGGCTCTGCGCCGTGTCGGCCCAAAGGTAAAGGCTCCCCCCCGCGGGCAGAAGGGAAAGCTCCCTGTCCTCATCGCTTCTGGGCAAAGAAGCCCTAGGGGCGGTGGCGCAGGAAGCGAGCAAAACAGCGAGCAAAACCGGAAAAACAATACTGTTAAAACTTTTCAATGTGTACCTGCCATTTTTCTTCTCCGGCTTCTATCTCCGTCATCTCTGTTGTTCCGGGCATCCCAGCCGTATCGCCGGCCCATACCGTCTTGGCGGAAAGCGTTTCGCTGGCAACATACTCCGCAAAGGCTTCCCACGCCGATTTAAGCCGGGCGGAGCCCCCAAGCGTAAGCGTTATCCGGTCTGTTACCTGTAGGCCTGAATCCTTGCGGAGCGTTTGTACGCCCCGGACAAGGTCGCGCACATCCCCTTCCTTGGAAAGATCGTCCGTTATCTGCGTGTCAAGGCCCACCGTCAGGGTTCCTTCGTTTAGCACTTTGAGGTTGGCCTTTTCGATGCGCCGTATGTCAAGCTTTTCGCCAGTAATGTCCACGGCACGAATCCCGCCGTCCTCCCCCTGTACCTCGATGGAAAGGGCCTCTCCTTCAAGGATGCGTTTAATTTGGGCGTGGCTCAGGGCGGCGATTTTTTCCGAGGCGGCCCTCATGTCTTTTCCCAGTTCCTTGCCCATAACACGGAAATTGGCCTTTGCCTCGTACTCCACCAAATCTTCCTCGTTGTCCCGGAAGATTGCGTTTTTGACGTTAAGCTCTTCCCGGATAATATCTTCCATTCCCAGAAGCACTTTTTTTTCATCCGGGTTGCGGGTTACCAGTTCCACAGCGCTAAGCGGCTGCCGTATCTTGATGTTGTACTGCGAGCGCAACGCCCTGCCCATAGAAATAGCCTTCTGCACTGCGGCCATCCTGAACTCCAAATCCCGATCCCGGCGCTCCTGTCTGGGCACAGGATAATCGGCAAGGTGTACCGACTGGGGATCATCGGGCGTGCGGAGGTTCTGCCAGATAGCCTCGGTTGTAAACGGCATAAAGGGGCAGGCCACGGTAATAAGCGTCTTCAGTACGCTGTAAAGCGTTTCGTACGCCTCTGTCTTGTCCTTGTCTGCGCAGCCTTCCGGCCCGGCGCTCTTCCAGAAGCGGCGGCGGCTGCGGCGTATGTACCAGTTGTTTAGAAGGTCGATGAACGCCAGTATGGGATCAACAGCTTTGGCAAGATCGTAAACGTCCATTGCCACGGTCGTTTTTTCCACCAGATTTTCGGCCTCGGAAAGTATCCACCTGTCCAGCGGATTGGAAGGGCCGGATGGAGGAGACGAAGGCCGTATCCCGTCTATGTTGGCGTAGGTAACAAAAAAACTGTAAGCGTTCCAAAGCGGAAGGATGATGCTCTTTAGCACTTCTTTAACCCCGTCATCGCTGTAGCGGAGGTCGTCAGCCTTAATCAGCGCCGAGTGAACCAGAAAGAGCCGCACCGCGTCAGCACCGTACAGGTTTATTACGTTCACGGGGTCGGTGTAGTTTTTAAGGCTTTTGCTCATCTTCCTGCCGTCATTCGCCAGCACAATGCCTGAAACGATGCAGTTTTTGAAGGCCGGCCGTTTGAACAGCGCTGCCGCAAGGACTGTCAGTGTGTAAAACCAGCCCCTGGTCTGATCCAGGCTTTCGCTTATAAAGTCCGCCGGGAAATGGCTTTCAAAAAATTCTTTGTTCTCAAAGGGATAGTGGTTCTGGGCGTAAGTCATCGCCCCGGACTCAAACCAGCAGTCCAGCACTTCGGTAATTCTTGCCATAGTTCCGGCGCATGTCTTGCCGCCTGTTTTGGAACACGGGATAGTGATGCCGTCCACAAACTGCTTATGCAGGTCTTCCGGGCACACGCCTGAGTATTCTTTAAGCTCCGCCCGGCTTCCGATGCAGAGTACCTTGCCGCAGTCCTGACACTTCCAGATTGGCATCGGGTTCCCCCAGTAGCGGTTGCGGCTAATAGCCCAGTCCCTCGCCCCTTCAAGCCACTTGCCAAAACGCCCCGTCTTGATATGCTCCGGAACCCAGTGAATCTGGCTGTTGGCGTCCAGCATATCCTGCTTGATTTTCTCCACGCTGACAAACCACGAACTGACTGCCCGGTAAATAAGCGGGCTGTCGCATCGCCAGCAATGCGGATACGAGTGAAGTATCTGATCCCGCTTAAAAAGGTTACCCTCGGATTTGAGCCGCTCCATGATGGCCTTGTCAGCGTCCTTGACAAAGAGCCCGGCGAAATCGGAAACCTCGGACGTAAACTTGCACTCGGCGTCTACCGGGCAAACGGTGGGGACGCCGGTTCCCTTGAGCAGCTTTGCGTCTTCCTCGCCGAAACCGGGGGCGGTGTGGACAATCCCTGTGCCGTCCCCGGTAGAAACATAGTCGCCCAGATACGTGCGGAAAGCGTTCTTTTCACCGGCATGGGCAAAGTACGGAAAAATGGGCTCGTACTCAGTGCCCGCAAGCTCAGCGCCCTTCTTGCGCCACACGAGCCGGTAGTGCGACGGGTCTTTGTAGTAAGCGGGCAGGCGGGCTTGTGCCAAGATGTAATGCTGCGGAGCCTTGGACGGGGACGTGGGATCGGGAATCTCCTCGACCAGCGCATAGTCAATGTCCGGCCCCAAGGCAAGGGCGAGGTTGGACGGTAATGTCCACGGGGTGGTTGTCCACGCCAGAAAATAAGTGTCCGGGGGAAAATCCGCCCCGCCGGCCTTTACCTTAAACCGCACGGTAACAGCGGGGTCGTGGACATCCCGGTATCCGCCAAGGTTGACTTCGTGGTTGGAAAGCACGGTGGCGCAGCGCGGGCAATAGGGCAAAACATAATAGCCCTCGTAAAGAAGGCCCTTTTCCCAGAGGGATTTTACGACCCACCAGATGGTTTCCATGTAGTCGTTGTCCATTGTTTTGTAATCGTTGTCAAAGTCCACCCATCGGCCAAGGCGGGTAATGGTTTGCCGCCATTCTTTCACATAACGCAGAACCGAGTCGCGGCAGGCTTCGTTGAATTTCGCTATCCCGAATGTTTCGATGTCGGTTTTGGAATTAAGCCCCTGCTCTTTTTCTATAAGGGCCTCAATGGGAAGGCCGTGGCAGTCCCAGCCAAAGCGGCGCTCCACCTTTTTCCCTTTCATGGTCTGGTAGCGGGGAATAATGTCTTTAATGGTGCTGGGAATAAAATGCCCAAAGTGGGGCAGGCCCGTGGCAAATGGAGGGCCGTCGTAAAAAACAAACTCGTCCTTTCCCTCCCGCTGGGCAATGGATTTCTCGAATGTTTTGTTCTTCTCCCAGAACGAAAGCACTTCTTCTTCGAGCTTAGGAAAACTCACTTTTGGATCAACGCTCTTGTACACTATTTCCTCCGTGCGACATCTTAACAATACTGAAAAAAGCCGAGAAAGCCAAGTCTACGCATTGCCAATAATTTTTCCAAGGCCGGAGGGTTTGCCGCTTTTGGAGATGCTTTTTTGCGGAAAATACTTTTCGATAAAAGAAGTGTTTGAACTGAGCGAACTATTTACCGGGAAACTGTTGTGGAAAATGCTGTATCCGTTGGTAAGAAATAATGTAAAAGGGCTCTCTTAATGAGCCAGTTCCAAAAACGGCAAAGCTTCCGGCTAGTATCACCATTCCCGCCAAAAGCCCCGGCAGGGGGGGCGACCGGGGCACTGTTAAAACCTATACGTTTTGACAGTTACTTGGCGCGGCCCCTCCCCCGCCGCCCTTACTCCGGACGCACCGTAAGCCTCGTGTTCATGCCGATACGCAGACTTGTACGCTCCGATGTTACAAGCACTTCCGCTTCAAACTCTACCACGGGAGCAAAAGACCGGGCGGCGGGGTTGATCCTAGTGATTACCCCTGAGTATTCGGCGCTTCCCGCCGCCTCCGGAACAATCGTAACCTCCATGCCCGCCAGTATCCTGCCAAGGTCGTATTCCCTAAAGCCCGTTGTAATCTTCAAGGTGTCCGTATCCTCCACAATAAACAGCCTCCCCAGGCCCACTTCCCCTTCTCTAGCGATAACGGCGGTTACCGTGCCGTTTATGGGAGACGTGATCACAGACCGCTGTAGAGCGGCGTCCACCGTATCAAGTAGCGCCTGCGCCTGCTGGCGGGAAGCGATGGCCGATTGAAGCGCGAACTCCGACTGCAAGAGGTCGTTACGCGCTATGGCCTGAGCGCCGTACAACACGCTGAGCGTTTCGTGGCTGTGTTCCGCCGCCGCTAGATTAACCTCGGCTATCCGCAGCGAGGCTTCGGCGTTCAGGCGCTGGATATTGAAATCCACGGTGTCCAGCACACCCAATACCTGCCCCTCCGTTACCCGATCCCCGGCTTCGACATAAATGCGCTCGATCATCGAGACCAGCGTGGAGTATATGTTCCTGCTGTAAACGCTTTCGACAGCGCCTCTGACAGTTATGCCGTCAGTCAGGGCGGCGGGGCGGGCGTGGCTTGGGGCGGGCTGCCGCAGGGGAAACCGCACCCGCGCGTTTACGCCGATAAAGCTGTCAAGGGCAATGTCGTCTACGATGTTGATCTTTACCGGAATTAAATGCGTTACTCTGGTAAACGTGCCGCCGGTGTTAAAGAACAGGGCGTTGCCCGAAAGCTCAGCCTGCGTGATATGCCCGATTTCCCGGACATAGCCTGAAAACCGCCGTCCGGGAAATGTGTCTATCGTTACAATAACGCTCTGCCCCGCCTGTATCCTTGCGATGCCGGTTTCTTCGATGTTGGCCTGAATGTGTATGCTGGCCGTACAGGCTATGACCGCCACAGGCTCCGCAGGGGACACCACTTGGTTCTGCACGGCGTTTGTGTGGATCACCAGTCCCTCTACAGGCGAGCGCATGGCCTCGCTGTTTTCCACCCATCCGAGAATTTCGTTTTCTTCGACATACCGGCCCTCGTATGCCGTAAAGCGCTCAAGGATTCCCGGCACGGGCGGCATAACGGCGATTAAGGTTGTCGTTACCCGCGCGTTATCTGTCGAAAGGTACTGAGCGCCCTGCCATATAGCATAAGAGCCGATACCAGCGCCTGCGGTAAGCGTTAGAACCAGCGCAAGGATAATCTTGCCCCTGCCTTTTTTCGCTTCACCTGTTTCGTCCGCTTCTGTTGTTTCGGGTGTTCCGGTTGTTTTTTCAAAATCCATATCTTCGCCTCTCTCCTGTCATTCGTTATTCGCTATGTTACGGTTTCCTCGGTTACAACACCCTCGGAAAACTGTGAGTTATACAAATCAGCGTAAAAGCCGCCAGCTTCAAGCAACTGCCCGTGATTTCCCTGCTCGATAATGTCGCCCTCTTTCATGACCAGAATCAGGTCGGCATCCCGTATGGTAGACAATCTGTGGGCAATTACAAAACTTGTGCGCCCTTTCATAATATTTTTCATCGCCTTTTGAATCAGAATCTCTGTCCGTGTGTCGATGCTGCTGGTCGCTTCGTCAAGAATCAGGATTGCCGGGTTTTTCAGAATTACCCGCGCGATGGTAAAAAGCTGTTTTTGCCCCTGCGAAATGTTCGCGGCGTCTTCGTTCAGGATCATGTTGTAGCCGCCCGGCAGCGCCCGGATAAAGCTGTGGCAGTGGGCTGTTTTGGCGGCGGCGATAACTTCCTCGTCCGTGGCGTTTGGGGAGCCGTAGCGGATATTTTCCATTATAGTGGCGTTGTACAGCCATGTGTCTTGCAACACCATGCCGAATATATCCCGCAAATCGCCCCTTGAAAAACTGGTCGAGTCAATCCCGTCAATAAAGATTTTGCCTCCGTTTAATTCGTAAAAGCGCATAAGCAGTTTTACCACGGTTGTTTTCCCCGCTCCGGTCGGCCCGACTATGGCGACTGTCTGCCCGGCGGTGATGTCGGCGGAAAAATTATTCAACACAATTTTGTCCGGGTTGTAGCCAAAGCGGACGTTCTGGAAACTCACTGTTCCTTCGTAGTGTTCCTTGCCTGCGGATTGCTCGGCATCCTTTTCTTCCTCGTCTTCTTCCAGAAATTCAAACACCCGCTCGGCGGCGGCTATTGTTCCCTGCATCATATTGCTGGCAGCGCCCATCTCCCCAAGCGGCTGGGTAAAAAGCTGTATGTACTGAATAAACGCCTGAATGTCGCCGATGGTAATCGCCCTGCGCACGGCAAGGTAGCCGCCCAGAACGCACACCAGCACATAGCCCAGATTCCCGACAAAGGTAAAAATCGGCTCGACAATGCTTGTCATAAACTGGGCCTTCCACGAGTACACCCGTAGTTTTTTGTTGGCGGCGTCAAAGCGTTCTTCGGCATCTGTCTCGCCGTTGTAAGCGCGGACAATGCTGTGCCCACTGTAGGTTTCCTCGACAATGCCGCTTAGCTTACCTAGCGTTTCCTGCTGGTTGCTGAAGTACACATGGGATTTTTTCAACACTACCATCATAATCATCATGGAAGGCGGGATAACAAGGAGAGCCGCGGCAGTCATAAGGATGCTTATCGAAATCATCATAACCAGCACACCGACAAGGGTAGTTACCGAGGTAACAAGGCGGGTCAGGTTTTCGTTTAGTGTTTGGCTTAACACATCCACGTCATTGGTAACACGGGAAAGTATTTCGCCGTGGGGACGGGTGTCGTAATAGTTGATGGGTAGCCGGTGCATTTTTTCCGATATTTCCGTTCTGAGTTTGTAGGTTACTTTGGCGGAAAGCCGGGCCATAATGATTTCCTGCGCCAGATTACAAAGGGCCGAAATAATATACAGCGTGATAAGCCATCCGGTAAGCATCATCATGTAGGGAAAGTTGGTCAAAAGACCTGTGCCGAACCAGAACGCCAGCATACCGTCCACAAGGGCGGTTGTTACCTGCCCCAAAATTCTTGGGCCCAGCACGGAAAAGACGGTAGAAAGCATTGCCAGCGACAGTGACGCGATAAGCGCGTGTTTGTGCGGGGACAGATAGACGATGAGTTTCTTCAGCGTTTTTTTCGGGTCTTTCGCTTTTTGAGCGACTCCCTCGCCGTCTATGCTTAATGGGTCATAGCCGCTTTGCTGGGTTGATTCCGAACTCACCTTGACAGTTCCTCTTCAGAGAGCTGGGAAGCGGCGATGTCCCGGTAGACATCGCAGGTTTTTATCAGTTCCCTGTGCGTACCAAGACCGGCGATCCTGCTGTCGTCCAGCACAACAATCTGATCGGCGTCCATGATTGTAGAGATTCTTTGGGCAACAATGAGCATGGTGCTTTTTCCGGTTTTCTTTTTCAGGGCGGCGCGCAGAAGGGCGTCTGTTTTTAAGTCCAGCGCGGAAAAGCTGTCGTCAAACAGGTACACGGGGGCGTTCTTTACCAGCGCCCGCGCGATAGAAAGCCGCTGCCGCTGTCCGCCAGAGAAGTTCGATCCCCCTTGCGCGACATTGGATTCGTAGCCTTCCGGCTTTCCCTGAATAAACGCCGCCGCCTGCGCGGTGTCCGCGGCTTCCACAATTCTGTCTTCCGTGGCGGTTTTGTCGGCGTAGCGCAGATTGGAACGGATAGTGCCGGAAAACAACAGGGCCTTTTGAGGAACGTAACCGATCTTGCCGTGCAGGTCTTTTTTGCGGATGTCCCGGATGTCCATGCCGTCAACAAGAATAGCGCCCTCTGTTACATCGTAAAAGCGCAGGAGCAGTTTAAGGATCGTTGTTTTTCCACTACCGGTAACGCCGATAATGGCAGTGGTCTTGCCGGGGCGGGCGGTGAAACTTATGCCGTTCAGCACGTTATCTTCGTTTTCGGTGGCGTCAGGATAACGGAAGCTTACGTTTCTGAATTCCACTGTGCCCTGAAAATTGGCGGAAAGCTGAAGGGGGTTCTTTTTGTCCCGGATGCTGCCGGAGGTTTCCAGCACTTCCTTTATCCGCTCGGCGGAAACTACGGCGCGGGGCAGAAAAACAAACATAACGGCAACCATCAAAAAGGCGAAGATGATCAGTATCCCGTACTGCAAAAACGCGAAGATGTCCCCTATGTCAATTCGGAACGCGGATACCTGCCGTGCCCCTACCCATACAATAATAGCTGTTGTAAGGTTTAAGATCAGCATAATGCCGGGAGTCATAAACGCGAATGCCTGATCTACATACAGGTTTGTTCCGGTTAAATCCCTGTTGGCCTTGTCAAAGCGTTTTTTTTCGAACCTTTGGGTGCTGAAGGCCCGGACAATCAAAATGCCGCTTAGGTTCTCGCGGGAAACAAGGTTTAGCCGGTCAATGAGCCCCTGTATCATCTTGTATTTGGGCAGGGCGATGATAAACAGAATGACCATGATACCGACAAGGCACAGGGTGGCAAGGGCGATTATCCACGTCATGGATACGTCCCTGCCAAGCGCCCGTATGATGCCGCCCACGCCCAGAATTGGCGCGTACACCAACAGCCGTATCGCCATCATCATTGTGCCCTGAACTTGCGTGATGTCGTTTGTGGTGCGGGTGATAAGCGAAGATGTGGCGAACTTGTTCATTTCGGCGCTTGAAAACTGAAGGACTTTTTTGAACACGGCTTGCCGCAAATCGTTTGCCACGCCCGCAGACGTTTTTGCCGAGAAAAACCCCACGGTCAGGGCGACAACCACGCTCAGCAGGGTTACCAGGAGCATTACAACGCCTGTGCGCCAGATAAATGGTATGTTGCCGGGCAGCACACCGTAGTTTACAATGTCCGCCATGTAGCCCGGCAGCACGAGCGCGCACATGGCTTCCACGAACAGAAGGGCAACAGCGCACAGGAGCATGGGGGTGTAGGGCTTTGTAAACTCGAAAATCTTTGACATGATACGGGTAATTCTAAAGTATACCCTAATGGTAGAGTCAAGTGGAAATTCTCGCCCCCCGCCGCGCGTGAGCCACCAGTACAATGCCCGGCAGGGGAGGATATACGGTTTAAGAATCCCGCCCAAGGAACACGGCTCCGGAGCCTCGGTCTCCTTCGCCTAAGAATTTGGGCAAATGGATTCTTAAACCGTATATCCTCCCCTGCCGGGCATTGTACTGGTGGCTCACGCGCGGCGGGGGCATTACTGGTTGGAAGACGCATGAACCCCCGGCATCACCACAGGGCATTCCCGCCAGCAGTGACGGACAGCCCCCCCTCCAGCATTCTCGC
>WQUW01000008.1 GCA_009781915.1 Treponema sp. | reverse complement strand
TGCCGCATTGTCATAAGCCGTTTTACGTATACCTTCTTCCCCACACAGCAAATGTCCCGCCCGTAGCGTTTGGCGATGTATTGCACTGTCTGCAAGTCTGTTTTCTCGTAGCTCTCCCAGTAAGGAATTACCGGGCCAAAGGACTCATACTCCGCCATCTGTAGGTTATAGCGGGCAAGGGTGTCCCGTATCGCCTGGGACGGGGTGATATTCTCGAACGCCCGGATATGCGTACCGTGATCCAGCAGGGACAGGTAAGAGGCCGCTCTTACACTGCATGTGGACGGGCCGCGTTCAGGGTGCTTAACGCTAACGCGGGTAACTCTGCCGCTAAAGATTTCCCGTGTGTCGTCTTTGTAGCCTATGTGAACAGAAATGTCAGATTCAAGGCAGTCCGTTCCTAGCGCTTTCCAGTTTTCTGCGCCCAAGTCGACGTAGTCAAAGCGGACGGTACATTCGCCTACGTTGTCCAAGGTGTCTATAACCTTCACGGAGCGGAACGCCCCCTCGCAGCCAACGTTCAGCCGCCGCCCGTCTATGTAGATAATGCAAATCGGAACCAAGCGTTTGTTATAGTTCATAACATTACCTCTAAGCCATTCTACACGTACTTATAGACGGTTGGCAAGCCCCTTTCTGCTGGCAGTGGGTAAAATTTGTTCCTATGGCACATACTGTAGCCTTAATCCAAAGGCTCCCTGCTTAGCCTAAACGCTATGGCCCGAATGTCCATGTCCGGATTCCGTCGCTGAACTGCCGAAAGTATCTCTTCCTGTCTGGTCTGGAGTACCTGAACCCAGCCGGGATGGTCAGCCTCGACCAAAAGCACTCCCCGTTCCAGCTCCCGGATTCGTGAATGAACTGCGGCGGCAGGGACATCCCCGGTTTTCGCCGTTCTTTCCGCTCGATGCCAAACCTCCGTAACTACCTGAGCCCAAGAAGAAAACAGTCCAGAGGCGGAACGGGCAGTTTCCATAAAGCCGTCCCCAAATTTTTCCCTGAACATTCCGGAAATAATATCACCAGCTTTTCTCATGCTTAACCTGACCAGACTCAATGCGATACACAATCGTATCAGATTTGCGGTAATTGTCATATTCTCCGGGAAGAAACGTGTAGAACGCCTGTTCGTATTCGGGCATAGCCAAAAGAAAATTACGCCTTTTTTCCCTGTCCAGCTCTAAAAGCACGTCATCCAAAAGCAAAACGGGTCTTTTTCCGGTCTTTTCCGAAAAAACTTTTGCCTGAGCAACTCGAAGCAAAAGGCTTAAAAGCCGCCGCTGGCCTGTAGATGCCCGTGCCGAAAAATCCTCCCCTTCCTTGGTAAACAGATATCGATCCCGGTGCGGGCCTGAAAGTGATGCCCCAAAGGAAATGTCCGCTTCCCGCCTTCCGCACAGTTGGGCGGTAATGCTTGATACATCATCGCCCTTCCACGAGGGGATATACGTAACGCCAATACCGGCTATGCCGGAAATCTCCCGGTACAAGGGTTCAAAAATAAGGGAGAATTCTTCTGCGGTTTCCTGCCTTTTGCGCTTAAGCTCCAAGCCGTAGTGGGCTAATTGCGGGTCTAGGGCGTCAAGCATGGCAAAAATTTCAGGGCCGGGCCGGGTATTGCCGTTTTTGCGGAATAGGCTGTTACGGGTTTTCAGTACATGGCGGTATTTTCGCAGGTCATCCAAGTAAAGGGAATCCCAAATACTGCGGGTTTGATCAAAAAACCAGCGCCGCCTTTCAGGGGTTCCTGCCGCAAATTCCATGTCCTCGTGGCAAAATATAATGACAGGCGCTACCGAAAGAAGTTCTTTCCGGTCTTCCAGGTGGTTACCATCCAGCGTTATTACTTTTTTTCCGTCTTTAATCTGTACGCTGACTTTTGAATACAGGGACGTATCAAGAGACACGGCTACGGAGCAGTCCTTTTCCCCATTTCGGACTAACTCTTTGTCCTTTACCCCCCGGAAAGAGGACGCATACGAACAAAAATACAGGGATTCTATAAAATTGGTCTTGCCTTGACCGTTTTTCCCCGCAAGAAATACATCCTTCCCCCTTACGTCCACTTCCGTGTCAGCAAGGTTGCGGAAGGATACAGTTCTGACAAAGGCAAAACCCACAACAAAAATGCTAGTCTTGCTGCATGGGCATGACTATATGAAAAAAGTCCTTTTCCGGAACCGGCATTATGGTAATAGTCTTGTTCGGATCGGTAAAAAGGACACTTATATCGTCCGTGGACATTACCTTAAAAGGCTCTTCGATATAGCGGTAATTAAGAGCTATGGTATGTTCTTCCCCTTCGTATGTGCAGGAAATTTCTTCCCTAGCGTTTCCTATATCATTTTCCTCGCAATACACCGATATCGCCCCGGATGAAAGCCCCAAATAAACCCTGTGCGACTTTTCTTCCACCAATAACGACACACGTTTAAGGGCATCCAGCATTTCCACACGGTTAACAGTAAAACTGTTTACCTGATTTTCAGGTATAACCCGGCGATAATTCGGGAATTGCCCTTCAATAAGCACCGAAGAAAGCTTGTAAGAACCAAAATTGATAAATATGTTTTTGTCGCTTACACAAATTTCCGCCATTCCTTCGTCGCCAGCGCGTTTCATCACAATATTGAGTATTTTGGAGGGAATTATTATGCCCGAAAAATCCGACACCTTTGATTCCGTCGATTTATTGATAAAAGCAAGCCTTCTGCCGTCAGTAGCGACCATAACAAACTTATTTTCAGCCTTTTCAAAGAAAACCCCATTCATAAAGTACCGGGTTTCGTCATTAGAAACGGCAAAAATGGTCTCTCTTATCATGTCTTTAAGTTCCCTTATGGGCATCTCGAAAAAATCCGTACCTGCCGCTATAAATTCAGGAAATTTCTCGGAAGAAATGCTTTTAAGCTGAAATTTCGCCTTTTTTACTGCCGTTTTGATGTTTATTCTTGAATCCTGCTGGTCAAATTCTATCTCCCCATCAGGAATGGAATTGAGTATTCCGTTGAATTTGTCGGCGTAAACGGTTACGCTCCCCGGCTCAATGACATCTACCGGAACTTTTGTCTCAAAATTCACCTTCATATCAGTGGCCCTGATAGTAAGGATATTGTCGCTTGCTTCCAAATAAATATTGGAAAGTATGGAAATTACGTTTTTCGAGGATATTATCTCGTTCGCTATGGTTATTTCTTTGAGCAATACGCTTCTTTCGCATGTAAACTTCATAGTTTCTCCTGTCTTATTATATACTATATATAAATTTAATAATAGTAGTAGTAGGTACGCTTTTTTGTGGAAAACGCGCCTAATTATATATACTGCATATAGTTACGTAAATTGCAAGCTCTGGAAAAAAGGCACGTTTTTTCAAAATTATCAACACTTTCCACATTCTACATATGTTCCGCCTCTTTTTTACACCTGTTAATAACAGTTATTTGACATTATGCTCTTTAATCATTCTTTTAAGCCGTTCCAAAGACGAATAAAGGTTTGTGTCGGAACGGCTTTCTTCCTCTACACGGTTACAGGAATGAAGAACGGTTGTGTGATCCCTGTCCCCAAAAACCTGACCTATTTCCGTTAACGAGTATTCGGTAAGTTCCCGGCACAAATACATGGATATTTGTCTGGGACGCACAATGCTAGCTGTCCTTTTCTTGCCCTTTAAATCGTTTGGAGTAAGGTGGTATTCCTCCGCTACTACCCGTTGAATTAGGTCCATAGACATATTTCCCTGCTTGGGATCGGCAAATATGTCCTTAAGTTCCCTTTGGGCAATCTCTACGGTAACGGGCTTATTTACCAAGTCGGCGTAACCCATCAGTTTGTTTAAGGCCCCTTCCATGTCCCGCACGTTGGAGGATATGTTTTTTATTATCATCTCTATTATTTCATCGGAAATGAAAATGTCCTTTTTCAGTTCCATTTTTTTAAGCGTCATTTTTTTTCTTAATATGGCTATAAGTTCTTCGTACCGTGGCAACTGGAGTTCTACGCTTAACCCCCAGTGAAAACGGGACTGAAGCCTAGGGGCCATGCCCTTTAGCTCCGAAATGGGTCTGTCGCAGGTAAAAATCATCTGTTTTTTCTTGTTATAAAGGGCCTCGAAAGTATAAAAAAGTTCATCTTGGGTTCCCACACCCCGCTCAATGGTATGAATATCGTCAATCAAAAGGGCGTCAACGTTGCGATATTTCTTAGCAAAGGCGTCCTTGTTTTTCTGGCTAAGGGCCACTGTTTCCACGAATTCCCGCATAAACCCTTCGCCAGTGATGTAAAGGATTTTAAGATCGCTATTTTGGTGAATATAGTGGCCTATGGCCTGCATAAGGTGGGTTTTTCCAAACCCGGTTCCGCCATAAATAAGCAATGGGTTGTAAATTTTGGAAATTCCGGGATTCCGGGCCACCGCCAATGCTGCGTTATAGGCGTAATTGTTTACTTCCCCTACCACATAGGTGTCAAACGTGTATTCTTCCTGAAGCTGAGAGTTGTTTTTTTTGCCCTCTTTGGCGGCGGAGGTTTGGGCGGAACCTGAATCATTGGAAGAAGGGTTTTTTTGCCCGGAAGGGGCCGGATTTCCTTCAACATGGGGCGGATGGGGGGGCGCTCCCCGGCTTTTTTCCCCTTTCTTTGGGACTTCCAGAGTAATGGTCAGGCCTTCTCCCGCCAACTCCCCAAGTTTGCTGGTAATTCGGGGTAAATATTTGGACTTGAACATTTCCAGAAAGAAGGTTGACGGCACTAAAGCGTACAGTACCTGCCCTTCTGTCCGAAGATACTCCACTTTATTGAACCAAATACCATATTCCTCGTCCCCCAGCTCCTTTTTGAGCAGGGAAAGGGTCTTATCCCAAAATGTTCTGTACTCCAAATCAGCCATAACCTTCCCCACAAAGAGGCGCTCCAAAACCCGGCGTTTTGGGCCAACCCCAAGATATCAATACGTTATCCACAAACTTTTAACAATTTTTTTTAATTTTCAAGAGGAAAAAAAATTATAATTTTCGCGGTATACCTTAAAACTTGAATAGTAGTAATTTGTAACTCCTTATACCACAAAGAATTAGATACAAGCACGATAAAACCGCTTACCAGCTTTTTTGTTCCCCTGCCTTCCGGGCGAAGAAGAAACAAAAAAAACCAAAGTTTTCCACAAATTGTCCACAATCTATAGTACTGGTAAATAATCCGTCAGGCTAGCCAGTTTATGTACTTGAAGCACTCATTGTACATCGAATTTGCCATTTTTAGCAATATATAATTTTGTAAAATAACAGGCCAAAGTACCCCAAATTTACGCTGTTTTTTGATATTTGTTGATGATAACCCCCCAACTCAGGGCGACTATTTACCGAGCGGTACGTTGTTTACCGTACATATTCACTAGGTAACTCCCTCACATATCTTGTCGCCGTAGTTATAAAGCCTGAGTTTTCCATTATCCGCGCAATTGCTCTTACCCATCGTATTGCCTCCGATCTAAATCCGTCATTTAAGTTGCAGCGGAACTCACATTCCTTCAAGTGCGACACGTACAAAGGGCGTAGGATCATCGCCCCCGCCGGTTTCCAGTCTGTCCGCCATTGCCTCGTCTTCCTGCGCCAGTTGCAGGTAACGCTGCGCTTGTTCTGGATCGCTTGCTTGCTCTGCAAGGAACTCATACACCACAGAACGGAATTGAAAGCTCTGTCTTTCATACGGGTCTATCTCTATTGCCCTTGTAAAATCCCGCAAGGCTTCATCTAGCCTGTCAAGATTAAGGTTTGCCGCCCCCCTATTGAAATATCCGCTAAAATTATTGCTGTCCAAGCGTATCACAGTATCAAAGTCGGCAAGCGACTCATCGTGCCTACCCAACACAAATAATGCAGTCCCCCTGGCATTAAGGCTACGCATACTCTCACTGTCAAGCCGTACTGCTTCGTTAAAATCAGCTAGGGCACGTTCAATATTACCCAATGTGGCATAAATTGCACCCCTTTCATGGAAACTTACAGAGGAGGGGGAGATCTCAATCGCCCTGTTTAAATCAGCAAGCGCCAAGTCAAACCAACCAAGTTGGTCAAAAAACAGACCTCTAGTATGATAAAGGATTGCATTTTCAGGTTCCAACTGTAATGCCCTATTTATATGCCTAAGCGCCTCCTCGTAATTATGTAACGATCTAAAAACAAGAAAACGAAAACTATGCGCGTCAACAAGGGAAGGGTCTAATTCAGTTGCGCGGAAAGAATACTCCAGAGCCAAAGCAATTCTGCCTAACCGGTAATGCATATCCCCGGTTATTTGATGCAACATCGCATTTTCGGGAAAAACCCGCTTGGCTTCTTCAAGGATAACAAGGGCTTCTTCAAACTTATTTTGGTAAAAATATTCTTCTACAGCAGAGATGTATTCATCAACTGTTACAGCGAATATATTAGCTGCAATTACCGCAAAAGCAAACAACAGGCAAATGTTTTTTTTCATTGCCTAAGCCTATTATCAAGAATATCTACCATTATTTCATCTTCCTGCGCCCTTCGTAGGTAATAAAAAGCACGTGCCAAGTTGTCTGTCGAGTTTACAAGCTGCCGGTAACTGAAAGCACGGTTATAGTATGCATTGCTATGATTGGGGTTTATTCTTATTGTTTCTGTAAAGTCCAGTATTGCTTCATAAAATCTCCCTTGCATTAAATTTATAAAGCCCCTACCAAAATAGGCTACATAATTATTGTTATCTAATTGTATTGCAGTATGAAAATCTGCCATCGCTTCTTCATATCTTTCTAAATAAAAAAAAACACTCCCCCTGCCGGAAAAACTTACTGAAGCTTCATTGTTCAGGCTTATTGCTTTGTTAAAATCCTTTAGTGCATTTTCAAAATGCCCCCATCGTGCAAAAAGTACGCCTCTGAACCTATAGAATCTGTCGTTTTCAGGCTCTAAAAGTATTGCCATGTTGCGTCCTTCCAGAGCTTTGTCAAAATTACCCAAAGATTCGTAAACTAAAGCACGCATTCCGTATACCTCGGCAAAAGTGTCGTCTAGTTCAACAACGCGGTTATAATTTTCCAGCGCTAAATCAGTATCGCCTAAGCGAAAAAATATACTTCCCAATGCCAAATACAGCATTTTATTCTCTGGGTCTAGGCGTATACCTGCTTCAACGACCGAGCGCGCTTCATGAAACCTGCCTTTATTGAAATATACTTCGCCCCTACGAAAATACTCGTCTGCTGTTTCGGGGAATATATTGTTACTGGTTATTATGAGTAAAAAGAACAAATAAAAATATTTTCTCATCTCTGAACTCCCTAAAAACGAATGTTAAACAAAACCCCGGCCTTCGTTGTTTCTACCCCTTCATCATTACGTGTCCTTTCGACGCTTATTCCCCTTGACTGTCCAGCCTGTCCGCCATTGCCTCATCTTCCTGCGCCCTTCGTAGGTAATAAAAAGCCCGTGCCAAGTTGTCTGTCGAGTTTACAAGCTGGCGGTAACTGAAAGCACGGTTATAGTAGGCATCGCTATGATTGGGGTTAATTCTTATTGTTTCTGTAAAGTCCAGTATTGCTTCGCGGGGATTATTTCTATGCAGCAAATTTATATAGCCTCTGTCAAAATGGGCTATATAATTATTGCTGTCTAACCGTATTGCGGTGTCTAAATCAGCCATTGCTTCTTCATGTCTTCCTAGAAGAATAAACACAGCCCCCCTATTAGAAAACCCTCTTGAAGATTCATCATTCAGGCTTATTGATTTATTTAAGTCTGTTAATGCGTTTTCTAATTGTCTCATCCTTGCGAAAAATGCGCCCCTATTTGAATAGAATCTAGCGTTTTCAGGCTCCAAATATATTGCCCTGTTCATATCGTGAAGGGCTGCATCAAAATCATTTAAAAATTCATGCGCATTTGCTCGTATATTATACGCTTCAGCATACATATTGTCCAATTCAATCGCACGGTTAATACTCTTAAGTGCAAGATAACTATCACCCAGACCAAGGAGTATACGTCCTAACGCTAAATGCAATGTCTTATCTTTTGGATCTAAACGTATCGCTCTTTCGACAACTGCACGTGCTTCATAAAACCTGCCTTCATTAAAGTATGTTGCCGTCATATCAAAATACTCTTGCGGAACAAGCGGTTCAGAGTATACAGTGTTAACAGCAAACGTTAAGACAAAAACTAAACATAGATATTTTTTCATTTCCTACTCCTTTAATAACGGATGTTAAATAAAACCCTAGCCTTCGTTGTTTCATTTCTATCACTATCCACACCCATTCTGAAATCAACGTTTACACTTAAACGGTCAGTAATTCTTGCAAATGCAGACAAGCCAAAACTATGAGCACCATCGGCAGAGGCACTAGCACGGCCTCCTCCACTAACACTTCCTTCGTCAAGAACCATATCAATCCCCGCCGAAAAGCCCGGGTTGCCGCCAAGCGTTACCGAAGCGTCTACTTCCATGTTAGCAAAACTATTCAACGCTATTCTTGAATTGGAATGAAGCGTAAGAGAAAAACCATTATTTGTGGTTTTGTCAATTCTATAGCCTAAGCCCAGTTCAGTTACTCCTTCTTCCCTATCAAACGTAAATCCCATGTTTGCGCCGCCCGAGAAATCATCATCGAACGGATCCCAATTAAAAAACAGCGTTATCTTGTCCCCGTTTAATGCGCTATGGCTATAAGTAATTCTTATGGGAAATCCATCAATTCTAAAATTAGAAGTATCGCCGCTCCATTCAAGATGGGGCGACCATGGCGGCCAAATGCTGGCGCTCCATCCTCTTGCTTCAAGCCAAGCACTCAAACTTTGCCGCCTCTCTTCGACCCATTCATCCCCTGCTCCCTCCAGCAGTTCGATGTCATCTTCGGTTATGGTTTCTCTCCTGCGCCCAGCAACCATTGACATACCAGCGGCGGCATTCGCCGCTCTTCCGGCGGGAGCGTTTATGTGATTAAGGAAAATGTTATTCTCAATTTCTCTTCTGGCAGAAGCCATATCCACGCTCCTAAAGAAACCTTGAACCGCTTCGATATATTCAAATATCGTTCTTCTATCATTTTCATTCGGAAAAAGATGCAGCAGCCATCCAAGCCACTGGAATGATTCGGCAGCTAAACGCCCTGCGTTTTCGACTTGGGTAAATATACCGGTAATATCTGTGCTCGACATAAAGTTTACAATTCCTGCGAATACGCGGTATGTTCTATCCGCCTCAGCTTTAAGGCTTTCTAAGTCGTTCTTAATCCGGTCATTTAGTTCAGTGAGCCTTTGGGTGTTAAAATCGGTTTCATTAGGGGCTACATACCTTACAGGGCTGTCTTCGGGGATAGATTCGGGCATTCTGTTACGAACCGGCAGGTCGTTCAGTATGCTTATGTCCCTGCACAGGCTTAACAGTTGGGACATCTGAAAATTATTCAAGCCCATTATTTCATCGGATAGCTTTCCCCAATTCTGCACGGCGGCGGAAAATCCGGGGCCGGAGTGTTCCAGCAGGCTTATCGCATTGGCATGGACTTCCCTGTGTAAGCGGTTCTTGTTTTTGCGTAACGGAACCATCACCGCATCGTTATATTCACGGATTGTATCAAGTATAAGATTTCGAGCGCTTGCCCTCGTCATATGCTCTGTCATACCCCGGCCCTCCTTCGCAATTCGTTTCTAAGTTCTTCTTCCATCCACCGGTCTGCCTTTGTTCGTATGGGATACAATGGCTCAAAGCTCGTAATTCTTTTTTTGTATTTTAAAATCTGCCGCAAATAGTCCCGCTCATCCAGAACAAATTTCCGTTCCTCCATCCATTCTTCAATCTTATCAGCCAGCTTGTGAACAAACTTTACTTGTCTGCTTTTTTCCAAGTACCCGATTTTTCCGCACGCCGTAATGGTAACAGCTTCCACAGGGTCTGACTCGTCCGCCCATATATCTTCCCCCTGGCTCCGGAGCGCCGTAAAGTCCTCGTGCATTTCCTGCCCCGTATCGGACAATTCGTGCGTGGGCGGCTCGCCGTCCTTTTCCCCAGTCAAACCGCCCCCATTGCGCTGAAGGTAAGAAGCGCCCAAAAGCATAAAAGAACTTGCCCGTCCGCAAGAACTCGTCATGGGACTGTCCCGTGGAGTATATGACAGGTTCCGTGCCCCTGTTAGCTTGCAAGCTGGCGCTTCTAAGTTCCACCACGTTCTTCTGGTTTCCCGCTTCACTCAATATCTCAGGGATACTCATAAAGCCCGGATCGTTCATTCTGAATAGTTTGTCCCTATTCAGCGTTCCAATAACATTCCGTAAATGCCCCCTTCCAACACCGTCAATTCTGAAACCGCCTCTTTTTACCATCCCATCCCCCTTGTTGCTGTATTGTCGCTACTAGGATCGTATCACACAAACCGAGAATTTGGCAAGCTTTTTTTCAATACACAAAATCGCAACATAATCCAGGTTCTAAAAAAAACAACCGAGCCCCTATTGACAATCATTACTGATAAGGGCTATCCTTCCTAACAAGGAGATTTTTATGAGCAAGCACAAATTTACCGATGTTCGTATCCCAATTGAAGAAGGTAACCCCGCGATAAAGCGCATCGAGGAACTTTGTATCAAGTGCGGTGCGTGCCGCCGTGTCTGTGAGACTGATAGCGCAGTTGGAAGGATGTATGATCTGGAAAGCGCCGGGGATAACCCCATTTGCATCCATTGCGGACAATGCGCCAATGTGTGTCCCGCACATTCAATCACCGAGCAATACGAGTATACTCAGGTGAAAAAAGCCATTGCCGACCCGGACAAAATCGTGATTTTTAGTACGTCTCCTTCCGTAAGGGTTGGCTTGGGCGAGGAGTTTGGGCTTGCGGCGGGCGCGTTTGTTGAAGGTAAAATGGTAGCATCCCTGCGGGCGCTGGGTGCGAATTACGTGCTGGATACCAATTTTTCCGCCGATCTGACAATCATGGAAGAAGCGTCCGAACTGGTTGACCGGATTGCCAACAAAACAAAGCCGTTACCCCAGTTTACAAGCTGTTGCCCGGCGTGGGTAAAATTTACCGAGACCTTTTTTCCCCAAATGCTGCCCCACATTTCCACCGCAAAAAGCCCGATTGGAATGCAGGGGCCCACCATCAAAACATATTTCGCCAAGCAAAACGGCATTGCCCCCGAAAAAATCGTAAATGTGGCGGTTACGCCATGCACCGCAAAGAAGTTTGAAATACGCAGAAAGGAAATGAACGCTGCGTCAAGGGAACTTAATATTCCCGGTATGCGGGATATGGATTATGTCATTACCACAAGGGAGCTTGCGAAATGGCTCAAAGAAGAAGGGGTTGATTTTAACGCTTTAGCCGAAAGCGGATACGACAGGCTTATGGGCGCGGCATCGGGCGCTGGTGTTATCTTCGGCAACACCGGGGGCGTTATGGAAGCCGCCGCGAGAACAGCGTATCATTTTTTAACCGGAAAAACTCCCCCAGGCGATTTTATGAACCTGATGCCTGTCCGGGGCATGGATGGCATCCGCAGCGCCTCTGTTACCATTGCCGGAACGCCGGTGCGGGTGGCGGTTGTCCACGGTATAGACAATGCAAAGCAAGTGCTTGAAGATCAAGCCGCCGGCAAGTGCGCCTACGATTTTGTTGAGGTTATGACCTGCCGGGGCGGATGTATCGGCGGCGGCGGACAGCCGAAAACCCACGTGCCAATGACTGACGAGATACGCAGCGCCCGCATCAGCGCCCTTTACGCAAAGGACAACGGAATGGCGTTGCGCCTAAGCCACGACAACCCCGACATCACCGAAGTGTACAGGCAATATTATGAAAAGCCTTTAAGCCCGCTGGCTGAGCGGATGCTCCACACCTCATATTATGATCGCAGTGGTGATTTAGGGCCCAAGGGCGTTGTGGAAAAACCGCAAACCAGTCAATAAGCCGGACTACAGATGCATGCGTATGGAGCCTTGCAAGAGGCCCTGCAGATATTATTTTTTAGGAGACAAAAAAATGGCAAACCTGAAAGGAACCAAAACAGAGAAAAATCTAATGGAAGCATTTGCGGGCGAAAGCCAAGCAAGAAACAAGTATACCTACTTTGCTTCCAAGGCGAAGAAAGAGGGCTACGAGCAAATTGCGGCAATCTTTGAAGAAACAGCGGGCAACGAAAAAGAACACGCAAAGATTTGGTTTAAGCTGCTGTGCGGCGGTGATCTTCCCTCCACAGCCGACAACCTTAAAGCCGCAGCCGCAGGGGAAAACGGCGAGTGGACAGAAATGTACAAGCGCATGGCATCCGATGCCCGCGAAGAAGGCTTTAACGACATTGCCGTTCTTTTCGACTCTGTTGGCAAAATCGAAAAAGAACACGAAGAACGCTACCTTAAGCTGCTAAAAAACGTAGAAAGCGGCAGCGTTTTCGCCAAAAGGGAAAAATCCATCTGGATTTGCCGGAACTGTGGACACATCGAAGACCGCGAAACCGCCCCCGGAAAATGCCCCGTCTGCGTCCACCCGCAGGCATACTTCGAACTCCGTGTAATTAACTATTGATGGAGTTTGTTCCGCTCCGCCCGCCGCAACAGGCGGGCGGAGCGGGTGTGTTGGGGGTAGATGTTGTTTGCTAGGCGAAATGGCTACCTGTACAGTACCTGCATTACATAAGCGGTGCGAACAAGTGCAGAATAGCATCGATCAACTCACCGAAGATTCGCCTTTTCTTGCTGTCCAGCTTAATTTCCCTCGATTCCTCCAGCGTAAGAATGAAGTCGGTTTTTATGTCCGGTATGGCGCTTGAACGGAACAGTAATGTGGCGCATTCAAAGTGCAGATACAGGCTTCTGTAGTCAAGGTTAATCGTTCCGACAATTGCGACTTCATCATCGCTAATAAAACTTTTGGCGTGAAGGAATCCCGGCGTGTATTCGTAAACCCTTACGCCGGCTTTAAGTAAGCGTCTGTAGTATGAGCGAGCCAAACGATGCGGAATTTTTTGGTCCGATATACCGGGTGTGATAAGGCGAACATCCACTCCGCGCTTTGCGGTCATTTGAAGCGCCTTGGACATTTTTTCGCTAATAATTAAATAAGGCGTAAAAATGTAAACATATTTCTCTGCATGATAAAGTATATCTACATAAACATTTTCCGCCAATTCCTCGTTATCAAGGGGGCTGTCACTATAAGGCAAGACAAGACCGTCTGGTTTTATCGTATCAGGCGTTGCGCATTTGTATGAAAGGTGATTGTCTATGTGTTCATTGGCCTTGCAGAAAGTGTCCCACATTTCGATAAACATAAGGGTAAAGCTCCACACGGCATCGCCTTCTAAACGAACACCTGTGTCTTTCCATATACCAAAGGGTTTTTTCTTGTTGATGTATTCATCGGCTATGTTTATACCGCCGTTAAACGCCACAAGGCCATCAATAACCATGATCTTTCTGTGGTCGCGGTAGTTCATGAACAATTGCAGATATGGCACTAGGGGATTAAACCTCAGCACTTTAATACCCTTGGCCCTTAGGCCCGCTTCATACGAACGGGAAAAAAGCCTATGTGACCCCATATCATCCGCAATCAGCCTGACATCTACGCCTTGACTTGCTTTATGCTCTAACACTTCAAGCATTTTGTCCCACATATGGCTTTTTTTGATGATAAAATATTCTACAAAAATAAACTTTTCAGCCTTTGCAAGCCCGGCAAGCATATCTTCAAACATCAGTTGACCCATAGGATAGTATTTAACGTGTGTGTTTTGATATGCGTGGTAAGACGAGCAGTTTCGGATATACTGAAAAAGGCTGTACATTCTACCGCACTGCACCTTGTCAACAAATGGCAAATTGCCATCTGCGTCCAAAAGTCTGGCAACCAATGCGTGTTTATCCATATGTGCGGCTATTTTTTTTGTTGGCCGTTTGTTTCCGGCAACAAGGTAAAGTGTTCCCCCTCCTATCGGAAACAATAGGATTATAATAACCCAGCTTATCTTGTATGAAGATGCCTTATCGCTTCCGATTATGAACAAAAAAACCAATGCGCTTATGCCCATCGAAACGTAAGCCATAAAAGGCAAAAATGTTCGGACGGTAGCCGCGAAAAAAATAACCACGGCGACCTGTAAAACGACCAAAAATATGGTCAAGGTTAGCCTGTTTACGATTTTATTCATGATGCCTCCTGTTATTTATACACCCCCCTAAGAACCGAAGGCTCGCAATTTCGGGAAAGGCTCAATTGCGCATCAACAATGTCAGCAGGCGCAGGCGTCCAATCCGGTTGTCAACCCGGGGGCCACGTCATAAACCTGCCTCCCAGAACATGGCAGTGGAGGTGGTCTACTGTCTGGCCGCCGTTGGATTTGCAGTTAACGACAAACCGTGCGCCTTTTTCCGCACAGCCACTACTCTGGGCGATTTCCTGCGCTTTGAAGAACAGCCGCCCCAACAGGCCCGTATCCCCGGTATCCACTTCCATCATGTTGCGGATATGCTTTTTAGGAATTACCAGTATATGCACCGGCGCTTGGGGGTTCATGTCGTCAAAGGCAAGGATTTCCTCGTCTTCGTATACCTTTTTTGCGGGTATTTCCCCGCCTATAATTCTACAGAAAATGCAGTTGCTCATGCTTTAAGTATACCACAAATTCTGAAATTGTGAATATTCCCTATTGCCGGGCGCGCATTAGAGCATTTTCCACCGCTTCCAAGAAGCCCCTGCTGGACAACGTTGCCCCGGACACGGTATCCAAATCTGTCGAGCCATGCTCCAGAACCGCTTCAAGGAGTTCTTCCAT
The DNA here is from genome assembly GCA_009781915.1 of Treponema sp. Lineage (GTDB taxonomy): Bacteria > Spirochaetota > Spirochaetia > Treponematales > Breznakiellaceae > WRKT01. The sequence continues at coordinate 25,566 of WQUW01000008.1, read as the reverse complement.
TGCGGCAAGGCCCGGAAAAACGCTTTCCCTGTGCCTTGTAATCACAATATCTTCGATCCCGCCCGGGGACACTTGGACACGCACATGAACCGGCCCCCGGTATCCCCGGCCGGTTCCCTCATATATGCCCGGTGTGTAGCTGACTTCCCGGAATAAACCGGAACTGGCGCACCCTGCAAACAGGATTGCTGCGGCGAGTATCCACGTTGTATATGCTTTCATTTATATCTCCGCCACTATACTGCACGGAGACGCAGGGCGCTTTGATTTTTTGTGATGTTTAGAGCGCAACCGTTATATGTAATTTCAACAAGAGGCATACCTCACGCAGAAGCCTTTTTGCCCCCGGTTTTAGCCATAAAGCGCTCGTTTTCGACAATAAACCTGCCGTGTGTGCCCTCGCCTATTTTCCCCGCTTCGTCAAAGGCTTCCACCGCAAAGACAAGGGCCCTGCCGTCAACGTCAAGCAGTTCCGCGTGGGTGTGGACGTTCATGCCCAAGGGGGTGGCTGAAAGATGCTTGATATTGACCTCCGTACCCACGGTTGACCAGCCCGGCGGGAGCAGGGGGGCCACTGCGGAAAGGGAGGTCAACTCCATAAGGGCGATCATCGAGGGGGTGCTGAAGACATCAAGCCCCCCGGAACCGAGGGCGCTGGCAGTATTGTTTTGCGCCACAACAACGGTTTTTTCGGCGTTAAGGCCGGGCTTTAGAATATTTGTAAAATCCATATGATTACTTATAAACGAAAAAACGCATAGTGGCAATGCGCCAGTTTTTATTGCGTTACGCGCGGTTTGCGCCGGGCCGGACAATGCCGTGGTTTTTGAACACTTGCACAATCGCCATGATCTTTTTCCGGTCGCCTTCGCCCAAAAGCCTGAAATTCTGAACAAGGGCCCGTGTTTCGGGGCCAAGCCCGGAATTTTCCGCATGGGCTTCCTCGCCCGTTACCAAATACTCAACCGTAACCCCCAATGCGCGCGCTATTTTTACCGCGACATCGGCAGTTGGGATACGCTCCCTTACGTTAAGGTAGTTGTCCAGCGTGTGCCGGCTTATCCCCGTCTTTTCCGCCAGCTCCTTGACAAGCATACCCTGATACGCCAGTTCCGATTTCAGGTTTTCTTTGAACCCCATAAAATCATCATATGCTAAATAGCATAATCAATACTTGACATTATTCCCATTGGCTGTATACTATTAAAAAATCGTGCCGCACGGCATGATTGTTCGCCTTTAGGGCGGGCACAGTCAGGCAACGCAGAGGACAAGGGGTTTTCGATGTCTGTTTACGACAAAGATGGTGGTGGAGACATCTGCATACGTGTTATGTGTCATAAAACCTGAAATTTTGGTGCAAAGTTTTTGCATTGCCAAAAAACATGGGTTTTATGAATTTATACACATAAAACATTGGTTGCCAATGAAAGGAGAAAAGCATGGCAAACAAAAGGTTTAGTTTGGGAATACTGATACTGATAATGGTGTTCAGTATGACAATTATCGGATGTGTTACCACCTATATGGAACACTTGGCCCAGTTTACAGTGGCATCAACTATGACCGTTGATTTGAGCAGGGTTGATGAATTCAGCAGAACTGCACAGCTAATAACTGGCCAATCTAGGAGGTTTCAGAATTTCTTTATGCAGTGGAGAGGCGATCAGGACAGGCGGATGGAACGGGCAATGGACAATGCAATCCGTAGTGTTCCCGGAGGAGTGGCAATGATTGATGTAAGGGTAGAGCAATCATCAGTTACACGCGGTCTCAGGAACAGGCAGGATGATCGCGTTTTTGTGTCAGGGACAGTGCTGGTTGATCCAAGAATTATCGCTTCTGCCGGATCTGATTGGCCTTTGCTATCGGTACAAACCAAAGAAGGCAAGATAATAGACCTTGTTCCGATAACAAGCGATGAGTTACGCCTTATCCTAGACAACCCGATACATATCGGGTCATCTGTGGGTCGATAGCTGTCCTGATGTATGAGTACGGCCGCCCCGGTCGCAGGTTTAACACGCCAGAGTATTATTGCATCTGGCTGGGGTTGGTTTCGGGAACGTTGTAAATAATTATCCGCACACATAGAAGCCAAAGAGCGACAAAGAAAGGCTAAAACATTGACAAAAAATTAGCGATCCATTAGGATACGAATATGGAGATGGGCAATGTTCCTGAGAAGTATCAGGAAGATATAAGAAAGGCCAATTTTTTCCTTGAGGGTATTGTAATGTGGTTATTTGTACTTTTTGTGCTTGTTTTTATAGCGGGGAGCGTCGTAATAACAATTTTTATTTTAGGTCTGGTCTTTGGCGGGGAGTGCCCGTATGACAGACGGCTTTTTGAAATGTCGGAGAATGACAACATTATCCGGGAAAGTAACCGTAAGCCGTTTAACCAGTCCCTTGTTGATGATCGGAGCGTTCACCTCCACGATCACAATGGTAAATAAAGCGAAGGAGAAATTATGGCTAAAACAAACAGCGCTGTAGCCAAAAAGGTTGACCTTTCCGAATTTAAATAGAGGCATCTGCTGCCGGGTCTGATTGGCCTTTGCTATTGGTACAAACCAAAGAAGGCAAGATAATAGACCTTGTTCCGATAACAAGCGATGAGTTACGCCTTATCCTAGACAACCCGATACACATCGGGTCATCTGTGGGTCGCTAGGCGAAATAAACCAAAATTTATCATAATGGTATTTTTGGTAGATCTTTTGAATCAACTTTTGCTTCTGCTTTCATTTCAAGCTTAAAGAAACTTTTTATGCTTTCAGCTAATTCATGCAAAGGACTTCCATGGTTTGATTTTGTGTTATATAACATAATTGGATTAGTAGAAATATTTGCAACTGTAACTTCAAGTAACTTAGCCAGCAGATCTTCGTTAATTTCTCTTGTTTCATTCTTATATCCCTCAAACGCCATAGAAATAGCATATTTGAATGAATAATCTTCTCGAATACGAATTGTATAACCAAACTGCTTAATACAAAACCATGCTAACCAAACACCAGCAATGACAGAAGGTATTTTGAATAAATGTTTTAAAATATCCATATCAGTAGCGTCTAGAATTGCATTGGCAAAAATATATGAAATGGTTATTAATATCCCAATAGATATTACACTTAAAACACCCCATGTCACCGCAGTCCATTTCAACTCTAATTTTCTTTTCAGAAATGCACCAGCCATACCATGTTTATTAACATCTTGCAATGTTTGTTGTATTTCTTTTTGAATTTTTTTATCAAGTTCAATTTGCTTTTGAAGGGTATCTTCCCTAAGTTTTATTTTTTCAATATTTTTTTCGCAAGTTGTTGACATAGTATTTATTTTCTCTGCATCGAGATTTAATGTTTTGTGCAATTCTTTTATTTCAGTAAAAGCAGCTGCTATTTTTGGAGAAATTTCTTCTATTGATTTACTTGATGAATTTGCACTTTCCTCCATAACAGTTATATTACTAATAATATTTTTTGCCTCTTCATTAACAGAAGTTAAACTCGTTTTTAGCTCTTTTAATTCTGTTAGTAATGTCTCAGAATCTATAGAACCATTTTTTATTGTTTCTAAATTTGTAGAAATTGAATTATAAAAAGTTTGTAATTCAATGTGCTGTTCCTTGGCTCTTTGAATATCTTCTTCAGCCCTTGTTGGTTTGTCTGTTAATGCAATGTACATTTCCTTTACGCATATTCTCATATCAAAAATCAAATCAAGAAAACGATCAAAGTCTTGTTTCCAAGTATCAGTATTAACTAATTTTAGGAGCTTGGAAATTTCATCGAAATATTTTACTCATTTCCTTTTTATCCAGACTGTTTCGACATCATTATTGATTTCTTCAAATAACCCTAAAAATGTATAAGTTTGTTCTAGAGATGAGATTATACCATTTTTATTTATTCCTTCGTAACCAAAAATATCCTGTTCTTCGGGGAATTTTTCTTTTATTGCTGAGATAATTCTGGATAATCTCTGTTTTTCAGCTTTCATTTTCTATTGAACTCCATTTTTTTAGTCAGAATTCTCATACTACAGCATAATTATGATGTCATGACCTAAAAAATTGTGCAATCCCTATATAATATCAACTCCAGACTTTACCCATGTACCTTTTATCCAATATGCTGGCCTTGTCAATAGCTCAAAAAGGTGTTAAAATGTTGGTTAAGATTGTTTTATTTAGGGGAACAATACAATGAAAGTCAAAATGGGGCAAAATGCATGAGTTTGACGGCTATTGAGGTAGTAAAATCATCAAATACAGATTGTGGTTTTCTTGATCAAATAGAACGACTTGATTCCTCATTAAAAAATGAGTACGAATCTTATATGCATATAGATCATATGTTAAATAGAAAAATCGTAAGTTTTCAAGGTAATAAAGATATCCCCTTTTATAGGTGGTATAAGTACAAAGAGGGGTTTTCTGCACAATTAGTAGATTATCATATACGCAGACATGGTATAGACATTACAAAAAGTGTTTTAGATCCATTTGCTGGAAGCGGAGCAACGCTCTTTGGTGCAACTGACTTAGGAGTAGATGCAATAGGCATAGAACTGTTGCCTATCGGACAGCATATTATAAAAACACGAGAACTGTTAACCAATTTTTCAAGTTCTGATTTTGAACGATTGTTTTTGTGGAAAGATACAAAACCATGGATTGAACATCAGGGACAAAGGGATTTTACGGTTCTAAAAATTACCGATGGGGCTTATCCTGAAGAAAATATTACTCTCATAAAAAAATATCTATCTTGTATGCAGAATGAGAATCATTATGTCAAGTCAGTGCTATTACTGGCATTATTTTGTATTCTTGAAAGTATCAGTTTTACCCGTAAGGATGGTCAATATTTGCGTTGGGATCAACGCTCAGGACGTTGTTTGGGAGCAATACCATTTGATAAGGGAGAAATCCTTCAATTCAATACTGCTATCGTTGAAAAGCTATCAGAGATACTTTCAGATTCTAAGGGTAAAAATTCCTATTCCTTATTTGATACATTTGATTCAACATCAAAAAAAGGAAAAATAACTCTTATCGACGGTTCTTGTTTAAATCAATTACCATATATAAATAAAAATACTGTTGATCTCGTTATAACATCACCACCATATTGTAACCGTTATGATTATACAAGAACATATGCACTTGAATTAGCAATGTTGGGAATTGATGAAAAAGGATTGTTGGCATTACGTCAGGAAATGCTAAGTTGCACTGTAGAAAATAGGGAGAAAGATTTATTCGCTATTAATCCAGAATGGATTCATGTTTTATCAATTTGCAAAAACCATGAGTTATTGCAAAAAATATTTGACTATCTTCACACTAAAAAAGAAGAAAAGACATTAAATAATAATGGTATCCCACGCATGATCAAAGGATATTTTTATGAAATGGCTTGTGTCATTTTTGAATTACATCGAATCCTAACATCTGGAGGCCGAGTTGTGATGGTGAACGATAACGTCAGATATGCGGGAGCAAGTATTTCTGTTGACCTTATTTTGTCTGATATTGCTGCAAAAATAGGTTTTCAGATAGAAGAAATAGCTGTTTTACCAATCGGAAAAGGAAACAGCAGTCAACAAATGGGAATACATGGCAGAGAGCCATTAAGGAAATGTGTATATATTTGGAGAAAAAAATAATGGATAGATTTACTTATATTAAAAAACCAGAAGACTTGGTAACTTCTTACACTGAAACAAGAGCGGGTTTCATTGCTATTGCATTGGAGAAGAATCGAAGAGCTACACCTTTTATTGAAGAAGCAGGGGTACTGCAACATAGAATAAAAAAAATCATCACACCAGAAAAATTGCTAGAAGTTCCTAATATAAGAAGTGGCTTGGTTGCTGCTTCAGGAATTTCTGACAAGGCGGCTTCTCACTTAGGTGATGATGGCTGTTTAGCTTCAATAAAGGAATTCATCGAAAAGTTTCTAGTTCCTGCTGGTAGTAAATTCAAAGAAGAATTGATTTTTCGTTTCCTGCTAACAAAAGGCGATACGCTTGGTGGCAAAATGCGAAATATTGTTGGTGCATTAGCACAAAGAAAATTATGCGTAGCTATCATTTCTGCGTTAAGGATGTCCAAAAAGAATTTTAGTGTTCTGATAAATAATACCAATCAATGGATTTCTTCAAAAGAAATAACTGAAGATACAGAAATTGAAAGTTCGCGTGGAATTTCATGGAAAACAAGTAAAAACAAAAATAGAACTTTGTATTTTAATATTACTGTTCCTGTTGTAAAAAACAATATTGACATGATTTTATTAAACAGAGCTCATACAGACGAAATAAAAACAATAATTGGAAATTGTGAGCATTATGTAGCTTTGGGAGAATTAAAAGGCGGTATTGATCCTGCTGGTGCTGATGAGCATTGGAAAACAGCAAAGACCGCTATTGACCGAATTAAAGTAGCATTTAAGAAAAAAGGTTATACCCCATATATTTTTTTTATAGGTGCGGCAATAGAATATAAAATGGCGACAGAATTATTCGAAAATTTAAAATCAAAATACATTAATAATGTTGCTAATTTGACAAAACCTGAACATATCATAGCATTATCAGATTGGTTAATAGATATATGAACTAATTCTAATTCCATGAGGTTTACTTCGCCTAGCACACGGTAACTGCTCCGCCGCCCATTTGGGCGGCTTGGGGTTCTGCAAGGCTAGGTCGGGCGCTTCGCTTACTCCCACGCCTTGCTCTACCCACATTTGGGGCAGGGGACATTGCTTCGCAAGCCCTATAACCTGCCCCAAACGTCAGTTACCTTCGCTGTTAAGCGACATTGGGACTTTGATGTTGAAGAAAAATGGAAGAAAAAAATTGACATAATATATTTTCTGTTGATATAATTCTCCAAGATATATCCATAACTAATGGCCAAGTATGTTTCGGCTACTGGTTAATTGTGTGGATAAGAATTTTCTCAAATATCTCCATTGGAATAAATTTGTTTTTAGAACAAAATAAAATAGAGATTTCGGGTGCGCCTCCGGCGCAAGTTTTTTGCAAAATCATGTAAAGCTGCTTCGCCGCTAGTTGGGAAAATATTTTGGGCTTTGCCCGCCTGCGGCGGCATTGATTGAAAAGATAATGTTTATGGAATATCAAACCTAAAAATGGCAAAAAAGCATGGTATAATGTATAAGACAATCGTTTTCCCCATGGAGCACATAATGCTCTAATTTTGTTTTTGGGTAATTATTGCCAATAAATAATATAATGTGCCTTCGGCGCATGGGTTTTTCAAAATCATGTAAAGCGGCATTGCCGCTAGTTGGAAAAGTATAACGGGCCTCGCCCCGCCTTCGGCGGTATTATTTCGAGGGGAAAAACGAAAGAACATTTTTTTATTATGCGGTTATAATATACCTATTATGGAAAAAAGGTTTTAAGAAAAGAAAAATTGGTTTATGATAAGTGTGTAAAAAATAATTGTGGATATGTGAAAACCCAACGTCGCTTAACGTTTAAGATTGACGACGGTTTGACAGCCCGAATAAGCAAACCGAAGGTTTGCAGGGCTGGCAAACTGTGCTGGAGGTTTTGCGTGGGAGCGAGCGTAGCGACCGACCTAGCAAAACCGGAAGCCGAGCCGCCCTCAGGCGGCGAAGCGTTAATCGTGTGTTATGTGCAGTAGGGCTCATTCTTATTAAATTTACAATTTCCTTTGATTAAAAAACATGTATTTACTGTATTTAAAATGCCATATTTTATGCTTGACTTTATAAAAACATGACTGTATAATTGCTTTTTAAGGATATATTGTAAGAATGAGAAGGAAAAACAAGAAATTAACAGATTATATCAATAAGGTCTTTGAGGAAGATTGCCTAGATCTAATGAAATATCTTCCTGATTCATGCGTTGATATGGTTTTATGTGATCTTCCTTACGGTACAACACAAAACAAATGGGATTCTGTAATTCCTCTTGATAAATTATGGGAATGTTATAATCGTATCGTTAAAAAAGACGGTGCAATAGTATTAACTTCTCAAGGAATATTTACAGCAAAATTAATTTTAAGTAATGAAAAATATTTTAAATATAAAATTGTTTGGGAAAAGTCTAAACCAACTAATTTTCTTAATGCAAAAAAACAACCATTAAGAAAGCATGAAGATATATGTATTTTTTATAGAAATCAACCAGTTTATAATCCACAAATGAGTATAGGAAAATCATATTCTAAAGGAATAAGAAAAGATCAGTATACAGGTAGTTATGGAAATTTTCAGCCTGTTTTAGTAGAAAGTAAAGATGGGTTTCGATATCCTAATGATATTGTTTATTTTAAAACACCTGAAAGTGAGGCAGAAGGAACCGTTTGGCATCCAACGCAAAAACCTGTTGAATTAGGAAGATATTTAATAAGAACTTTTTCTAATCCTGGAGATGTTATATTAGATAATACTTCTGGTGCGGGTTCTTTTTTGGTTTCTGCTGTATTAGAACAAAGGAATTTTATTGGAATAGAGAAAAATCAAGATGCTAGATTGTTTAAAGAAGAAAATATTGACTTGATTAAAATAACAAAAGAAAGACTGCATAATGCTTTTTATTCTGATAACAAACTTATTTTTTCCAAACACTTAGAACGCGAAGGATTTATCAAGGAATATATAAAGAATGAAAGAATTAAAATTGCGGTATAATGAACGCTTGTGGGCAATTGATCTCATTTCATTTATAAATAGCATTTTGGATATTAATAAACCCATACAGCGAGCCGGTGGCGAGTATTCTATTTCTAAGGATTTCCAAACGTTATTTCCTGATGTACTATTATTTGGAGATAAAACAACAGGTAGTGTTTTACAGGGATGGGAACTAAAAATGCCTGACACTCCAATAAATAATGAAAATTTTATTGAGAATGCAGCTCTGAAAGCAAAAAATTTGGGGTTAAATAGTTTTTTACTATGGAATGCAATAGATGTCAATTTGTACATATATGATAAATCTAATGACAAGTACATACTAGATCTTAATTTTAGTATATCGTCTTTACCTTTTAAATCTCGTTCAGATGTTCAAAATAGACCTGAAATATGGAAAAAATGTGCTATAGAAATTATATCTAAACTAAATGATTATTTTACTACAGGAAAAATTAAGGAAGTATCTGCCGATATTGTATTTTCAGATAATGGAATAATTAATCAATTTTTTTCTTGTCAAGCAGAAGTTACTAGTTTTTTAAAAACTCAATCCAGAAATAATAAGAAAATTGATTCAGAAATAAAGTCATGGTGGCGATTTGTAAAATTAGAATATCCTGGATATGATGAACCATATTCACCACTAGCTTTTTGTGTTATTATGAGATGGTTTAATAGATTTATATTCACAAATATTTTATATGCATATAATAAATTACCAGAAAATAAAATACTACATGAACCTGATATTTCCATTCGTAATGCTTTAGATATTTATAAAGAAATTTGTAATAAATATGATTATTGGAATGTTTTAGGTCCGGCTGATTTTGATGAATATTTACCAGACAAAGTTTGGAGGCGTCTTGTCAACATTTTTAAATACATGCACAATTTTGAATTCTCAAAAATAAGTAAAGACGTTTTAAGTGAAATAATAAAATCAGCAGTATTAACATCTATTAAAAAAGCAGCTGGATTATATGCAACTCCAACTTATATTGCAGAATTATTAGTTCGTTTATCATTAAATGAAAAAGATGGTCATGCTATCGATCCTTTTTGTGGCACTGGAACAATCGTTAAAAAAATACTAGAGATAAAAGGTGAATACAATATTGACGGAAAATCAACAATTATGACAACTTGGGCATGTGATAAATTTGCATTTCCTATCCAAGTTGCAACACTTGCATTTTCTTCTTCTGATGTAATATCAGAATCATTACACATTTTTACACATGATGCTTTCTCATTAGAAGTTGGAGAAGAAATTAAATTTGTTGATCCCTCAAATGGTAATTTAAATACTTATAAAATTCCAACATTTTCATCAATAATTTCAAATTTCCCATTTGTACAATTTGAAGATATTGCTCAATTAAATTCAAATGTTAAATCAAAAATTGATAACTTTTATAAAAATAATAATATTTGTAAAGATATGAAATTAGATGGAAGAAGTGATATTTATGCATATATACCATTTTTACTTTATGATTTACTTATTGATGGTGGTTATATCGGCTTCATTGTATCTAATTCATGGGTTTCAACAAATTCTGGAAAAATATTTAGAAATTTATTACAAAATTTTTATCATATAGAATATGTAATCACTTCTGGGAATGAAAGATGGTTTAAAAATACAAAAGTAGTTACAAATCTAGTTATATGTAAAAAAAGAAGGATATCTGATGATAATGAAATAACAAATTTCATTACAATAAAAACAATTTTAGATGAGAGCTCTAATATTGATGAAATAGCAACTGATATTATTTCCTTAAATTTTCATTCATCAGATATTATTATTAGGCAATATAATACAAAAATGACCATGGAATTAGATAAATTAGGTTTAAGCTTCAATTCTTGCTTTTGCAATGTATTATGGTTAACAGATAATATAAACAAATTCTGTAAAGTAAATAAATATTTAAACATTTCACGTGGTGAAAGGCGTGGATGGGATAAATTATTTTTTCCAAATATAAATGCAATTGAAACAATTGAAGAAAAATATTTACGACCTGTTCTAAAAACAGCAAAAGGTAAATTTTCTTATTTTGCTGAAACTGATGATTTTGCTTTTTGCTGTGATTCGTCTAAAGATGATTTGCAAAAGATGGGGCATAATGGTGCATTAGATTGGATTGAAAAATTTGAAAATGATGTTAATGAGAAAGGAAAACCATTAGTTGATGTTCTTAAAAGAAAAGATCATTTTTGGTATCAAATGAATGATGATACTTTAGCTAATTTTGTATTATCAATGAATCCAGATACTAAAATATTTATACAGCGTTTTATGGAACCTGCTTTTACAAACCAAAGATTAATTAATTTTACTTTGAAAGAAGAGACTTTTGATAAAGAACTTTTACATGCTATACTTAATTCAACTATTATAATTAGTCAAATTGAAGCATTGGGCTTTGGAAGAGGAGAAACTGTTTTAGATCTTAGTCCAACAAATCTGAAAAATGGTTTATATATACCAGAAATAGAAATAATCAGCGATATTAATAGAGATAAAATAAAAAACTATTTTAATGATATATTAAAAGAACCTATTATGTCCATAAATGAAAGAGTTGACTCAAAAATGATGAAAGATTTTGATAAGTTGATATTAGAAAGCATTAATATTAATCCTAAAAATATAAATATAATATATGAAAACTTAAATATTTTATATACAATAAGAAAATCTGCACAAGATTAATTATATTATTTTATTCACAAAACGTTTGAGCCCTATTGCACATAACACACGGTATATGCTCCGGCGGCGACAAGCACCGCCTCTGGGCTACGTTTTTTGCCAGGTCAGTCGCTGCGCTCGTTCCCACGCAAAAAACTCTGCCACATTGGGTTCGCCTCGGTTAGGCTCACCCAACGTCATATACCTTAAACGTTAGGCGACATTATTTCTGAAATTATAAATAATTGACAAAATGTATTTTGTGGTATATAAATAACTAAAAAACATTGGAGGAAATTATGGAATTAGGACTTACACTTCAATTCGCATTGATAATTTTAGTAATTATCCAATTTGTTGTGATGATTATTTTATTTGGAAAAAGTCGATAAGGTTCTCAAGAAGATGTTTTGAAAAAATTAACAGATTTTAATTCACGGCTTGGTGAAAATGAATTAAATTTTCGAAATGAACTAGGAAGTCAATTTGGCCAAATATAGAGGAGATTTAACATTATCGCTCAAATCAGTATCAGAACAATTATCATCAACAATTACAAATTTTACTGGATTGGTAGATAATAAAATCAAATCTATCCTAGATTCAGTATCTGTATCATCAAGAACAAATAGGGATGAGATAGCTAAAAGCATTACTGATTTTGAGAAGCAAGTAACAAATGGACTTGAAAAAAATCGTGAAATTATTGAAAAGAAGCTTGCAGAAATTCAAGCTGGAAATGAAGCAAAGTTAGAAAAAATGCGGGAAACTGTTGACGAGAAATTACATAAAACACTTGAAACGAGACTTGGTAAATCTTTTAAACTTGTTAGTGAACGCCTTGAGCTTGTACAAAAAGGGCTTGGTGAGATGCAGAATTTGGCAAATGGAGTTGGAGATTTGAAAAAAGTCTTGTCAAATGTTAAAACAAAAGGAGTTTTAGGAGAATACCAGCTGGGAGCAATTCTTGAGCAACTTCTTGCACCGCATCAATATGCTCAAAATGTTGCAACCAAGGAAGGGAGTAGAGAAAATATAGAATTCGCTATAAAGATACCAAGTAAACATGATTCTGATAAAAATATTTGGCTACCTATTGACTCAAAATTCCCAACAGTAGACTATGAGTCTCTTATGGAGGCTTATGATAGTGGAGATATAAATCTTCTAGAACGCTCAAAAAAAGAACTTGAAGCAAAAGTTAAAAATTTTGCGAAGGAAATACATACAAAGTATGTAGATCCACCCAATACAACCGAGTTTGCAATAATGTTTTTACCATTTGAGGGGTTATATGCCGAAGTATTGAGAATACCTAATTTATTTGAATCATTATAAAATACTTATAAAATTACAATAGCAGGACCAACAACAATATCGGCATTTTTAAATAGTCTTCAAATGGGTTTTCGTAGTCTAGCTGTTGAAAAAAGGACAAATGAAATTTGGAATGTTCTCGGAGCGGTACGAACTGAATTTGGGAAATTCGGTGATATTTTAGATGCTACAAAGAAAAAATTAGATCAGGCAAGTGCAGAGCTTGAAAAAACTGGTACAAGGACACGACAAATGGAAAGGAAATTACAAGGTTTTAATACCTTATCAGAAACTGAAGCTCAAAAATTATTAGAGGAATAGGAATTATTGTAGCAGAAAAAACGTCGCCTAACACACGATTAGCGCTACGGGCGCTGTTCGCGCCCTCGGGTTTCAGAAAACTGCAGTTGGGCTATTCGCCCTTTGTGCAGTTTTCTTCCACCACAGTTTGCCAGCCATGGTCTTGCTTCGCAAGCCCTTATTCGGACTGTCAAACCGTCGCCAATCTTAAACGATAACTGTCCCGATGTATGAGTACGGCCGCCCCGGTCGCAGGTTTAACACGCCAAGGTATTATTGCGCTTGGCTGGGGCTGGCTTTAGTTATTTTCGATGAAATATTCAAAATCAGTTTTTATTCTTTTCCAAATATCTTCGATTTCTTTTACTAATGGCCCCCATCAAATCTCATCCAATTTGAACAACCTCTCCAATCCTATCAAGCATTTTATAAAAATCTGGATCGGAATCAAAATCCACTAAATTTATTTTGTTCTCAAAATCAAAATACAATTGCCCAAATAAACGCAGGAGCTTCCCCTCTGGAAGTCCTTTTATCCCAATATCTATATCGGAGTCGTCCCGTATTTTTCCCGTAACCAAAGAGCCAAAGAGAAAAACTGATTCACAGCCTTCACTTTTGAGCAAATGCGTGGCATTCTCAATATCCTGACGGTATTTTTTGGGGACATTAACTTCCATGCTTTTATGCTATATGATCTTTCAATTCCAGTGAATTGATTTATGTGCCCGCATTCTGTTATAATTATGACAGCTTGTAAACTATGCGGCGATAGACGACCGTTAATGCTGTAAGGCACATTAGGAAGGAATGATGGCGTACATACTCATCATGCCCCGTCAGGGGAATACGGTAGAGTCCTGTATTATCACGGACTGGAAGGTCAAAGAGGGCGATACCGTAGCGCCGGAAACCACGGCCTGCGATGTGGAGACCGACAAGGCCGCCTTCGAGATTCCCGCCGGAGCCGCCGGCACGGTGCTAAAACTCCTGTGCGCTTGTGGCGATGATGTCCCCGTTTTGCGGCCCATAGCGGTAATCGGTGCGCCCGGCGAAGACTGGCAGGCGGCTCTTGGGGAGGGAAGCGAAAAAGGCGGGAAAGAAGCGTCCAAAAATGCCCCTTCCTCCCCTAAGCCGGAAGCCCAATCCATCCCCTCGCCGCAAAACGCGCCATCGATGCGGGGGCATGGGGCGGCTGCGGGAGTCTCCCCGCGGGCGCGGAATCTGGCGGCGCAAGAAGCCCTGCCGCTGCCCACATCCGGCACAGGCCCCGGCGGCAGAATTATTGAAAGGGACGTGGCTGCGGCGCTGGAAAACAGGCCGCCCCTGACTGTAGCGGCTAAAGTGTTCGGGCCACAGGTAGTTCCGGTGGCAGGCACGGGCATAGGTGGGCGGGTAACCACGGCGGACTTGACCGCCGGGCCGGGCGTGGCCCCTGTGTCCCCGGCCCCCGGCCCCCGGCCCCCGGCTTCCCCCGGCGAAGGAGCGGTTACCGAGACACCCGTTAAAGGCATCCGAAAAATCATTTCCGACCGTATGTTACATTCCCTGTCGGAAAGTGCCCAGTTCACACTTAATGCGTCAGCGTCAGCCGTGAAAATTCAGGAGATACGCGGCGGCATTAAAACGCTGGGGGCGCTCGCCGAAGGACACGGGATTTCAAAGATCACCATAAACGATCTTGTTCTGTTTGCCGTATCCAGAACTCTTCCCCGCTTCCCCTACATGAACGCCCACAAAACAGGCGATACCGTTAAGACGTTTGAGCAGATTCATCTTGCCATAGCCGTGGATACTCCCCGCGGCCTTATGGTTCCCGTTATACGAAACGCCAACCAGCTTTCGCTTGCGCAAATTTCTTCGGAAGCGAAGCGCCTTGCCGCGGCCTGCCAAAGCGGCAGCGCAAGACCCGGCGAGCTTTCTGGTTCAACCTTTACGGTAACAAACCTTGGAAGCTTTGGCGTAACAAGCTTTACCCCGATACTTAACACGCCGGAAGTCGCCATACTTGGAGTGTGCGGCATAGAAATGAAGCCCGCCGCCCTGCCGGCGCAGGAAGCGGGTAACTGTGGCTGCGGCTGTAACTGCTGTTGCGGTAACGGGGTGCGCTTTGAGCCTTGCATCGCCTTTAGCCTGACCGTTAATCATCAAGTGGTGGATGGTGCGCCGGCGGCGAAGTTTCTAAAGGAACTGACTAACGCTGTGGCAAACATAGACATTCTTCTGGTATCAGGATAGGAGCATGAACGATAAAGTAATGTACGACACAATAATCATAGGCGGCGGCCCTGCCGGTTATCTGGCTGCGGAACGGCTGGGGCATCGCGGGAAAAAGGTATTGTTAATAGAAGAACAACATCTGGGCGGAACCTGCCTTAACTCAGGCTGTATCCCCACCAAGACCCTGCTCAATTCCGCCAAGCTCTACGCTCACGCGAAAGAAGCGGAAAAATTCGGCATCAAGGCTGAAGGGCTTTCCTACGACTGGACAGCCATTCAAAACTGGAAAGCCGAGGTGGTTTCAAAACTACGCTGTGGCATTGAAGGCCAGATGAAGCGTTGCGGCGTACACGTGTGTAACGGGCGGGGGCAGATAACGAGTCCCCCGTCAGGGGAACGCCCGGCAACCGTCCGCTCGGTTTCGCCTAACGGAGCGGACGCCATGCATGAAGGAAAAACCGTCCTTGTCTCGGCGGGCTCTGTCCCCGTACTGCCCTCCATACCCGGCGCTAAAGATAATCCCTTTGTGGTAGACTCTACAGGGCTTTTGTCCGTCCAGTCCGTACCCAAGCGGCTTACCGTTATTGGCGGCGGCGTTATCGGCGTGGAGTGTGCGGGGCTCTTTTCCGCCCTTGGCTCGAAGGTTACGGTAATCGAGATGATGGACGAAATTGTTCCCTTCATGGACAAAGAGCAGGCCCCCCTGTTGCGCCGGGCAATGAAGGACGTGGAATTCAAGCTTGGCTGTAAGGTTATAAACATCAACAAAGAAAAGAAAGGAGCGGCGGTACAGTACACCGCGAAAAACGGCAGCGCCGAAACGGAAGAAGCCAGCCTTGTCCTTATGGCGCTGGGACGGCGGCCTGTCCTTGACACGTGGGGAGCGGCGGCGGCGGGAATTGACGCAAGCCCCAAAGGTGTTGCCGTGGATGACAGGATGCGTACCAATGTTCCGGGCATTTGGGCCGCGGGAGACGTTACCGGAAAAATTCTTCTTGCCCACGCGGCCTACCGCATGGCCGAAGTCGCCGTGACAGATATTCTGTCAGTGTTGGACGGCACGGGCAATCCGGACGGCGGCTGGCGTATGCGCTATAATGCCATGCCGTGGGCGGTGTACGGCATTACCGAAGCCGCCGGGGTTGGCATTACCGGGCAGGAGGCCGATGCCAAGGGCATTGCCATACTTAAAGCAAGTCTGCCGGCGAAGTTCTCCGGGCGTTTTGCGGCGGAGCATACCTTTGCGGGGCAGGGAGCGGTCAAGGTTATCGCCAGCGCTACAGACCGCCGCATTTTGGGTATTCACGCGGTTGGCGCATATGCCCCGGAATTTATCTGGGGAGGAGCCGCCCTGATCGAACAGGAATTCAGGATCGATGAAGTAAGACAGCTTGTGTTTCCTCATCCCACGGTAAGCGAACTTATCCGTGATGTTGTCTGGGGAATGGAGTGAAGGAGAATTAAATGCCTAAATCAATTTTGGTAGACCCGGCAGAAGTGCGAAAGCCCCGGATGCTTGCGCTGAAAGACATACCTGTTAATCAGTACAAAAGCGATTATAAAAAAGAGCTTGGGCTGTACGGCAAAGAGCGGCTTGTGCGTATCTGGTACGACATGGCGGTGATTCGGGAATTTGAATCCATGCTTAATGCGTTCAAGACGCAAGGATCGTGGAACGGCATTGAATACAACCACAAGGGCCCGGCGCATCTTTCCTTGGGGCAGGAAGCGTCCGCAGTGGGGCAGAGCGTGAATCTGTCTTTGGACGATTATATTTTTGGCAGCCACCGTAGCCACGGCGAAATTATCGCCAAGTGTTTTTCCAGCATTTGGCAACTTTCGCAAAACGCCGGGGGACAGAAAAAGCTCCAAGCCATCATGAAGGATTTTTTGGGCGGCGATACCCTCGCTGTTGCCGAAAAAGCGCCCTACAAAGACATACAAGACTTGGCGGAGAACTTTGTGTTGTACGGAACGCTTGCGGAGATTTTTGCCCGCAAAGCGGGCTTTAACCGGGGCTTGGGCGGTTCCATGCACGCATTTTTCCCGCCCTTCGGCTCCATGCCAAACAACGCCATTGTCGGCGGCTCCGGGGACATCGCCGCGGGAGCGGCCCTCTACAAACGCATCAACCGCAAGCCGGGAATTGTTGTCGCCAACATCGGCGATGCCTCTATGGGCTGCGGCCCGGTCTGGGAAGCGATGATGCTGTCCGCAATGGATCAATACCGCACCTTGTGGCCCGCCAGCGCGAAAAAAACCGCCGGAACGGTTTGCGCCGGATCGCCGCCCATCCTTTTCAACTTTTTCAACAATTTTTACGGCATGGGCGGGCAGACTTCCGGCGAAACTATGGGCTACGGCATTATGGCACGGGTTGGTGCGGGTGTTAACCCGGACAACATGCACGCCGAGCGTGTGGACGGCTACAACCCGCTCGCCGTGGCGGACGCCATTGCCCGCAAAAAGGCCATTCTCCTTGAAGGCGGAGGGCCTGCGCTTCTGGATACGCTTACTTACCGCATTTCCGGGCACTCCCCTTCGGACGCTTCCAGTTACCGCACCCCCGACGAGGTAAAGCTCTGGCAGGAGGCCGACTCCATTGAAGCTTACGGTACGTATCTTGTGGAAAACAAAGCGGCGGACAAGCCGGAACTTGATGCGTTACGCGAAAGCATAAAAGCAAAGCTTGTTGAAGTGGTAAAGCTCAGTGTAAACGATCAGGTTTCCCCAAGGGCGGGCGGGTCTTTTATCGAGTCGGTGATGTTCTCTAACGGGAAGGCGGAAAAACTGGATGAGCGTAAGCCAGAGCTTTCCCAGCCTGTTGCCGAGAACGCCCGTGTCAAGGCGTTGAAGGAAAAGGCCCGCTACGGCTTTGACGGCGAAGGCAAGCCTGTTTCCAGAAACAAAACCTTTCAGTACCGTGACGCTCTTTTCGAGGCTATGGTTCACCGCTTCGCTGTTGACCCTTCTATGGCGGCATGGGGCGAAGAGAACCGGGACTGGGGTGGCGCGTTTGCTGTTTACCGTGGTCTTACGGAATTGCTGCCGTACCACCGGCTTTTCAACAGCCCCATTTCCGAGGGAGCCATTGTGGGAGCCGGCGTTGGTTATGCGCTATCCGGCGGGCGCGCGGTGGTGGAACTGATGTACTGCGATTTCATGGGCCGCGCCGGGGACGAGATTTTTAATCAGGCCGCAAAGTGGCAGTCCATGTCGGCGGGGCTTTTGAAAATGCCCTTGGTGGTGCGTGTTTCGGTGGGCAACAAATACGGCGCGCAACACAGTCAGGACTGGTCGGCAATTACCGCCCACATCCCCGGCCTGAAATCCTACTTTCCCGCCACGCCCTACGATGCCAAGGGTATGCTTAACCTAGCCCTAGCCGGAACCGACCCTGTGATATTTTACGAAAGCCAGCTTCTTTACGATATGGGTGAACAGTTTGAAAAAGCCGGTGTCCCCGAAGGGTACTACGAAATCCCTGAAGGAGAGCCCGCCATTCGCAGGCAGGGCAAGGATATCACCATCATTACTTTGGGGGCTACGCTTTACAAGGCGGTAGAAGCTGCGGAAAAACTTGAAACCCGCTTCGGCCTTTCCGCCGAAATCATCGACCTGCGTTTTATCAATCCGTTGAACTACGAAAAAGTTATTGAGTCGGTGAAAAAAACCGGAAAGGTTCTCCTTGCCAGCGATGCCGCCGAGCGGGGTTCCTTCCTGCACACTGTGGCGAGTAACATCCAAACGCTGGCCTTTGATTACCTTGACGCTCCGGCGGCGGTGGTAGGGAGCCGCAACTGGATTACCCCGGCGGCGGAAATGGAAGAACTTTACTTCCCGCAGGCGGACTGGATCATCGACACGATTCACGAGCGCATCCTGCCCCTGCCGGGCTACACGCCGGTAACGGTGCAGACAACCGGGGATTTGCTTAGGAAGAACCGCCGCGGCGTGTAAGGGCGTGGAGGTTTGCGAAAGGGCGGGCGGGGAAAGCATGAAATCACTGAAGTATGCTATCAAAAAAATGATGCCATTTGCTTTATCCTACGTATTTGTCGGCTTGGCAAGTGGTATTCTGCTCATAAACGCAGGTTATTCACCAACATGGGCTTTTTTATCCGCCTTGCTGATTTATGCGGGTTCCATGCAGATTGTAATGGTAGCGTTTATGACCTCTGGTACACCCCTGTATATGATAGCTATTATGGCATTGTTCATTAACGCCAGGCATATTTTTTACGGCATAAGTTTTATCGACGAGTTTCGCAGTATCGGCAGGCAAAGCAAATCCCGCTGGAAGTATCCTTATATGGCTTTGACAATGACAGATGAAACGTATGCTGTTTTATGTTCTTTGAAATGTCCTGCCGATCTGGATAAACGGGAAGTTGCATTTAATATTTTATTTTTAAGCCACATTCTTTGGGTTATAAGCTGCTTGTTGGGCGCATTTATTGGAAACGCATTGTATATCGATATGGCAGGCATTGAATTCTCCGCAACAGCATTTTTCACGGCTGTTGTTGTTTATCAATTAAGGGAATGTAAATCGTATATTCCAGCTATTGCCGGTTTTACAAGCTCAGTACTATTTTTCTTTTTAATCGGGCCAGATAATTTCATACTTCCGGCTTTATCTGTAAGTATGATTATATTGATTGTGTTCAAAGATTATATCCACAAAAAGACATTAGGAGGCAACAATGAGTGAGAGTATTATAACTGCGGCAATCATTGGTATTGTTGCAATAATGACATGGATAACACGTGGACTGCCTTATATTCTATTTGCGAAAAAAAGCCCTCCTCCGGTAGTAACATATCTTGGTGCGGTTCTCCCTGCTTCAATTATGGTGATTCTGGTTATTTTTTGTCTCAGAAATACACAATTTACCGTGTATCCCTATGGAGCTGCTGAATTTATTTCGGTTGCCTTGGTTGCTGTTATGCAATTTTGGCGCAAAAATTTGATTATAAGCGTATTTGCTGGAACTGTATGCTATATGGTTCTAATCCGTACACTGTTTCCATTTTAAGAAGTAGTAACAGCAACAAGACTACTAGGTTTATTATATTTTTCCTTTATCGAAAAGCAGGGAATAAAATGATATGTTGTGTGGTGGCTTGTTATTGGTACTTTAAGCAGTCCCAAAATATTTTTTGTCCCCCAATAATCCAATAGCCAAATTGAGTTTGGATCATTTACCACACCGCCATTTGGTACTATTTTTTCAATTTGTTCAGGTTTTACCTTTACTTTCAAATCGTTATATTCGAGAGATTCTAATATTTTTCTTGTTGATGTGCCGACTTCGACTCTATATTCCCTTAGCGCTTCTATGTTTATAGTATCATTAAGAAGTTCTACTTCGGATTTGGTCATTGAATTTCCAACGTCAGTTATATTGATATTCAGTCTTGATTGCATTTCTTTATTGAATATTGTCTCTTTGCCGCCAATTAACAAGTTAGATATAAGGTCTTCTATTCTTGTCGTATGCCAAATGCTCCACAATATGGAAACCCCTTGTTTAGAAATAATTTTACAGGTTTCCAGTTTCAAATTTTCCCACAGCAGGTCATAAATTGTTTCATTATCCGTTTTGTACACTTTTTTCTCATGTACCAAACTGTGATTTTCCAGTAATATATTTTTTCCTTCAACAAATGTTTCTTTTTTACCGATTAGCGATGTCCATTTTTGTTGATTATCCGAGAATAATTTTAACTTTGTTCTGTATTCCATTGGGTTTCATCCTTTTAATTTATATCGTTTATTTAAATATCTAATCTTTGCCCATTCACAAAATTCTTCCTTAATTATTCCAAAATAGATTTTCACAAAATCGTATCCAAAAGAGACACGAAAACCCTGTTATGAATTGCATTAGTACCAAGCAACAGACACACAATGCCTGATACCTTGGCTGGTAACAGGCACTATGCTCCTTCTATTACAACTGCATTTTTAACCGGAATGTACTTGTTTGTTTTAAATTAACAAACAAACCTGTCCTATTTGCTGGCATAAAGTTAGGTCCTGCGCACAATCGTACCGCCAACTTGACCCCAATTTCCAGTAAATCCTGTATTAGCGCCACCACCCATCGGGCCGCCAGCCCCACCAGCGCCGCCAGCACCGCCTACGAATAGGCGTTCCGAAAAGTCGTTTACGCTTGAACTGGTATAATAAACAGCATTCCCGCCATTACCTCCGGTTGCTCCCGTTCGTCCTCTTTGTCCAGCCGCACGAATTCCACGTCCAGCAGCACCGCCAGCACCACCAGCGCCACCTCGCACGGATAACTGCATAGCGGCAAGGTTCAATGTCACCACATTACCTTCAATACCGTGTCCGCCTCTGCCGCCTGTGCCGCCCCAACCGCCATAAGAGCTTGTGCTTGCGGTGTCCCCTCCACGCCCACCAGCGCCACCAATACCTCCAACTATACCAGCAAAACGCATTGCTGGAGAAAAGGTAACTTGACCAGATGCCAAAATAGCTGTTCCTCCATTGCCACCACCGCCACCAGTACGTCCGTGATTCACTAATCCGCCACCGCGACTATAGCCAGTTCCACCTTGTCCACCGTTGCCGCCTGTTACATAAAACTCGCCACGCAAATTTACATTATTGGCAACAATTCCATGACCACCATCTCCTCCACGACCGCCTGGGTTTCCATTGTTACCTCCTGCTCTACCGCTACCGCCAGCAATGATTGTTCTTTGCTGTCCAATAGTGTGGATACTTACAGTGCCACCCGAGTATATCCCATTACCGCCTCTGCCACCATGCCATGTGTTTTCACCTACGCCGCCAGTAATCCTATTAACTCCGGAAAAACGCAATTCAAGCGCACTGTTACTGGTCGAACTAATTCCGTGCTTCCCATCTGGTGCTTGCATGGCAAAATTTTGAAACTCCATTCTAAGCGAGTTAACTCTATTCTCTATTACAATATGAGTAGTAAACACATAGTCGCCGCGTCCAATAAGCCGTATAGAATTTATATCATGGGTAATTGTAAGGATCTGCGGTGGTGTAGTAAAGATACTAGAAAAATCCGCCGTCACATCATATTCTTCAGGAACTAAATCCAGCCAAAAATATGCAGGAAAATCCAAAAGTGACACTCCCTCCGCCAAACTATTATCAAAGTTTGGTATTCCACCAGAATAAAATTCTTGTCTAAACATAACATTTTCAGGTGAAGTCGAAAGCACCGTTTCCCATGTAATTAATTCATTAGTGAATGCATCGGTAACCAATATCAAGTAAACTTCAATTAGTGAATATGCCGCTATTCTATGCCAACCTACAGGATCGCCAGGTCTTAATGTGAGCGAAAAGCCTTGCTGGGCTGCACGAGTGTTTATTTCGGTAGCTGAAATTTGGAACGTTCTTGAGCCAGTTTGCGAATGAGAATTTGACCAATTCCATGTGTGCGAATAGGAAACACTAAACTTTGCGCTCAAAAATCCCCCTTCCAGTTTTGAACCCAATGTGTGTGACCCACCATCAGTTCTAGTAGTAGTAATCGAATTCAAAATCGTTTCTGCAGTAGATTGCGAAATCAATTCTGTAGTAATGTTAATCATGGTCTGATTCAATTCACCCATGCCGTTATAAAATACTGGTTGAATAATGTTACCAATAAACATATCCTGCATAACACCAGCATCAATCAAAAAGAAGTTATACCCAGATGATGTGAAACTATCCACTACCACCGGCATTCTGCCAGTAGGATCGGTCGGAAAGGGTACTGTGCGTAAAGTTGCCATATTGATTTGATCGCCGCCAATGTTTCCTTCCCTTGTGATTGTAGGGTTCTCGCAACCAACAAAAAAAAGTCCGATTATTACTAAATATAGTAATAATTCCAATGAATTTAAGCCTGTTTCTCATAATAACTCCTTGTTCCTGCGTTTTTACTGGACAAACAATCCAGTCCTAATTCTCCATTAGGATTAAATTACATAAATACTATCTGGATTTTGATAAAACGTCAAGTATCTGAAAAATAATCTCTATAAAACTAATTAAATTCAGCCTTTTTATGCCTATAATGTTATATGGGCTATTTCAAATATGAGTCTTTTAAGGATTAGATATGACAGGAGTCGATTTACGCCAAATTTTAAGCAAAAATATAAAATCGTTAAGAAGTCAGCGTTCTTTATCACAGGTAGAACTGGCGGAAAAAGCCGATATTTCCATCCCATTTTTAAGCAACATTGAAAGAAGTATCAAATGGCCTCATCCCGAAACACTTGTAAAAATTGCGAAAGCATTAGATGTTGAGGTATATACACTTTTTCAAGAAAAAATGCTTCAACAACCGGCTATTGTAATAAATACCTTAAACCAATTTAAAAAAGATATTTCTGTTTCATTACATAAAACTGTTAATGAGGCAATAGCCAATTCAATCAAAATTATTAGTTCGCATTGCATTGACAATACTTAACATATTAGAGATTTTTGATTTATTTTTAAACCACCTTATACATTAGGATTGCGTTGCGCTTAACGTTCTAAGTAACTGACGTTTGGGGCAGGTTATAGGGCTTTGCGTAGCAAGACTAGGACTGGCAATGTGGGTGGAGTGAGGCGTGGGAATGAAGCTTAGCCAAATGACCTAGCCGAACGCAACCCTAGCCGCCCTCTGGCGGCGCACATATACCGTTTGTTAAATGACGTTTGTTTCTATTGCGATGATTGTGTTTTACCCGATGATTTCAAATTTTCAAGGTGGGTATAAGTTACTTAATAGTTTTCGCTCTATTATTTCAATTTTGTTTAATAGATCCATAGAGGCGTAAGCATCCGTGCGAAAATCAGAGTTATCGGGCAACATCATATCCCACTCTTTCGCTTGAAAAAATCGTTTACGCATAAGGTTTATTAGACCTTCTTTATTTTCAAAATTTTCGTTGTTATCTGTATCCAAGATAGCCTTTTCAAGTAACATCCTTAAATTAAAAGGCACTGTCTCCAAGACCATATTGGATACCCACCTATAAGTAACAGGGCTAAAGTTCGGAGTAATAATATACCTGCTTGTTATAACCATGTCATTAGTGTCTTCTGGAATAGCAATTAAAAAAGAATCGTTGAAATTCCTCGGAAGCTCTTGCTCAAGATCAATATCATTTCTGTGGATCAACCCGCCATTAATATTCAGAACATAATACCCATCTTCGTTTACTAAAAAATTTCTAATGTTAAAAATAAACCTACCATTCCGTGTTAAATAATAAACATTGTTAATATCATCAAAAACAACAAAAAAACCAATGAACGAATAAAAGTCCAGTTCATTACCAGTGAATACTGATCCGCCCCTTTGGGAGGTGTCATTAAGATACACAGAATTTCTGCCAATGCTCCAAAGATTTACCAAATCCATATACAGATCGTCAAAGGAACTGGTATACGATGAAAAAATGGAGAAATTAAAGATAAAGAAAAATAATACCTTATTCATTTCTAGATACTGCCACGAAAAGGATTTGAAATAAAGCAAAAAAAATGAGGCTGACCAGCATGAGCACCAGACGGAATGAGAGCTTGGGAGAGAACAACAGTACCTCCAAGCTGCCTAATCTGGCTGATTTGTGCTTGTGTAAGATTACTTGTAACCGGAATTAAATTGTGTATATTTGACAATGGTTCATTTCTTCCAAGTGAAGTACCTCTCATTCTAAAATGATTGTTTCGTGCACTTGCAGCATTAGCCCAAGTTCCTTGTTCAAGACTGTCAAATTGCATAACTCTTTGAGCCCCTCTGGATACAAAATGCCCTCCTCCATGCAGGAATAATGTAACTTCCCGCATTGTATCTGTAAGCTGGCTTCCTGAGGTATCTTGTCCAATTTGAAACGGGTTAACGGACATATCTTCCGTCTCGTCTATTTCCATACTTTCGTAAGCTATTTCCAGCATTTCGATTGCGTAAGAATTGTCTTTTACATCAAGCGCTTCAACTTTCCAGCGGCAAGGGAGGCATTTAAAGAGATTCAATCGGAACATTTCCTTGCGGGCAGAATTATAGAATACTACAGAAATGGTTTTGCGCTCAACTTTATCATTATCGCCCTGATTAAACCAGCTCTTGCACCATTTTTGTAGCAAATTACTCTTTCCAATGCCTTTTCGCAGCACGAGGTTTGAGTATCTGTTTTGTCCAATGAATTTGTGTGTAGACGTGTTATATCCACCTTCTTCTACCTCGTAAACCGTTGCCTCTGCCGCAAGTCCAGTACATTCAATGAAACTCACAGTCTCTATGCCGTC
>WQUW01000007.1 GCA_009781915.1 Treponema sp. | reverse complement strand
TGCCTTTCTCCCTCCGCTGGCACCCCCCCCTTTGTTTGATTTAAATGCACCCAATGGAGAATTTTTGGGGGGGGTATTTTTTTTTTTTTTTTTTTTCCCCCCCCCCCCCCCTCCCCCATAAGTCCTTATCTTGTAAGGACTTACGCTACTTTTCAACATACGCGTAATCATGCAAGCCCGTGTGGCGAAGTTGCCGATGGCAGTAAATATCAGCCTCTGGACAAGGTTGAACTAATTGTATTATATTATAGTATTAGTAATGTATGCGAAGAATACCTGTGTCCAAAAAGAAAGGTCGTGAAGTGGAGGCTGATGCTTGTGTCTCGTTAGACCAACTTGGGGCTTGATTAATTTTATACGGCGCAACAGGCGGCTGTTCCTTTTTGCGAAAAGTTTGCGTTCCATAAAAAGGCACGGAATCAGAAAGACAATCAGGGAAATCTCGGCCGGACTGCGGGGGGAGTGGGCCCCGCTAAAGACCTATGTCCTGTTGCCAAAGCACGAAAAAATAGCCCAGGAAAGGGCGGTTTTTCCCCAAAAGGTAAAAATCTCCATAATAGTGTCCCTATGCGGCACGCCGGAGGAGTCTGTCAGGGAAATGATAGAATCAGTCGTGGCGCAGACATACGGCGAATGGGAGCTTTGCCTGGTCGATGGAAGCGGCGAAGCCCATGAAACCCCTAGCCATATCTGCGAAACCTATGCCCGAACCGACAACAGGATCAAATACAGGAAATCTGACGGTGATTCTGGCATATCCGGCAGACTGAATACGGCAATAGAAATGTCCACGGGCGGCTACTTGGGGCTTTTGGACGAAGGCGATGTGCTTCATCCCTCTGCCCTTTACGAAGCGGTGAAGAGCATCTGTAGCGACAACGTCGATTTTATATATTCCGACGAAGCCGTTTTTTCCGGTATTCATAACGTTACGTTCAGGCATCATAAACCCGGTTACGCCCCTGATACCCTGTGTTCCCACAACTATATTGGCCGGTTCATCGTTTTTTCCAGAGCGCTTGTGGAAAAAACCGGCGTATTCAGAAGCGAGTTTGACGGAAGCCATGATTATGATCTGATCCTCCGGTATACGGACGCGGCGTCCAGAATATGCCATATTCCCAAGCTGCTGTACTTCCGCAGAGATGGTGAAAAAACAGCGGCGCTTGATACCGGGAAAAGAATGGAGGCTGTTTTAACGGGGGAAAAAGCCATAGCCGGGTTCCTGAAAGAGCGTGAAAAGCCTGCCCGTGTAGAAAGCAAAATCGAACTTCCCGGATATTACAGGGTAATCTATGATTTGGCGGACAAGCCGCTCGTGTCCATAGTTATCCCCAACAAGGATAACGCGCCGCTATTGCGGAAGTGCCTTTCTTCCATCTCGGAAAAAACAACCTACGAGAATTACGAGATTATCGTTGTAGAGAACAATAGTTCGCAAGCCGCCACTTTTGCCTTGTACGAAGAACTTGAAAGATACAAAAACATCCGCATTGTGCACTGGGAAGGAAGGGGGTTCAACTTCAGTGAAATATGCAATTTCGGCGTTCTGAACGCCCGTGGCAGGCATCTGGTTTTCTTGAACAACGATGTACTGGTAATTGCGCCGAACTGGATCGAAGAAATGCTCATGTACAGCCAGCGTAGCGATGTGGGGGCTGTGGGGGCAAAATTGTACTATCTTAACGGCTGCATTCAACACGCGGGCGTAATAGCGGGCTTGGGCGAGGTTGCCGGGCATATTTACCACGGGGCCCCCTACGATACCACAGGCTACATGGGGAAATTGCAGATCGTGCAGAATATGAGCGCGGTTACCGCCGCCTGCATGATGGTCAGGCGGGAGGTTTTCGAAGAAGCCGGACAGTTCGCGCCTGGGTTTTCCGATTCGTTTAACGATGTCGATTTATGCATGAACATACGAAAGGCAGGGTATTCAATTGTATGGACTCCCTATGCCGAAGCCTATCATCTAGAGTCAAGAACACGCGGGTACAATGTAAATTCCGAAAAAAAGCGCAAGCTCATGCGGGAGACAGCCTTGTTTAAGGCAAAATGGGAAAAAGAGCTGGCTGTTGGGGATGCGTACTACAACTGTAACTTCTCTCTTGACAAGACTGACTATAGGATTAAAATGATACAACCAAGCGGGAAAAGATAGCTCTTAGCCGTGGCCCTGTCAGCCTGTTTCGGCGGCGACCGGGTGTTTTTGTTGAATTCAAGTAAAAAAGCCGCTTTGGGCGGTAAGGCTGTCGTTTGGCTTGACCAGTAGATTGCGCAGGATGTTTTGAAAGCATGCAAAGAACCATTTCTCGTTTACGTACCCTTTTAAGATACAGGGAACTTTTTTTCCAGCTTGTGTCCCGGGACATTAAACTTAAATACCGCCGCAGTTTTTTGGGCTACATTTGGAGTATGCTCAATCCCCTGCTTACCATGATTGTTTTGACCGTTGTTTTTTCCAACATATTTGGCCGTGGAATTGAACATTTTCCCATTTATGTCATTATTGGGCAGTTGCTTTTTTCGCTTATGGGCGGGGCGACTTCCCGCTCTCTTAACTCGGTAATAGGAAACGCGAGCCTTTTAAAGAAGATATATGTCCCCAAGTATATTTTTACTTTGGCGATAGTAAGCAGCGAGATGGTAAGTTTTATTTTTTCGCTTGGGGCGCTTGTTGTATTGATTATCGCTACCAGTGTCCCCATTACGGGGCGTTTTGTTTTTGTCCTTATTCCCATTATTCAATTGTATATTTTTTGCATCGGCTTGGGCCTGTTTCTTGCCCAGGCTACTGTTTTCTTCCGGGATACCCAGCATATTTGGGGTGTTGTTACTACGGCATGGATGTTTCTTTCCGCGATATTCTACCCAGTGGAGATTCTGCCCGACAGGCTCTACTACATTGTTACAAACTACAACCCCATGTTTTTCTACATAACCATGTTCCGTAATTTTACCATCGGCGGCGCTTATATGGGCAGTCTTGATTTGGCAATTCGCGGGGCGATTGCGGCCGGGGCAATGCTGTTATTGGGGCTTGTAAGTTTCTCTTACAGCAAGAATAAATTTATTCTGCATATATGAAACTGTTCCAGAACATCAGATTTTGGAATAGCTTCATACGAGGTATTCTTTGAAAGAGACAGTCATCCAAGTAGAAGACGCTACAGTGCGTTTTAACATAGCCTCGCAAAAAATCGACAACATCAAGGAATATTTTGTGAAATTTTTTAAGGGCCAGCTCCATTTCAGGGAGTTTCTTGCCCTTAAAAATATCAGCCTTGAAATAAAACGGGGCGAGGCTTGGGGCATAGTAGGCCGTAACGGAGCGGGGAAATCAACCTTGTTACGGCTTATCTGCGGTGTTATCGCTCCAACCACAGGTTCAGTCAGGGTAAATGGGAACATATCCCCGATACTGGAACTGGGGGCCGGGTTTGACCCGGAATTAACAGCCGGGGAAAATATCTACCTGCAGGGAGCATTGCTTGGCCACAGCCGGGCTTTTATGCAGGAACACTATGACGAGATCGTAGAATTTTCCGAACTTGCGGAGTTTATGGATATGCCCATAAAAAATTACTCTACCGGTATGCAGGCCCGCATGGCTTTTTCTGTGGCTACCGTGGTAAAGCCCGAAATACTTATTATTGACGAGGCTCTTTCTGTGGGGGACGCTGCTTTCCAGCGCAAGTGCGCAAGCCGGATACAGAAAATGTTGCAAGGCAACGTAACGCTGTTGTTTGTGTCCCACAGTAACACTATGGTAGAGCAGCTATGCGAAAAGGCGCTTTGGCTACGCAAGGGCGAAGTAGTAATGACCGGTAGCGCTAAAGAAATCTGCGCGGCTTATACGGAGCATTACAAATGAAAGGCATTATTTTAGCCGGGGGTTCCGGCACTAGGCTCTTTCCTGTCACAAAAGCGGTATCCAAACAGATTCTACCCCTGTACGACAAGCCGATGGTCTATTACCCCCTTTCGGTGCTGATGCTTGCCGGGATTCGGGAGATTCTGATTATCTCGACCCCAAGGGATATTCCGCTTTTCAGGGAGCTGTTTGGGAGCGGCGGCTGGCTTGGCATGAACTTTGACTACAAGGTTCAGGAAAGCCCCAAGGGCCTTGCCGATGCTTTTATTGTTGGCGAAGATTTTATCGGCACTGAAAACTGCGTTATGGTGCTGGGCGACAATGTTTTTTACGGGCGTGGATTTGGGCGCACGCTCAGGGAGACAAAAAGCCGGATCGAAAAGGATGGGGGAGGGGCGATTTTCGGGTATTACGTTAAGGATCCAAAATCCTACGGGGTGGTGGAATTTGACGAAAGCGGCAAGGCGCTTTCCATTGAAGAAAAGCCCGCCCGCCCCAAAAGCCATTACGCTGTCCCCGGTCTTTATTTTTATGATAACGCGGTAATCGATATAGCCAAAAATGTACAGCCGTCCGCAAGGGGAGAAATTGAAATTACGGCAGTCAACAACGCATATCTTGCGATGGGCAAACTTTCCGTGGAAACTCTGGGCCGGGGCATGGCTTGGCTTGATACCGGCACTTGCGATGGCCTTTTGGAAGCCGCCAACTTCATAGAAACCATACAGAAGCGGCAGGGAATGTATGTTTCCTGCATAGAGGAAATAGCCTACGCCAACGGCTGGATAAAAAAGGAAGACCTTTTGCGGCTTGCGGCGGATTATAAGGCCGAATACGGTGAATATTTAAAGTATATCGCGGAGAATACTTAATGCCGTTTACTTTTACACCATGCCCAATTCCCGGCCTTTATGAAATACAGCCGAAAGTATTTGGCGATGAGCGGGGCTATTTCTTTGAAAGTTATTCCGAGCGGGACTTTAACGCCGCCGGGCTTACGCTCCCGTTTGTACAGGATAACCAGTCCCGCTCGGGCAAAGGTACGCTCCGGGGCTTGCACTTCCAAAGGCAGCGGCCTCAGGGAAAACTGGTGCGGGCCATACAGGGCGAGGTTTTTGACGTAGCGGTGGACATACGCCCCGGCTCGTCAACCTGTGGTAAGTGGCACGCCGTTATTTTAAGCGGCGAAAAGCAAAACCAGTTTTATATACCGCCGGGGTTCGCCCACGGTTTTTTAGCTTTAAGCGACGGGGCGATTTTTGCCTATAAATGCACGGATTTTTACTACCCCGAAGATGAGGGCGGCATTGTTTGGAACGATCCCTTTATCGGCATTACATGGCCCGACTTGGGCATGGAGTATGTTTTATCGGACAAGGACAGAAAGCTACCGGGGTTTAACCCGCAATGATATGGCTTATCGGCAATAAAGGTATGCTGGGAACAGAGCTTGCCCAGCTTCTGGCCCTGCTTCTGAAAAAATCCGGCGCTCCATTTATCGGGACGGGACGCGAGGTAGATATTACCGGCCCTGCCCTTAGGGATTTTGCCCAAACGCGGTTTGGCAATACACCGCCTCCCGGCTGGATAATTAACTGCGCCGCCTATACAGCGGTTGACAAGGCGGAGGATGATATAGAAATCTGCCGCCTGCTTAATGTCGAGGGCCCGGGAAATATAGCCGCGTTGGCGAGCGAGCTAAACGCCAAGGTAATTCACATTTCAACCGATTATGTGTTTAACGGCAAGGGAAACAAACCCTATACCGA
This sequence comes from Treponema sp., assembly GCA_009781915.1. Lineage (GTDB taxonomy): Bacteria > Spirochaetota > Spirochaetia > Treponematales > Breznakiellaceae > WRKT01. Next base: position 37,400 of record WQUW01000007.1, on the reverse strand, counting down.
GGAAGACGTTGCCGATCCCATAGGCGTTTACGGCATGACAAAGCGGGACGGGGAAATAAAGCTTTTTGAAGAAAACGAAGCGTCGTACATTATCCGGACAGCGTGGCTTTACGGCAAGCACGGCAACAATTTTGTACATACCATGCTCAGGCTTATGAAAGAGCGGGAGAGCGTTTCCGTTGTCAACGATCAGCGGGGCAGCCCCACATGGGCGCGCGATCTTGCAGGGGCAATCTGCGCTTTCATTCGTTTGTCGGGCGAAGGCAAAACAATTCCCTATGGGGTGTATCACTATACAAACGAAGGTGAAATTACGTGGTTTGATTTTGCCAAGGAGATTTACGAGCGGGCCAAGGCCTTGGGTATTTTGCCGAAAGGTTGCGAAGTTAAGCCGTGCGCCAGCGCCGATTTTCCGGCAAAGGTAAAACGCCCCGCGTATTCGGTGCTGGACAAGGGCAAAATCAAGAAGGCGCTGGGAATACCCATTCCCGCATGGGACGAAAGTTTAAAGAGGTTCCTTTCCGAATATGCGTAAATTAACAAACATTCTTGTTACGGGCGGCGCTGGATTTATAGGCGTCAATTTTATTCGTTTTCTTTTTGGACAGGGAACTGTAGCGCCTGAATTCAAGGGCCGTATTGTTAATCTGGATGCTATTACGTACGCTGGGAATATCGCAAGCCTTAAAGAAATAGATGAAAAATTCGGAGGGACAAGGTATTTCTTTGAGAAGGGCGATATTGGCAACCGTGCCCTTGTCGAAGCTATTTTTAGAAAATACGATATTGATACGGCGGTGCACTTTGCGGCAGAAAGCCATGTAGACCGTTCAATTTTGGGCCCCGAAGCGTTTATTAAAACCAATGTTTTGGGAACGTTTACCCTTCTGGACGTTGCCCGAAGTGCCTGGAAAAAAAGCGACGGCTCATTCGGGAGCGATGTGCTTTTTCACCATGTCAGTACCGATGAAGTGTACGGTTCCCTTGGGGAAACCGGCTATTTTACGGAAACTACCGCCTACGATCCCCGCTCGCCATATTCGGCCAGCAAAGCGGCAAGCGATCATCTGGCAATGGCGTACCATCACACCTATGGGCTGCCGGTTACCCTTTCCAATTGTTCCAACAATTACGGCCCCTACCAGTTTCCTGAAAAGTTGATTCCCCTGATGATTTCAAATATGCTGGAAGGCAAGCCGCTTCCGGTTTATGGGGACGGAAAAAATGTCCGCGATTGGCTGTATGTGGAAGACCACAACAGTGCGGTTTGGGCAATTATGGAAAAGGGCAGGGCAGGGGAAACGTACAACATCGGCGGCGAAAACGAATGGGAAAATATAAGGCTGCTTAATGAGCTTATTGACGTCGTTGCCGCCAAATCAAATTCGGACGCTCCGGCAGCGCAAGCCGTGGCAATGCGTTCTACCATTACGTATGTCAAAGACCGCCCCGGTCATGACCGCCGCTATGCCATCGACTGTTCCAAAATCAAGGCCGAACTCGGCTGGAAACAAGCCGTTAGTTTCCGGCAAGGGCTTGAACGCACCGTGGACTGGTATTTGTCCAACAAGGAATGGGTTAATGGCATACGCAGTGGAGACTGCCGGCGCTGGATAGAAGAGAACTACGGGAAGCGGTAATCGAAACGGAGAGTTCGGAACTGGCGGTTTCGCCAGTCTTTAAGGTAAAAATTGAAAAGGATTTTGTCACGGTGTTATAATCAAGTTAAGTAATGTTTGTGCAAATTCGTAAAAAATAATAATTTGACTTTAACGGTAAAGAGGAGAGATGGTATTTTCGGATACCTGTCTGCATAATGGTTTATAAAAGTCCCGATGATAACATAATTTTTAATCGAGAACGAGACAGGCTTAATAAGGTTTTGCGTCTTTTTGCGAAAGGATTATTATCCTTAAAGAGAGTTGGAATTAGAGAGACCCTGAATAGGGTTAAAGATTATAAAAAACGCCAGCGAAAGCGATTACTTTCACTTGACGAGCATATTTGCTTAACAGAACACGAATTATTGTCACAAAGAAATACAATTTTCCCGAAACAGATATTGATAAGTATTATTACCCCTCTGTATAATACGCCAGAACAATTCCTAAAAGAAATGATAGACTCTGTCAGGCATCAAACATATAATAATTGGGAATTATGTCTTGCCGATGGAAGTGACAAAGAACACGGAAAGGTCGAGCGTATTTGCAGAGAGTATGCTAGAAAAGATGAAAGAATAAAATACAAAAAACTTGACAAAAATGAGGGTATATCGGGGAATTCCAACAGAGCCATAGAAATGGCAACGGGTGATTACTTCGGGCTTTTGGATCATGATGATATGCTACACCCTTCCGCTCTCTATGAAGTTATGAAAGCAATATGTTATGAAGATGCTGATTTTATCTATACTGACGAAGCAACTTTTACTAACCATGATAGAAACATTACTTTAAAACATTTTAAACCAGATTATGCGATTGATACTTTACGTTCCTACAATTATATCTGCCATTTTTCGGTATTTTCAAAAGAAACAAAAGAAAAAGCAGGTATATTTAGGAGTGAATTTGACGGAAGTCAAGATCATGATTTGATACTTCGATATACAGAGATCGCATCTAAAATAGTTCATATCCCAAAATTATTATACTTCTGGAGAAGCCATATAAATTCTGCTGCATCTGATACAAGTACGAAGTTATATGCGATTACTGCCGGAAAAAATGCTATAAAGGAGCAGTTATTAAAACATGGAATTACCGCTGAAGTTGAGAGCACAATCGAGTCACCAGTTTTTTACAGGATAGTTTATGATTTAATTGAAAGACCGTTAGTTTCAATAATTATTCCAAATAAAGATAATATCTTATTACTGCAAGATTGCCTCGCTTCAATTATGGAGAAAACAACATATAGTAATTATGAGGTTATCATAGTTGAAAATAATAGTACAGACAATGCTACGTTTGCTTATTATGAAGAGTTAAAAAAATATCAAAACATCCGTGTTGTATATTGGGAAGGCATAGGATTTAATCACAGCGAATTGAATAATTTTGGCTTTAAATATTCAAGAGGCACACAGTTAATCCTCATGAACAATGATGTAAAAATAATAACGCCTAACTGGATTGAAGAAATGCTCATGTACAGCCAGCGAAATGATGTTGGAGCTGTTGGAATAAAATTATATTATCCGGATGATACAATTCAACATGCTGGCGTTATATTAGGGTTGCATGGATTAGCAGGACATATTTTTCACCTCGCTCCTCGTGAGGCTGTGGGCTATATGGCAAGATTAAAAATTGTACAAAATATGAGTGCGGTTACCGCTGCCTGTGTTATGATTAGAAGGTCGGTATATGAAGGTGTTGGTTGCTTTTCACAAGAGTTTCCCGCTTCGTTTAATGATGTTGATTTATGCATGAAAATCCGTAAGGCAAATTTTTTGATAGTGTGGACACCTTTTGCCGAAGCTTACCACCATGAATCAAAAACACGAGGATATCCGGATACGCCTGAGAAACAAAATGTGCTTGCGCAGGAAATTGCTTTGTTTAAAGAGAAATGGGGAAAAGAGCTTGTTCAGAGAGATCCCTACTATAATTGCAATTTCTCACTTGATAGAGCAGATTATTATATAGAATGACCCGAAAAATTATGAACCATACAATAATAGCATAACCGGATTATGAAACCTTATTCTTTGGCAAGATTTTTATTTAACTTACCCTGGTATATATCAAATGGGTATATCAAAAAAGTAATTCAACAGATTAGATATGATGGGCTAAAGGGGATAAAAGGAAAAATTAAGAGGGCGCTTAATAGTAATGTACGGGTTGCTCCTGTTTTGGCGTTTGCGGACAATGATGCCCGCCAGATATATTGCGGTCAAATTCCACCTTTGAATTTCCGGAAACCGGCATCGAGGCATACAGAAACTATCGATATTATAATATGCGTTCACAACGCTTATGAAGATGCGAAACACTGTATTGAATCTGTATTCAAATTTACTTTAGAACCATTCCGTATTATATTGGTAGATGATGGAAGTGGCGAACAAACAAGAGATTATTTGATATCGCTTTTAATGGAACGCCCAAACGTTAAATTATTTCGAAATGAATATGCCTCTGGCTATACACGCGCGGCAAATATTGGGTTGAAGTTTTCCGATGCGGAGTATTGTCTTCTTCTGAACAGCGATACCATTGTTACTGAAGGCTGGCTTGATAAAATGATAAAATGCCAAAAAAGCGGAGATAATATTGGCATTGTCAGTGCTTTATCAAACACAGCGTCATGGCAATCAGTACCTGAGGTTTCTAATGGGAATGGAGATTGGGCGCATAATAGACTGCCTGAGGACATTGGCCTAGAACAGTTTTCTGAGTTATTAGATAAAGGAGCAAAACAGTTATATCCAAGGCTCCCCCTGCTTAATGGGTTTTGCTTAATGATTCATAGATCAGTTATTGATTCAATTGGGTATTTCGACGAAGAGAATTTTGGCAATGGTTTTGGGGAAGAAGACGATTATAATCTTAGAGCCGGTAAAGCCGGATTTCAATTAGCGCTTGCAGATGACACCTTTATTTTTCATGCCCAGTCAAAAAGTTATTCAGATGAAAGAAGAATTGCTCTGTGCAATGAGAATGGCGTGAAATTACGAAAAAAACATGGCGATGCGCTGTTAGACACAAGCGTCCATATTATGAAGTATAACTTTGTATTGGAAGGCATACGCACAAGAACGAGAATTGTAGCGGAACGAGAGCGTCTTATTAAGAACGCAAGAGAGCGGTGGGTAGGGAAACGCATTCTTTTTCTTTTACACGCGAATAGTGCTGGCGGTGGGGGTAATGTAATAATACAGGAAGCCCGCAGCATGATAAAAATGGGCATAGATGTAAGGATATATAATCTTAAAAGATTTAGGAACGGCTTTGAGGCTAGTTATCCCGATTTGGACATTCCCGTTATTTACGGTGATAGACATGGCTCTTTCCGGAAATTTGCAAGTGAATTTGATATTGTATGCGCAACTGCGTATTATACTGTGCAAGAATGCGATTTTAGCAGTCTTGGTATAATAAAAACACGCCCCGCTTATTATATACAGGACTTTGAGCCCTACTTTTTAGAAGAGGGAGATCCAGAGTATGGAAAAGCCATTAAATCTTATACATCCATACCTGAAATGACACATATAACGAAAACCGAATGGAATCGTTTAATTGTTGAACATATGACAGGAGCCAAAGCTACAGTCATAGGAAAAAGTGTAGACATTGATCTATATTGTCCCAGAAAGCTTTTTCCGAACCGGGATAAAACGATTATCGCTGCTATGGTTAGGCCTGATAGTCCCAGGCGGGCACCAGAGTTGACGTTGGAAGTTATGAATGAAATAGCTAAAACATACGGTGACAAGGCAGTGATATTAGTCTTTGGTTCAGATCCGAAAGAGTCATTTTGCGATAAGGATTTCTGGAATGCAAACTATAAAGATCCGCAAGTAATCAATCTTGGAAAGCTTAGTAGATATGAGATGGCATCGTTATTGTCTTGTGTAGATGTTTTTGCGGATTTCTCTTCTTTCCAGGCTATGGGATTAACATCAATGGAAGCTATGGCTTGTGGATGTGGGGTAATAGTTCCCAAAAACGGCGGCTCTACAGAGTTTGTTGTTGACGGAAAGAACGGAATTGTAGTGGATTCAACGGATAAAGCCGCTTGCCTAAAGGCTTTGCGCCGCCTTATTGATGATCATGAGTATTTATATAAGCTGGCATATCAAGCGGCGGGAGATATATGCGGGTATTACCCAGAGAAAAGCGCTTATAAGCTCTTGGAAGCTTGTTTTGAATAAGAGAAAGTAGCGTGAATTACAAAATCAGCATTATCATAGCCGTATACAACAGAGAAAAATTTCTTAGAAGAGCGTTTGAATCCCTTAAGCTCCAGACCATAGGTTTTGAAAACCTGCAAGTCATTTTTGCCGATGACTGCTCCACCGATACAAGCTGGGAAATCATACAGGAATTTGGCAGGGCGCATGCCAATGTGGAACCGGTGCGCCTGCCCCAAAATAGCGGATCGGGCGGCGCGCCCAGAAACGCTGCGTTGGGGCTGGCTAAAGCGAAGTATTTTATGATTCTCGATTCGGACGACGAGTTTACCATAGATGCCTGCCGGCTGCTGTATGATGCGATAGAACGTACGGATGTTGATTTTGCCTACGGTTACTTTAGCGAAGTGGATGCAGCAGGCACGGTTCTTCTTGAAAAAAATAAAGCTTTCGACAACGGGGAGAAGGTTTTCCACTTTCCCGGTGATTTTGCATCTTTTGTACCGGTAGGAGGCTTTTTTACTAAAATATACAAAACTGCGCTTGTCCGCGAGAAAAGTCTTACTTTGCCGCACGGTATTCCCGGACAGGATGTTGTATTTTTTTTAAGCTATTTGCTTGCCTGCAAAACCGCATATTATATTGACAAGCCCGTCTACAAATACACTAGGCATCTGGAAAGCATTTCATATTCAGGCTCAAAGAGCTATTTTTTGGGGCTAAATCAGGCGTATAAACTCTATATGGAACTACTTGGCAAAAATGGGCAATCTGCGTTATTGGGTCAATGCGCCGCAGCTTTTTTGTCTTTCTGCTTCAATAAGGTTCTTGAATCTAAATTACTCAATGATGAAGTCGAGGAAATATTCGATGCCTATGCTTGGCTTTGGGATCATTGTGTAACGGCGAAGCTGGCGTACTGGTCAGAGAGCGCACAGATACTGGATGCGGTTTTGCCTGGCAAGCGGCTTATTGTGTATAAAAACCTGAAAGAAATAAGAGAGCGTGAATTGAAGCTGGTAAATGACAACGCATCGCTACTGCAAGAGATAAATAGCAGAGACAAGATATTAAACACCAAAGCAGTTAGAGCTTTGTTAAAGATTCGACATTCAATAATAAAGAATATCTCGTTTGGGAAAAATGAACTGTGACCAAAGATTCAAAAATTCCCATATTTATCATTAGCTGCAATAGAGTTACTGTTTTGCAGGAATGTATCAATTCATTCAGGAAATTTATTGCAGCTCCATTTCAGATCGTTATACATGACAACTGCTCTTCATATGTCCCTTTGCTCAACTATTTGGAACAGCTTGAAGGCGAAGGCGTTTTAGTTTACCGCTCCAGCGCCAAGGTAAATTTTGATTATGAGTTAAACAATGTATCTGCGACAATAGAAAATTGGTTTAATGAACATGATGCGCCTTATTACATTGTTACCGACCCTGATATTGCATTAGTCCAACAGTGTGATGACATTATTGATTTTTATGCGCATATTCTTGATACAAATCCGTCGATTGAAGTTGTTGGGCCAATGCTCCGGATAGATGATATTCCAGACTATTACCCTCTAAAAAATGAAGTTATTCAACGCCATAATGAACAGTTTTGGCATAAAAAACCATCTTTTCTAAAATGGAAAAATTGTGATGTTGGTTTTCAAGAAGCGTTAATTGACACGACCTTTGGTATGTACCGCAAGAGCTATAAATTCCATAGGCTTAGCAAGGGGTATCGAACATATCAGCCTTATTGGGCACGCCACCTTGATTGGTATCTTGATCCCAATAAAATGACAGATGATCAAAAGTATTATTTAAAAAATGCTTCAAATGTTAGCCATTGGGGCGGAGCATGGTTAAAAAAAGAATTGGTGAATTCGGGTGGTATAAGCCCTATTGTACCGGTAAACCTCCAATATTACGAAGGTGAAGACAAATATTCAGACGGCGATGCAGAAGATAGAATTCTTGATTACATTTTTACCCACGAACCTGAATGTTATTCCGGTATTTTCGAAAAAGATGATAACTGGCCAGTCTTTTATCACCTGACCCAGATACGCAAAAATCTTCTAAACTGGTACAGCTTTAGGTCAGGGGCTGCGTTACTGGAAATCGGCGCCGGGATGGGTGCGCTTACGTCTCTGTTTTGCGAAAAATGCGGGCACGTTACGGCTGTGGAAATGTCTAAAAGAAGAGCCACTGCCATTCAAATTAGATGCAGAAAGCATAAAAACCTTGAGATTATGGTAGGCGATTTTGCGCAAATGCGGTTTGATAGAAAATACGACTACATAACCGTAATTGGGGTTTTGGAATACCAAAGTGTGTACGGAAGCAGCGCCACACCCCATCTTGATTTTTTAAAGGCGCTGACAGAGTTGCTTGCGCCCGGCGGCAAAATTATACTTGCGATTGAGAACAGGCTTGGTTTGAAATACTGGACAGGTGAAGGGGAGGATCATTCAGGTGTCCCATTCGATTCAATAAACAGCTTTGCACATGGCGGGGCGGCGAAAAAAGCCATGACGTTTGACAGGCAGGAGCTGTGCGCTCTTTTGTCCGAAGCAGGACTTGTGAACCAGAAGTTCTACTACCCCATGCCCGACTATAAGCTCCCCCGTTCGGTTTTCACGGATGAATTTTTACCTGCAGAGCAGCACCTAATGGGAGGGCCGTTGTATTACTCCCATAATTACACGAAAGACTTACCAGTCGTTGCTGACGAGGGCAAAGTTCGGGAAGCAATCGTTCGCAACGGAGTTTTTCCCTTTTTCGCAAACTCATTTCTGATTGAGTGTTCGATTGACAATGCCGCCTATGACGATACGCTATTTGCGCTGACGGATGGCAACCGCTCGGACGAGTATCTGGTAACAACACGTTTTGACGGTGAGCGCTTTTATAAATACGCTGCCAATGCAAAAGCGCTAGAGCATATCAGGCGCTGTTTTGAAGCCATAACTATATTGGAGAAGCGAGGCGTTCCAGTTGTGCCTCATCGGTATGAGCAAGGTGTATTGTCCACGCCCATAATGCGGCACGAAACAGTCGAGCAGCGGTTTATACACCTAGTGCGAAAACGCAATATTGACGGCGCGAAGGAATTGCTGGATCGCCTTTATGCCTTCATCCTCCGCTCCTCGGATGCTGCGGATTCAAGGGAAGGGTTTATTGAACGCACAGGATTGCCGCTGGAAAGCCGGGAACTTGATTTTGGTGTAATTCTTAAAGACGCATATTTCGATATGAATATGCGCAACTGCTTTTTTGTGGACGGCGGGTTCCTGTTTTTTGATCAAGAATGGGTGGCGCACGATTTGCCTGCGGGCTTTGTTTTTTTTCGCGCGCTTGTAAACACATATTGGCCAAACCCTTTTTTGGAAGAGTTGTGTTCTATCGAGTATTGGAAAAGCCAGTATGGGATGGATTTGTTATGGCCGTCTTATATGCTGCTGGAAAACTCACTTATTGAAGGTATTATGGGCAAAGACAGCTCTGTTATGAGGAAATTAGGGCACATGCCAAGCGATACCGTGTCCAACAACATAGCCTTGTTGCAAACTGGTCACCAGCGTATCCGGTGTGCAAATGATACAATAAATGCCCTTACTGATTCGCTGAATTCCAGAAGTTACCGTACAATGCTCTTACTGCGCCGCATCGCCGGAAAAACCGGCATACTGGTTCTGTTGCGTGCGCTCCTTATGCTAGCAAAAAAGACGGGTTTACTTGCTTTACTGCGCAAGCTTCTGGCTTCAAGACGTGAATTATGATGATAGGAAAGTGATTTTGCGTATAACAGAATATGAGAAAAATGTTATTGTAAAGGCAGTAAAAACTGTTGACCCAGATGCTGAAGTATGGCTTTTTGGTTCTCGTGCCGATGATAATAAAAAAGGCGGTGATATAGACATTGCGATTTTTTCCGACAGAATAAACAAAGATATTATGCAAAAAATAAAAGTAAATAGGCTTATCTGCGATAAAATTGGAGAGCAGAAGATAGACATTATTACTACAAGCGATGGAAAAGAGGCTATTTTTAGATTGGCTGTTGCGGAAGGAGTACAGCTCCGATGAACCACGTGCGCATTGATCTGTTGCGGGAAAACCTTAATGCCCTTAATTTAAGCGCCGCTTGGGTACGGCGCTCATATGAACAAACAGTTGCGATAGGGCAAAAGGAAAGCTATACAGCCGAAGAATTTGATAAACTTGAAAATTTGGCTTCCCGCTATGCCAGAACTACCGATATGCTGGTTAATAAAGTATTACGAAACATAGATGCAGTCGAATATGAAGATTCTGGCACGGTTATTGATATTACAAACCGTGCGGAGAAGCGTGGAATTGTATCGTCAGCAGAATTATTGCGCACGATCAAAGATTTAAGGAACAATATTGTCCATGAATATAAAATTGCCGAGATAACAAAATTCTTTGCCGATGTGCATAAATATACACCGGTATTGCTTGAGGTAATAAAGGGTGTAAATAAGTATTGCGAGAAATATTTGGCAGATGGGGAATAGTGAGTCCTGTTTTAATTTGAGTGTGGAAAATTCTAGGAGATGGAGATGCAAAACGAAGAGAAACAGCTACATAAAGAGTACGATCGACTGCTAGAAGAACGAAACCAACTGCGGTATGAGCGTGATGCCATTCTTGCTTCTTGGTCATTTCGTATTGGGCGGATACTCACTTGGTTTCCACGGAAAGTGCGGGGGATTCGCCGATATATGAAAAATAGCAAAAACATGAATTATTGTCCAATTTGCAATAAGAGATCAGAGTTCAAACCTTTCGGCATTGTTTCACGTCAAAAGGCACAGTGTAATTATTGTAATTCTTTAGAGCGGCATAGATTATTATGGATTTTCTTAAAAAGAAAAACAGCAAAAGACAAGGGAAAAAATAAAAAATTACTACACATTGCCGCAGAGCCTTGCTTAAAGAATAAGTTAAATGTAATTTTCAAGGATGGGTATTTAACAGCTGATCTATATGATACAAGGGCAATGATAAAATTAGACATAACAAATATAGATTACCCAGAAGAAACATTTGATATAATAATTTGCAATCATGTGTTTGAGCACGTTATAGATGATATTAAGGCAATGAATGAGTTTTATAGAACCTTAAAAACTACTGGCTGGGCAATGTTTACTGTACCAATTATTCGAAAAATTACAGAAGAAGATTATGCTATAAATACACCTGAGGGCCGGCTGAAAGCCTTCGGACAAAAAGATCATGTAAGAGCATACGGCCCAGATTTTATTGATAGATTACGTTCAGTTGGATTTACTGTTAAACCAATAAAGGCAAATGAATTGATGACTAATGTGAAAAAAACGGAAATGAATATTGGCAATGATACAATATTTTATTGTGAAAAAAAGGAAAGGTAGCAATGAGTTCTGAATTGGTCGAGAGATGATAATAATATAAAAAACATTAGAAAACCAAAACTTTTCATTGTCGAACATAGAGTATTGTAAAAAATGCGGTTTAAAATATCTTTTGTTGGCAATATAGAAATTTATAGATAGTCGCAGTATTAGATTCCATGAGGTGCAAATGCAAAACGAAAAGAAACGGTTACATGAAGATTACGATCGACTGCTAGAAGAACAAAACCAACTACGGCAGGAACGCGATGCCTTTCTTGCCTCTTGGTCATTTCGTTTGGGGCGTATGCTTACGTGGTTTCCACGGAAAGTGCGGAATGTCCTTCGAAAATTAATTATGCTTAATAAAAATCAAAATTCTTTTCAGGACGATTTTTATGCATTGGAGCCTTTCAGAAAAGACATTGTTCAAAGATATCTTAAGGAAACATTTTTGCCATTAAAGTCGTACCAACAATATATGAGAAATGCTAAAGCGAAAGGTATATTTTTCTCGGCAGAGGCTGCACAAGATATTATGGCCTATTTATTTTTTTTGGGCAAAAGCGATGGGTTTTATATTGAAATCGGAGCAAACGGAGGACGCAACGGGAGCACAACCTTCTGGGCAGAACAATTAGGCTGGAAGGGAATATGTGTTGAGCCTCAAGAGGAAGCTTTTAAACGCTTATCTAAACACAGGAATTGTGCGTTATATAAATTTGCAATTTCTGATAAACGCAAACAAATCGAATTTATTTCGTTTCCAGAAAGAGATACCAGAAGTGGTATCGCAGATACCATGACGCCAAAACATATCGATGAAGCAAAAAAGGTCAGTTCCGTAAAAATTGAAATAATAGACACAATAACCTTTAACAACATGATGAAAGATTTTCCTGATGTGAATTATATTGATTTTTTGACTATCGATACAGAAGGACATGAGATGAATGTTTTAAAGTCAATAAATTTTGACAAATATTCGTTTGGGTTTATAGCTATTGAAGCACGTGAAAATAGCGATGTTGTTAAATTTATGAATACAATGGGATATAAACTTCTTTTAAGAGCACATTGTGATATAATTCTTGTACCGCAAGAATTTCAACCACTGTATAGGAAGCTAAACGGACGATGTTATGAGATTAACTGCTAGAACTTTTCTGCTACAAAAATTCTTCGGTTTGACTAAAGGATCAAAAATTTATCCAAAGCCTTATATGCATTTTATGTCTGCTTCAGTTCGCTTTAATAGCGTATTAATTATCGAACCTAACAAATGGCATGCCGAAACATTGCCTGGTTTTGCAAAGCACTTTATTGATCTTGGATACAATGTTGATATTCTATGCCGGGAAAATGTATTTTTTGAAAAAACCTTTTGTCGTTTCAACAATAGGCAGTTACGTCTTTACCAATGGTTGCCAGAGCATTTTATTCCTATAGTTTCTGCCGCAAAACTCCAGGGGTATAAAATGATTTTGTTAAATACATTTTTCGCAGTGAAGGAAGCGGAAAAAATATTTAACAAATTGAAAAATAACGTTGGTAAAGCAAAATTTTTCTTTGTTGAACACAATGTAGCAAAATATTCAGCAAATCAGTCGAATGTTATTTCTCTTAATGATTTTTCCGGGCGTGTCATGGTTAACCCACACTTCTTTGGCAATGTTAACATTACACCGAAAAATCGAATTGCTAATTTCGTCTGCGTCGGGAATATTGAAGCTCATCGCAGAAATTATAATTTATTATTTTCTGCTGTCCAAGAATTAATTAACGCAAAAATGAATTTTAAAATATCATTAGTTGGCAATGCTGTATCAAAAGAGTTTGTCATTCCACCCGTTATGGCGCCTTACATAGAAATTAAGGGGCGCCTAGATTTCCCAAAAATGTATTGCGAAATGGAAAATGCAGATTTTCTTTTAGCCCTGCTTGATCCTGAAGACATAGATCATGAAAAATATATAACCCGTTGTTCTTCCGGGGCCATGCAACTTGTCTATGGTTTTGTTAAACCAGCCGTAATTCACCAAAAATTTGCCGAAGCTTACCACCTAAATACAAAGAACAGTATTGTTTACCAAGAAAATTTGGCTGTTGCCATGCGATTGGCCTGTAATATGACCGAAGAAGAGTATAGGGACAAACAACAATGCTTGCAAAGCACAGCAGAAAGAATAAAAACTACTAGCCTAGGTAATTTATCCGCTCTGCTTAACAGCACAAAACCGAAAAGAGAAATCATACCATTATGTTTTATTACTGACAATAATTTCGTTATTCCTACTGCAGTTGCAATCACATCAATCATAAAAAACAAGAGTGCCTCAACGGGATATAGGATATATATTGTTTGCGACAAATTATTTCGAAAAAACCGGAGAAAATTTCTGTCGTATAAAGACAGCAGCGTTGAAATAAAAATAATAAAAACTTCATCGGGAAAATTCCACAATTTGCATACATATGACAATAATGCAAGCTGTATTGCGACAATATCTGCCTTGCTAAAATTTGAGATTCCAAATCTAATTCATAATGAAGACAGAATACTCTATCTAGATGGCGATATTTTGGTCAAAGATGATTTAACCATGCTGTATAATACAAATATAGAGAATATTTACGCTGCTGTATGCAGAGATACTGGAATAATTTACAACGATAGACTAAAAAAAATTAATGTTACTAACTATTTCAATTCGGGAGTGATGTTACTGAATTTAAAAAAACTTAGAGATGATAAATCATGCGATATACTGCTGCAAACTAAAAAGAATATGACAAATTTTAATTTAATGGATCAAGATGTTTTCAATATCGTATTCAACAATAATATAGAAATTCTTGATATTAAATACAATTTTTTGTGCCTGAACCTTAAAAGAGCTGTTGCTCACGGAAAGGTTTCGATAGGCGAGCTCAATAATTTGTTTGGATCAAAATATGCTTCATTAAGCGATGTTGAACAGAGTGCCGTTATCCTGCATTTTTCATCAAAAGATAAACCTTGGAAATATACAAATGATTATACTGATGAGTGGTTTGACTATTTTAACCAAAGTTGTTTTAAAAAGTATAAAATAGAACAGTCTGATAGACAAATAATGTTAAAGGAGAGGCAGTCCATGAAAAAATTAGACATTCGTGATCTTTTTGGTAAACTAAGGCGGATATCCCTAAAGGCCATATTTGGAAGAGAGTTGGTAAACAATATTGCCAATATAAACCAGTTGAATGAAACCATTGTAAATTTACAAAATACTATAAATGCAAATAGTGAATTTCATAAGCAGGCATTTTCTCGTATCGAAAGCAACTTCAACCAAAAGACAAACAATTTGGAACAGAGGTTGGAACAGAAATTAGATAACTTTACTCAGAAGACAGACAGCTTAAACCAAAGGACAGAAGAATTAAACAAAAAAATCAACGATTTGAACAGTAAAACAGATGCCTTAAACCAGAATACGGTAATTTTGAACAAAAAGGCTGATATCTTGGATGGTAAAACAGATGTTTTAAGCCAAAAGACTGACATTTTCAATCAGAAAGAAGATATTTTTAACCAGAAAATAGATATTTATAGTCAGAAAGTGGATATCTTGACCCATAAGACAGATAATATTACTCAAAAAGTAGATGGCTTAGATCAGAAGGCGAATGATTTGAGCAACAAAATACACGAGCGAACCAATGCGGTAAATGAAAGTGTGAAGAAAATGGACGAGCAGTTTAATAAAAATTCATGGTATCGGGTGCAAAAATACGCTCATGAGAATAAGTACTCTGAAATATTATCTGATTGGTACGCTGAAAAAACAAACAAAAAATTGGATTTAAATAATCCCCGTACCTTTAATGAAAAAATCCAATGGCTTAAGTTATATGATTCAACACCGCTTAAAACACGTTTGGCTGATAAATATTTGGTAAGGGATTGGATTAAAGACAAAATAGGAGAAGAGTATTTGATTCATCTTTTGGGAGTATATAACAGTTTTGATGAAATTGATTTTGACATGCTTCCAAATCAGTTTGTATTGAAGGCAAATCACGGCAGTGCGTGGAATGCTGTTGTAAAGGATAAAACCGAATTTGATAAAGAAAAGAAGAAAAGCAGGTTTGATGATTTCATGCGTACAAATTTTGCATACCGTGCAGGGCTTGAATTGCATTATCGTGATATTAAACCAAAAATTATCGCAGAAAAGTATATGGTAGATGAGAGCGGACAATTAAAAGATTATAGATTCGTATGTTTTGGTGGTGAACCAAAGTTTATATGGGTAGATTTTGACAGGTACACAGATCACAAACGGAATATTTATGATCTAGAATGGAATCTATTGCCATTCTCATTAAATTACCCTAAAGGCGATGATTCACTCTCTCCTCCGGCAAACTTAAAAGAAATGATATCCTTGGCAAAAGATTTATCTGAAGGGTTTTATCATGTCCGTGTTGATTTTTACTCTATAAATTCAAAGATTTATTTCGGTGAAATGACGTTTACAAATGCAGCAGGAATTGGAAAATTTGAACCTGCTAAATGGGATGGTATTTGGGGAGAAATGATAAAATTACCAATTGATAAGGATCAAAAAGCATAATGTTCTTAAAAAAAATCTTCCCGTGATTTTTTTGGCTGGCTAATGCGGAAGGATCTAAAGGCAATATTTGGAAGAGAATAGGTAAAAAATATTACCAACATAAGTCAGCTAAATGGAACCGTTACAAATTTACAAAATACTATACTTACACAGGCTGATTTTCAACACCCTTTTACAGTCAGCCCGTCAACAGCGGCAAGGAGAATAGCCGTTTACACAATTTATGTTTCATGTTCTTGACCAAACGCCCCCTATGCCTTATATTTTTGTTATCCCCTTAGGTTAAGGAGTATTTCATGATTAGTTATGCCGAATTGGGCCTTGTCAACACAGTTGAATTGTTTAAAAAAGCGGTAAAGGGCGGCTACGCGCTGCCCGGTTATAATTTTAACAATCTTGAGCAGCTTCAGGCCATTATTCAGGCCTGTGTCCAGACCAAATCGCCGGTTATTTTGCAGGTTTCCGCCGGGGCCCGCAAGTACGCCAACCAGCATCTTTTAAGATACATGGCAAAAGGGGCGGTCGAGTACGCTCGTGAACTGGGCTGTGATATTCCCATTGTCCTTCATTTGGATCACGGCGACAGTTTTGAAATTTGCAAGGACTGTATTGAATCGGGTTTTTCGTCGGTTATGATCGACGGTTCCCACTTCCCTTTCGATGAAAACGTGGCCCTGACGAAAAAGGTCTGCGAGTTCGCCCATTCCCGCAAAGACTACGTTTCCGTGGAAGGGGAGCTGGGAGTTCTTGCCGGGGTGGAGGACGATGTCTCCTCGGAGCATAGTCACTACACTCAGCCGGAAGAGGTCGAAGATTTTGTGAAAAAGACCGGCGTAGACAGCTTGGCGATTTCCATTGGAACCAGCCACGGGCGGGCCAAGTTCAAACCGGAACAGTGTACCCGGGACGCTAACGGCCTTCTGGTGCCCCCCCCCTTGCGCTTCGATATTCTGGAAGAAATTGAAAAGAGAATACCCGGATTTCCCATTGTGCTTCACTGCTCGTCCTCGGTTCCTGTGGAATATGTGCAGATGATAGAAAAATACGGCGGCAAACTGACCGGTTCGGTGGGTATCCCCGAAGATCAGCTCCGCCGGGCCGCCAAAAGCGCGGTGTGCAAAATCAACATCGACTCAGATGGGCGGCTCGCCATGACCGCCATTATCCGCAAGGTTCTTGCCGAAACCCCCGATGAGTTCGATCCCAGAAAGATACTCGGCCCGGCCCGCGACGAACTGAAAAAAATATACGCCCACAAGAACGTTACTGTTCTGGGGTCAGCGCAACGGGCTTAGGCTGAGCCTTAGATAGAGCCCTCGTACACCAGCAGTTGTTTCGCGTCCAGCGTTACCGACAGCCCCGATTCAAGCTTTTGCGTGGCGTGCCTAATGTGGGTAAGCCACACAAGGCTGGGATTTATGTCCCGCAGTTTTTTTTCGCTGATTTCGGAAACGCCCTCGCAGATAACCCCGTTTACAATGCGGATGATAGGCGTGTAGTCGTCGGTCAGCACCCTGCATACCAGTATTTCGCCGCCAAAGGACATGATCCTGCCGCGCGCTTCGGCGGGGCTTGAGGCGTGGATAATTCTGCCGCGGGCGCGAGAAATGTCGGGATCGGCGAAACCGCCGGAGCTGGAACGGGCAAGCACGGTTCCAAGAATAAGAACACGGACAGTATTCAGCATGTTCGGACTGTTAAGCGGCAAGCCCGCGACAAGTATTACCTTGTCCGATATGCCCGCCGCTCCCGTTTCCGAGGCCACCTGTACCGTGTTTTGAATCATCGTTTCCGATTCGTCAACGTGGGGCCTAATGCAAGACTGAACCCCCCAGTACAACTGCATCGCCCGCTCGGCGTGTTTGTCGGGGGTTACGGCGAGTATGGGCTGGTTCGGCCTAAAAACGCTCAACAGGCGCGCCGTATTGCCGCTACGTGTAGGAGTCAGGATCACCTTCGCCTTCACGGAAGATGCGATTTCGACCCCCGATTTCGCCATAATAACGCCCAAGTTTTCCCGTGAGTTATGCGCTAATGAAAAACATTCGGGAAGAAGGTCTTTCATGTGCGAGCGAAAATCGTCTGATTCTTCAACCGTGCGGGCGATTTTGTCCATCATTTCCACCGCTTCCACAGGATACGCCCCAACCGCCGTTTCGCCGGAAAGCATCACGGCGTCCGTCCCGTCAAAAATAGCGTTCGCCACGTCAGTAAGCTCGGCGCGGGTGGGGCGGGGATTTACAATCATTGACTCCAGCATCTGCGTCGCCGTGATAACCGGTTTTCCCACCTTGCGGCACACGCTGATAATGCGTTTTTGCGCGAGGGGAATCTGCTCCGTAGGAAGCTGTACCCCAAGGTCGCCGCGCGCCACCATGACGCCGTCAGCGAGCGTTACAATTTCCCTGATGTTTTCAAGCCCTTCGGCGCACTCAATTTTCGCTATGATTTTCATGGGCGAATGCAGAAGTTCAAGGTACTTCCTGATTTCAGTAACTTCGTGAGCGTAACTTACAAAGCTCGCGGCGATAAAATCGACATCCATCTCCGCTCCGAAGGCGATGTCTTTTTTGTCCTGATCGCTCATAATCGGAAGCCCGGCGTGAATGCCGATAAGGTTGACGTTTTTTTTGCTGCCGATAGCGGCGCTGTTGTTTGCCCTGCAGGTAATAGCGCCCCCGGCAACATCAAGCGCTTCCAGCTCAAGGAGCCCGTCGGCTATAAGAATGCGGTGTCCGCTTTTCAGTTTTTCCGGCGCGTCTTTCCACGAAATCGAAATGCGGGCGGGCGTTTTTCCGCGCGCCTGAGCAGTTGGACACCCGTCAGTGGTAACGATAACCGTATCGTCTTTGTGTATCGTTACAGTGTCCCCGGCGCGGCCCTGCTCCGGCTCCACCACGCCGGTTCTGATTTCCGGGCCCTTGGTGTCCAGCATAACGGCAACGGAAAGGCCAAGCCCTGAGGAAACACGCCTAAGCTGCTCGATTGAGGCGCGGTGGGTTTCATGCGTGCCGTGCGAAAAATTAAGGCGGGCGATGTTCATGCCCGCGATAATAAGGTCACGGACAACAGAGTCCTTGGCCGTGGAAGGGCCGAGCGAACACACAATTTTTGTTTTTCTTTTTTCCATACGTTACTTCTTTTTTTCCTTCATTTTTTTGAACGCTTCCGCGAAGGGATTGTACATAGACCCGTCATCGCTTTCGAAAGAGGCTTTCGCTTCCGGCCTTTTGGCCTCTGGTCTGTGGCCTCTTGGCCTTCCGGCCTCGCCGCCTTTCCCGCGAGCGGCAAGGGCCCCGGTAACGGGAACCTTCGCCGGGGGAGTCTTGCTTCCCGCGCCAGCGCCCTGCGCCTGAGGGCTGGAACTTCGCCGGGACAGACTAATGCGCCGCCTGTCCTGATCTAACGCGATAACACGGAACTCAAGCACATCCCCGACTTTAATCACGCTCATGGGGTCTTTAACATACGTGTCGCTTAGTTCGGAAATGTGGACAAGGGCGGTTTCTTTTATTCCCATGTCCACAAAGGCCCCGAAATCAACCACGTTTTTGATCTTGCCCGTAACCTTCATGCCTTCATGGAGGTCTTCAAAACTAATCACGCCCTTTTGCATGATTGGCTTGGGGTAGCCGTCCCGCGGGTCGCGGTTGGGTTTTTTAAGTTCTTCAATAATATCGTTTATGGTAGTTTCTCCGACCTCGTAGCGCTCTTTGATCCTTGCCATAACGCCCGATGACAGGGAGCTTGTGGTTGTAAGGGCCCCGCCCTTTTCAAGTTCTCCCCGGATGTCCCGCGCGACAGCGTAGTTTTCAGGATGCACCCAAGTGTTGTCCAGCGCTTCACCGCTTTCTGGAATCTTCAAAAACCCGGCGGCCTGCTCAAAGCTCTTTGGCCCCATGCCCGGAACTGACACAAGTTCTTCCCTGCTTTCGATTTTTCACTTTTCGTCCCGGTACTTCACGATTTTCCGGGCCAGAGCGCTGTTGATTCCCGAAACGTACTTCAACAGGGAGGCGCTCGCAGTATTCAGGTTTACCCCGACATTGTTTACCACCGAAGAAACGACTTCGTCCAGCTTGTCCGAAAGCCTTTTCTGGTTGACATCGTGCTGATAAAGGCCCACGCCAATGGACTTGGGATCGATTTTTACAAGCTCGGCGAGCGGGTCTTGAAGGCGGCGGCCTATGGAAATGGCCCCCCGGATGGTCAAGTCCAGTTCGGGAAATTCCTCGCGGGCAATGTCTCCGGCGGAATACACGGAGGCTCCGTCCTCGTCCACAACGGTAAAGAGCGTTTCAAGGGCGTTTTCGGAAATTACGGCTGACACGATTTCCTGCACTTCCCGCGTTCCGGTTCCGTTCCCCACGGCGATAAGCTGAACGTCGTATTTTTTTACGCCTTCAAGAATGAGTTTCTTGGCTTCCTCTGCTCTGTGGTTGTAGATAACAAAGTTTCCAAGGTATTTTCCGGTGTCGTCCAGAAAGGCGCACTTGGTTCCGGTGCGTATGCCCGGATCGATGCCGAGTACCCTTGTTCCTTTAATGGGCTGCTGCAAAAGCAGGTTTTTCAGGTTTTCGCTGAACACGGAAATACCGTGGTCGTCCGCGCTGTCGCCCTGATCTCCCCTGATTTCCCGGATTACGGCTGGGGAAAGAAGGCGTTTAAGACCGTCCTCTATGGCGGCGCGGTGATAGTCGTTGTGTGTAACATACTTTCCCTGAAGCATGGTTGCAGCAGTGTTTTCGTCAACGTCAATCGTGATTTCAAGCGCCTCTTCCCGCTCTCCCCGATTTACCGCCAGAACGCGGTGCGCCTTGATTTGAGACAGGGGCTCGGTGTAATCCCAGTACATCTGGTAGGTGGAGGTCTTTTTCGCTTCCTCATCGCCCTTGCCGGGGACGCCTGAGCCTTTAACGATAATTCTTCCATCGGCAAGGTAAAACGCCTTTACCGCCGCCCGGTTAGCGGTTTCCTGACTGGTTTCTTCGGCGATAATGTCCATAGCGCCCTGCAGGGCGTCGTCTGCCGTGGCGACAGCCAGTTCGGGATGCCCGGTAATCCGGGGATCGTCTTCCGCCACGATAAACTCCGCGGCCTTGGCTACAAGGGCGGGCGCTTGCATTTCTTTCATGGCCCGCGCGAGGGGTTCCAGCCCCTTTTCCACGGCGAGCATGGCCCGTGTTTTTTTCTTCCGCTTGTAGGGAGCGTAAATATCTTCAAGCTCGGCAAGGGTCGCCGCCTTGGTAATGTTCTCGTACAGGGCCGGTGTGAGTTTGCCCTGCTCAAAAATCCCCTTGATAATTTCGACACGGCGGGTTTCAAGGTTTGTCCCGCTTTTGAAAAGGTGATCGATGTCCCTGACCTGCACTTCGTCAAGGCTGCCGGTCTGCTCCTTGCGGTATCTGGCGATAAAGGGCACGGTGCTTCCTTCGGCAAAGAGCCCGACTACGGTTGAAACTTGTCCTGTGGTTATGCCCAACGCGCCCGAAATCTTCTGCATAAGGCGTACTTCGTTGACGGCAAGGCTGTCGATAAATTCCTGATTCAATTCCATATGACGAGTATAGCGGAAAAGGGCGAATGTTTCCAGTTCGCCCCCCCGCCGCGCGTGAGCCCCCCGCGCGGCGGGGGGTATTAAACCCGCCCCGCCCGAATGCCGATAGCTATCTTATATGATACGTGGATGGTACACCGCCGTCAGCGGGATGAGA
This sequence comes from Treponema sp., assembly GCA_009781915.1. Classification (GTDB taxonomy): domain Bacteria; phylum Spirochaetota; class Spirochaetia; order Treponematales; family Breznakiellaceae; genus WRKT01. Next base: position 15,794 of record WQUW01000007.1, on the reverse strand, counting down.
GCCCAGCAGTGGCGCTTGGACGCGGTGGCAAATAATCTTGCTAACGTGAATACCGATGCCTTTAAGCGGGAGCAGGCGGCTTTCAGGACGGCTTCTTCGCTGCTTATGCGGCGCATGAATGATGACGGCCTTTACCCGCACCCCTTTGGCTCCGGGGACGCCGCCCCCATTATCGGGCGGCTGGGCACTGGCGTAGAGCTAAACGAGCTTTTCACCTGTTTTTCGCAGGGATCCCTCAGGGAAACTCACAGCGATTTTGACCTCGCTCTGGACGGCAAGGGCTTTTTTGTTGTTTCCACGCCTTGGGGCGAGCGCTACACCCGCAACGGCTCTTTTATCCTTGGAAGGGAAGGGTATTTGCTGACCAAGGAAGGCTATCAGGTGATGGGCGAAAACGGGCCCATATCGGTACGGGCCAATAATTTTCAGGTAGACCCCGAAGGCCGTGTTTGGGTTAACTCAGAGTTCGAGCTGGACGACCCCAACGCGCTGGTGTCAATGGAGCAAAACACGTGGAGGGAGCCCATCCTTTTAGACACCCTTAGAATCGTTGACTTCGATTTTGACCGGTATCTTCGAAAGCAGGGATCAAGTCTTTTTTCTTCAAACGAGTTTTCCGGGCCCGCTATGACAATGGAAGGGGCAAACCGGGCCGTGGTGCATCAGGGTTTTATCGAAACGGCGAATGTCGATCCAGTGCGGGAAATGGTGCAGATGATAGAAGTAAACCGGGCCTACGAGGCCAATCAGCGGGTAATACAGTCCCACGATTCCATGCTGGGTATTCTGATAAATCAGACAGCCAGAGTGAATTAACATTACTGCAAGGAGTGAACGAATGGTTAGAAGTTTGTGGACAGGCGCTTCCGGAATGATAGGACAGCAGGCCAATATCGATACGATTTCCAATAACTTGGCAAACGTGAACACAGCCGGGTTCAGAAGAATGCGGGCGGATTTTGAAGACCTTATCTATCAAACAATAAGAACCGCGGGAACTCCGGCGACCGAAAACACAGTGGTTCCCGTGGGTATTCAGATGGGGCATGGCGTAACGCTCGCCGGAACCCAGCGGGTGTTTACCCAAGGGGCGCTGCAAAATACTGATGTGGTTACCGACATGGCGATTATGGGAGACGGTTTTTTCAGGATACAGATGTTCGATGGCTCGTGGGCCTATACCCGGAACGGGAACTTCCACGTAGACCCGACCGGACGGATGGTTACGAGTAACGGCTACTGGCTTCTGCCCGACATCATTATGCCGGAGCTTTTTCTTCCCGACTCCATTACGGTTACCCCGGACGGCAGGGTTTCCGTGATAGTGCCGGATATTGATGACGAGCCCATTCAGGTTGGGCAGATCGACCTGTTCCGCTTTCCGAACCCGGTGGGTCTTACGGCGATAGGGGAAAACCTGTTCAGGGCAACGGGCGCTTCAGGCGATGCCATTCCCGGCGTACCGGGCTACGAGGGCATGGGGCGGATAGCCCACCGGCATCTTGAAATGTCCAACGTTTCTGTGGTAAGGGAGATGGTTGACCTTATTATCGCTCAGCGCGCGTACGAGTTTAACTCCCGCACCATACAAACCAGCGATAGTATGCTGGCTACGGCTGTGGGGCTTGTGAGGTAGCCGGGTTATGGACATAAATTTTCTTCGCCTTCAGCAGCTTCAGAACATTAATTCCGCGAACCTTCCCTTTGCGACTGCTCCCTCGCTTCAAGCGCCGGGCCAGAACGCCGAAAGCGGCTTTGCCGACCTGTTACGCAGGGCGCAGAACGCGGGCGCTTCGGGTGACGGGGAGGCTTCTTCGCAGGCCCCAAGACCCCCCGGCATTCCCGCGATTGTTCAGAACAAGGAACTTTTTGAAGCGGCCCTGGAACTGGAAACCCTTTTGGTTCAAAACCTGATTAGGGGTATGCGCAATACGATTCAGAGAACAAACCTTATAGACACCGGTTTTGCCGGGCAAATATACGAGGATATGCTCTTTGACGAATACGCGCGGCTTGTTACACGAAACGCGGGCTTTGGCTTCGCGGAAATGGCCTACAGGGAGCTGGCAGGACACGGGCCCCGCCGCGCGTGAGCCTCCCGCCGCACATGAGCCAACATTCCCGCCCAGAGAACCCGCTCCGGAGCCACGTGCCCCCTGTCAATGTCTGCAAACTCCTAGCGTTTTTTCCCCTTTACGGTTATGATTAAAGCATCCATGAATACGCCCCTGACCGAATTGGACATGATTATCCGTCTCTGCCTTGGCTTCGCCGCCGGAGCGATAATCGGCTTTGAACGCTCCAGCCGGAGGCAGGTGGCCGGGCTTAGAACGCACATTCTTATTTCCACCGGGGCAACTCTGCTTATGCTTCTTTCCATTTACCTTCCGCAGCAGTTAGGCTCAGGCGTTTCAGGCGATCCGGGCCGCATTGCCGCGCAGGTAGTTTCGGGCATAGGCTTTCTGGGGGCCGGGGCGATAATCCGGCTGGGGAACAATGTCCGGGGGCTTACCACCGCCGCCTCCATCTGGTTTGTCGCCGCTGTGGGCCTTGCCATTGGGGGCGGGATGTTTGTTGTTGCGGCAGGCGCTGTGGTTCTGGGGCTTATCACCCTTATGCTTTTAAACATATTCGAAAAAAAGATATTCCCCTCGGAACGCTACAAAATGCTGGAAATTTCCTACAAGGATAATTCCCCGGATACCAAGGAAGCGTTGGATATTATCAAAGCGTCGGAGGTAAGCGTTCAATCCATGGACGTAAACCAAAGCTCCAAAGGCAAGGGGACAAAGCTCAGGCTGCTTGTTAGAATTCCTGTTACCGTTGACATCGCTTCCATCGCCAAGTCCATCAAGTCTTCCGGCAACGTGGGCAAGGTGGAAATTAAAGAGAAGTATTAGGCTTTATTACCGGTATCACAGGCCCGGTAAGCTCTATAACCGCCGGAAAATCCCCGGCCTCAAGCCGGACGGTTTCGCCATCCATCTGGGCAAGCAGCGGGTACTCCGCGCTGAACTGGACTTCCCCGGCGTTCATGAGTATCGCCTCGGGCTTGTCGATATGGCCCCCCCGGGAAAAAAGGCCCTTAAGGGCGAACTTCCTAAAAAGGGACATCTGCCTCATGGCGCACAGGTTTCTGTCATCGGGCAGTACCCATTTGTGGGAACCGTATGTCCGCCGCCCGCTTTCGCCTACCGCCAACAGTAGCAGCTTCTCCCGAAATGCCTTCACGTCATTTCCCTCGATGTCCCGGACACGGACATCCATGTAGCCGACCTTGTAGATGAGGTCGTAGAAAAGGGCGGCTAAATCCACCCAAACCTTGTAGGAATCTCCGGGAAGCCTCCCCTTTGTTTTGTTGGTCATGTGGGTTACAAAGGCGTCAAGCCCCACGGAAAGTATGTTGAAGGCCAGAAAGGGGCCTTTCCCGCTTGATGTTTTAAGCCTGAGCGCCCGCTGCCACGCAAGCGCCGCAGGCTCTATCAGAAGATCAAGCGCCTTGCCGAGTTCCCATGTATCAGAGCCATCGTTCCCGGTTCCCATAGGCAGGCGCAGAATGGCGAAGTTCTCCCGGACTGAGGCCGGAGCGTGGTAAAGGCTTGTCATCACATCGCAGCTTGTGCCGTCCCCGCCTGCCGTGATGATAAGGTAGAAGGGCCGCTCTGCCGGGGCCGCCTGCACCGCCGTGGCGCGAGGTGCGACGCGGGCTTGGGCCTCGGTAAGCAGGGCGTTGGCAATCTCTTCGGCATGGCCCGCAGCCTTGGTAAAAATAAGGCCCAACGCCCCGGCCTCCCCCTCCTTGCGGGCGGTATCGGACGGCCCTCCCCGGCGGAGCGTGTTTTTCTCCGCCTTTTTCGCGGCCTCGGTAAGCTGGCGGTAATGCTCCTTCCAGCGGGAACGAATGGTAAACCCGCCGGCGCGAGGATTGACGATGACAGTCCACACAAGATACCTGTCCGCCGCCAGAAGGCTGCGAGAGCACACCTGAGAGATAAGGGAACCGAACTCTTCAAACAGCATTGGCCATTCTCCTTTTATTCAGTATACAAAATACAAACTCCCGGTCTAAAAGTAACAGTGCGCGAAACGGGGCCTTATTCCGTCCAAAGCGCCGCTATGGGAAGGGCGAGCATATTCTCGCCAAATTGAATTGTCCTGTCGCCCGAATAAACAACAAGCCCCGTGTACGCGCTCTTGTTTTTTAGTATGTTTTCGGCGAACCATTTTTGCGGGGTAAAATCGTCTTTGGATACGTTATGCCCAGCCTTTACTTCTATGCCAAGCATCGCCCCGTCCTCACGTTCCACAAGAAAATCTATCTCCCTGTCTGTTCTGTCCCGGTACTGAAAGAGATTGTACTTATTCTCCAGATCGACAAGGGCCGCCAGTTCCGAAAACACAAACGTCTCGATCAATTTTCCTGAACGATCCTGATTCATGAACACTTCTTTGGGGTTCCAGCCAAGCACAGATGTCATAATCCCCGTGTCCGTCGCGTAAAACTTCGACCGCTTGCCAATCCGCTCGTAATCGGTTTTAAGCCAAGGGGGTACTTTTTCGAACATAAACATTGAAATCAATGTGTTGATGTAGCTGTCCAGAGTGATTTTGTTTATGGACATGCTTTGAGTTATTTGAGAAATCTCCATAAACTTGGCTGACCATGAAGCCAGAATACCAAACAAACTATGCAGAACATCCTGCCTTCGGATATTGGCGATATCTTTCAAATCCCTGCTTAGTATTGCCTGTAGATAGTCGATATGCCAGTCTTTTCTGTGCCGCAGGTTGCTAATAGCCACAGCCTCAGGATAGCCGCCGCGAAACGCGAGGTCGATAATATGCTCCTTGTCGTACCCCGTTATTTTGCCGGGAAAATCCATAGCAAACGCCCGGCTCAGAAAAGACGGCTTTTTCCCAAGGATTTCCCCGACCGTCAGGGGCCTAAGGCGTATGTATTTTACACGCCCGGCAAGGCTGTCGGAAATTACCGGCAAAGTCAGGATGTTTGTGGAACCTGTCAGCAAATACTGCCCCGGACGGTTATTTTTATCCACGATCTGCTTTATTTCAGGGATAAGTTTCGGCGCTTTTTGTATTTCATCAATGACCATCAGGCCCGATTTGTTCATAACAAAGCCCTTGGGGTCTTGAAGGGCAAACCCCAGCATATCCGTATCATCAAGAGAACGGTAATCACCCGCGCTGCCCAAAACTTGCCGTGAAAGCGTTGTCTTGCCTGACTGCCTCGCGCCGGATACCGCCACCGCGCGCCTGCGCTGCATCACTTCTTTTACGCTTTCAGTCTGCCAACGCCTATAATCTTTTAACATAAACCCTCCATCGAAAGCCGCCTGCGAAAAGTATAGTAGACATATGGCAAAAAGTAAAGTAGGTTATATGCGAAAAATATAGTAGACATATGGCGAAAAGTAAAACAGAGCGCTTGCGAAAAGCATAGTAGGATTCTAGCGGGCGGACTCCCGTTTCTGGCTCCTGTGCAGCCAGTACTGCTCGTCCCAGAATGAGGCGGTCTGCGTCCGGGGTTTGTAGATTTCCCTCAGGCGAACCATCTTGTCCGCGGCTTCCTCGAACGCACGGGCTACTCCCAAGGCCGTGGCGGAAAGAACGGCGTTCCCCGCGAGTTCGCCGTCCGGGATTTCCGGAACCATGACAGTGATGCCGGTAATATCCGCCTTGAGCTGGTTCCAGAGGGGGTTTTTGGCCTGACCGCCAGAGACCCTCATCTCCCTGACGGCGAAGCCATGCTTGCCCAGCGCTTCAGCCGCCCCCCTGACGGCAAAGCCTATGGCGCATAACACCGCCCGGCCCAAATCCAGCGGGGAAGAAGTAAGCGGGGGGCAGGGAAAAGCGTCGCCTGAAAGCGGGAAGGCTTGAAGGCGGCGGAAAACGTCCACGCGAGCGGTTTGAGGAATAAGAGCGGCAAGGTGCTCCTCGTAGGACAGGGCTTCCTGTCCGGTAAAGGCCCTGTACCGCTCAAACAGCCTGCCCGACGAGGGAATAAGGCTGCCGATGTTCCAAAGGCCCTCCCTCGCGTGGGGAAGCGCCCTAAGACCCTCCCCTTCAACCGGGTATGGGGCGCAGACGTTAATGCCTTCAGAGCTTCCGGCCCGGTCGCAGACATCGCCCGGCCGCAGCGTCCCTGTGCCGATAAGGGCGGTGATAAAATCAGGCCCGGCGGCGACGATGGGAATTCCGCTTTTAAGGCGGCCCCCGCGCGATGGGCCAAAAAAGGAAGCGGCCTTCGCCGAAACGCTGCCCATAACGCTGCCCATGCTTACAAAAGGCGGGAACTTTTCCCTGTCCAGATCGAAATAGCGGCATTGCTCATCGTCCCAGTAATAGGGCTCATAGGCCGCCGAGGGCAAGACCGTCAAGGCTTCGGCCCCAAGCCTGAGCGCGAGCCATTCGTGGGGGGAGAAAAACAGGCTGGTTTTTTCGTACTCCGCGGGGGCGTTTTTTTTAAGCCACGCGGCGCGGGGAAGGAAGAAAGAGCGTGGCGGCGGGCCTTCGGCGGGCAGGGCCGTTCTGCCGTCATGCCAGTACAGGGGCTGTAAGGGCTCCCCCGCCCCCGTTACCGGCACAAGCGTGGGCCCGTTGCCGGAAACGCACACTCCGCAGGGCACGCAATCCGGGGCCCTAGCGTAGAGTCCTTCAAGGGCACGGGCAAAGGCCAGCTCCCAGTCGCCCGCGCCCGGCTCCCTCCCGGCATCCGGCCGGTACGCCTGCCGGCTAAAGGCCAAAAGCCTCCCGTCAAGATCGATAAAAGCCGCTTTAAGCGAGGACGTGCCAATGTCAACAGTGAGGATTATCCCCGCCATGCCTAGGCCCCGGCCGGCGGGCCTTGGAAAAGCTTGGCGATGGTCTCCCGGTTGTCCAAGAGGGAACTTACCGAAAGCCCCTTATGAAGCCGGAAGATAGTCTTGGCGAAAAGCTTTGTGATATTCACGCTGGTGTACCATTCCCGTTTAAGCAGCTCCCCCTGACTCACCGCGTTCGTGCCGATGATTTTGTAAAAAAGCCCCTCTTTGAACGCGCCGTCAAAATACTTGATCGCGTCCCCGGAAAAAAGAGGAAGGCTTACCGAACAGATAACTTTGCCCGCCCCCTGCTCTTTCAAAAATTTCATGGCTTTAAGAAGGGTTCCCCCGGTTCCCAGTATGTCATCGGCCATAAAAACCGTTTTGTCCCGGACATTCCCCAAAAGCTTTATTTCGGTGATGTTGTTTTTCAGCGCGTCACTGGAAACTTTGGAATAATCACGCTCTTTGTACAAGAGGGCCAAGGGTTTCTTCAGAGCGGAGGCGAAAAACTTGTTCCGGTCAACAGCGCCGGTGTCAGGCGAAACCACCACAAACTCATCGTCCAGAATCCCCGGCATACGGGAAAGGGCGCGGATAAACTGGTAGCTGGCGTGAAGGTTTTCCAGCCTCATGTTGCCAAAGGCGTTATTGATTTCCCGCGAATGAATGTCCAGCGTGATAATCCGGTTTACCCCTAAGTTTTCAAGCATGGTTCCTATGCGGGCGGCGGTAAGCCCTTCCCTTCCCTTGGTTTTATGCTGGCGGGCGTAGGGATACACCGGCATCACCAGCGTAACGCTTTCGGCCCCGGCCTGCCGCGCGGCGTCCACGGCGACAAAGGTTGTCAACAGGTGGTCGTTTATGGAAAGAACGATGTTTGTTTCCCCGCCGTTAAACGCCACAGGGTTATGGTTTTCCACATCCTGCACGATGTAGAGGTCTTTCCCCCGGATAGATTCCAGAATTTCCGCCTTGATTTCGCCGTTGGGGAACATGGTGAATTTAGCCGGAACCTTGAACTGGGGCGAGCGGCAATGATCGGGCGTGCCATGAAAATGCCGGGGCGGCGAGAGCGCGTCATTGATAAAATTGACCTGACGGATTACCGCCTGAGTTTCCATGCCGTAGCGTCCGGCTAATTCGTCAATGACATAGTCAAAACTGCGGTGGTATACTTTCTTCAAGTGGGCTATCACCTCACCGGCGAAAACCTCGCCGCCGGGACAGGCAAGCACCGCGAGTTTAGCGGGGTTAGAATAATTCATGGGTAGGGACAGAATACCATACTAGCCGTCAATGTTCAAGTATGATAATTTCGACCCGCCGGTTTCTGCGCATTCCTTCCTCGGTGGCGTTGTCCGCTATGGGGCGCTCGGCCCCGTAGCCCCGGATAACTATCCGTTCGGGGGCGCGCACGCCCCTTCGCAACAGGTAATCCGCCACCGCCCCGGCCCGCTCGACAGAAAGCTGAAGCCTTCCTTCGGGGGTTCCGGCAAGGGCGGTATGGCCCGCCACGAGTATATCCCTGTCCGGATGCCTCATGAGTATTTCGGCGATTATGTCCAGCTTGGCGAGCTCTCCGGGCAGCAGCACGGGGGAATCCGGGGCGAACTGGATGTCTTCAAGGCTTATCACAATGCCTTCACCGGTAATCCGCACGGTGGCGTCGGGAATGCCAGCGATGTCCCCGGCTATTTCCCGCAGCATTTCTTCCCTGTCCATTGGCGGCGATTCAACAACCTCCGCTTCGGCCCGGCCCCGGTATTCCCACACATCGCCGTTGGAAAGCTCAAGGATGGTTCTAAAGCTCTCCTCGTAGGCTACGATCTGGCCCATTTGCGGGTCCCAGAAAATGATTTTATCCGAGGATACCTCTATACGCCGGGGGAAAACCGCCGGGGAAACCAGCCGCGGCCTGTAGGACACCCTGTAAGAAACCGAAAAGGCCGGGTAGCGCCTGCCCCTCCATTCCCGCTCGCCCAGATACGTGTAAAGGGCGTGAAGCGGAATCTTGAAGGGCTCAGGGATACCAAGGCTGTAGCGGAAATCATGCACTATCAATCCGGGGGCAGACCAGAAATCGCCGACATCGAGCCGTCTGTCGGGAAACACCGGCACATTCCGTACCATGGGCTTAAAGTATTGCGGGGGGACGGTTACATGACCAAGCCTGTCCTGCTCGAACTTGGAATAGTAATTCCTTGACCACTCGAAAAGGCTGCCCTGAATGTTTTCCATCCTTCCGCCTACGCCCACGGGGACGGTTCTTTCGGCAGACTGGAAGGTGGCGCTTAGGCGGGCGCTTGTGCCGGTAACTTCGGTAACCTCGACCGCGATGCGGTTGACGATTTCCGATCTGAAAGAAAATCTCCGGTTCACGAAAATGTCGTGGTGTACGGTAGAAAGGATGCGGTATCTGTCCCCGGCCCTGAACCTATAGTAGAACTCAAGCGCCCACGCGGAGGGGCAGTTAAGCGCCAAGCCCGCGAGAAGGAGAAATATCCAGCGTGATAGTTTCATGCTATCCCATTATTGGTGTACTTTTCGGTTTTGATCAATAGCGGGGGGCTTGCCTACCAGCTAAACTGAAGGCTGATCCCCCCGGCGGACGTAAGGACTTCGTACAGGGGGAAAGAGCCGGACACCCGCCTGCCGGAAGGATGGATTTCGCTGGAGGGTATCGGGGCGAGGGGCTGGCCCTGACTGTCCAGCACGGCAAGGCTGCCTGTGCCGGGGAAACTCATGCTTATTCCTACCGAATATCCTTCGCTTATGGCGGCAAGAAGCGCTGAAAGTTCAGGGCTGTCAAGGGCCGCGCCTTCGCTCAAAGTAAGAACCATGCTGCCGGAACCGGCGTTCCCGGCGAAAGACGCGCGCCGCCCGGAGGCGTCCAGAAACTCAAGAAGGCCGTAAACGCTTAAGAATTCCAGCCTCGCGGATACGATTATGTCCCGCTCGTCCTCTGTGGACGAAAAGGAAACGAGGCGCATCTGGGGAAGCCTGTCCAGCGTACGCTCGAAATCGGCCCGGCCCACGGGGATGGTGTTCCACCTTTCATTGCCGTCCAGCCTGCCCAGCGCGTCCAGAGACCGTGAAACACGATATTCCAGCGCGATAGTTCCCGACCCGTCCGGGTTTAGCGAAATGTCGGCGTTTAGGCCAAAGCAGGAGCCCAACAGCACGGCAAAAAAAAGCGGCATAATGACGGTTATTCGTTTCATAGACGGCTAAAACTCCTGTGAATAAATGCTCATGTCCTGAATGCGCACGGGTACTTCCCGTTCAATCATCTCAAAGGCCTTGCGTAGCACGGACTCCCCGAAATCACGGGAATTCGAAACCAGCGCCCCCCCAATCTGCCCGAAGGACAGGGAATCCTGTAAGTCAACCTCCGCGACGCTCATGTGAAAACGGCGCTGGAGCTTGTCTTTCATTGAACGGATAAGCCGCCGCTTCTCCTTTATGCTGTCCACATCTGGAATCTCAAATATGAACTGGATCATGGAAACAATCATATTCTTGCACAGTATACAAAAATACGGGCGGTTTGCGTAGTACGCGCCGGGGGGCCGCCCCTACTCCGGCGTTTCGGTTCTGGCCAGAATGTCGCTCAGAATCTCCCGGATTCGGGCAATGTTCGCCTCGGTTACCCGTTGGTCTTGAAGAAGTTCCTGAATGGCGTCCGTGCCAGCAAAGCCCGCCTCAACGGCGGTGTTGAATTCGTACATCCCTTCGACATTTTCCGGATCGGCGGTAAGCATGACGCGGGCCTTTTCGAACCGGAGCGTTGACCTTTGGAGGGCCGCGGTATCGACGGTAAGGGCTTCGATTGCGGCATCAAGCTGTTCTATCGCACGGGAATAAAAACCGGCGTCTTCCAGCACCATGGCGAACTCAAAAAGCCCCTGCGGGCTCGGTGTTGCCGGAGAAACAGCCGCCACCCATCTGGCGTAGGCATCCACGGCTTCTATCCTGTTTTGGGCTCTTTTAGTCCGCGCGAGGAGCAGGAGGGATGGGGCGCTTCCTTCCAGCGCGTGGGGATGCCTGTTCAGCGCGGCCTCGCTGTCCTCGTACCTGCCCATTGCGTAAAGAACCAGCGCGTGGTTAAAGCCGCCGTCGGCGTACTCGGGGACAAGGGCGAGCACCCGCGCGTAGAGGGCCTCGGCCCGCTGGAAATCGCCGTTGTTGACGCGGGAGTAGGCGGCGGCCCTGAGCGCCATTACGTTATACGGATCCCGGCGAAGGATGCGCTCGAAGAGCAGGGCGGCCTCGTCGAAACGTCCGGTTTCAAACGCTATTCGCCCAAGGTTGTACTCGGAGGCTGTCATGGTTCTGTCCGCGGCGCGGGCACGGTTAAGCCAGACTTCGGCCTCGGCGAACCTGCCTAAGTCGAAAAAGGCCATGCCTATGGAGAAAAACTCCTCCGCCTGCGCCGCTCCCCGCGAGGCGCAGGAAGATAGAAGCAGGGCAAGGGCTAGGAAAACCGGAACCACGCGATTCATGCGTTAAGTATACCAGAAAAAAAGGGCTATGACAACGCCCGCTTCACGTTCCCTTGGCGACACCTGTTATGGCGCTAAGGAAGGTTCAGGAATTTGAAGGGGCAGTGTCCCTCATCCCACACACCGCCTTCAAGACAATACAGCCGAAGAGGGGAGTTGAGGCACGCTAACGCTATTCGGAGCGTCCTTAGGCTGTCATGTCAAGAAAGTTGCCCCTGGAGGGGTCGGTGATGAATTCCGCGGATCCCATAACACGGGCCAGATCCTCCGCCGTATCCCGCGCGGATTGAACCGTCATCGCCTGAACCTGCACCGCAGCCGCTTCCTGAATATAGCCCCCAGACATACCTGTCGATAAACCTTGTATTTCCATGCCTCAAGTATCGGCGAAAACGCGGGTGTTTGTCAAGGGGGCGCATTTCTTGGAAAAGACCCCGCCGCGAGCATGAGCCTACCGGTCTATCACCTTCATCCTCTGCCAGCGCCCGCTTCTCCAGCGGTGAAGGTAGCATATCCCCCGGACTAGAAAATCCCCCGCCATGGCAATCCAGACCCCCAGCGGGCCTATCCCGAAGGTAAAACTAAGAAGGTAGGCGGCGGTAACCCGTATCGCCCACATGGAAATAAAGGCGACAAGCATCACGTACCTGACATCCCCGGCGGCTCTAAGAGCGTTGGGAAGGGTAAAACTGAGCGTCCAGCCTACGAGCATGGTTACGCTATGCACGGCCAGAAAAAGATTCGCCGCCTCTTGAGCGTCCGGGCTTAGGTTAAAAAGGCCCGTCAGAACATCCCTGAAAATAAACGTAAGGCCGCTGGTGATAAAAACCGCGACCCACGCGATCTTCAATATCTTCGCCGTTTCCCGCTTCGCCGCCTCGATGTCGCCGGCCCCCATGCACTGGCCTACCACCGTAAGAAGGGCCATGCCGAAAGCCGTTCCGGCCATGAAGGAAACGGATATGGAAACGCTCGCCACGGCATTGGCGGCGATCATGCCGGTTCCGAAGTAGGGGAATATGCGCTGGGTAAGAAGCCTGCCGAACATGAACATGGACTGCTCAAGCCCTGTGGGAACTCCGATGTTCAGCACTTGGCGGATCATGGAGGGGACAAGCTTGAAATTCAGGATGCCCGAAAGGGAGACGGGAAGGGTGGAATTTTTAACGAGCATGAAGAAGATCAGGGCCGCGGCAAGGATTCTGCTTACCAGCATGGACAGCGCTACCCCCTGTACCCCCATGTGCAGCCAGTGAAGAAAAAAGGCGTTTCCGGCTATATGCAGGATATTCATCAAAATGGACACCCTCATGGGGCTTTGGCTGTCCCCTGTCGAGCGGAACAGCGCCGCGCACACGCTGTAAAGGGCCAGCGCCGGGTATGAGAGGGCGGAGAACAGGAAGAAGGTCATGGCGGCGTCCATTACATCGTCCTGAAGGCTGCCGTAGATGCCGCGGATCACGGGCTCGCGGAACAAGAGGGCCACGGCGGCAATGACAAGGGAGGCGATGATGACAATGTAGACGAGCTGGCGCGAAGCGAGGCCGGCGTTGGGAGCGTCGCCCCGGCCTATGTACTGGCTTACGACCACCGCCCCGCCGGTTGAAAGGGCGATAAAGGTGATAATGAACAGGTTATTGATGTTGTCAATTACGTTGACGCCCGATACGGCGAATTCCCCCACGGGGCTTACCATTACGGTGGCGGCGACCCCCATAGTCATGGCAAGAAGCTGCTCCACGACAAGGGGCCACAGAAGGCTGAACAGCGCCCGGTTGTTCCAGCGTTCCTTCATGGAAGGAGGCATTCTACGCTCGTATGGTACTGTACTCTAACAGTTCTATGCCGGGCGACAGATACCCGTCCCTAGCCGGCTCTTCTTTCAAAAGGTCGGTGGAAAGGTATTTTTTGTTGTCGTCGGAAAATACGCTTACGACAGTTTTATCCGCCCCCAAAAGGTTTTGTACTTTTACCGCCCCTATAAAATTCGCCCCGGACGAGATTCCCACGCCAAGCCCCAGCTCGCAGGCGAGTTTCTGCGCCATGATGATAGAATCCCCATCGTCTACGGCGATAATGTCATCCAAGCTGTCAAGCTTCAGTATCGGGGGGATAAACTCGTCGGATATGCCCTGTATTCTGTGCTTGCCTACTTGGTATCCCGTGCTGAGCGTGGGGCTGGAGGCCGGCTCCATTGGATACACTTTGACGTTTTTGTTCACGGTTCTTAGGTAACTGCCCACGCCCATTATTGTGCCGCCCGTGCCCACGCCCGCGATAACCGCGTCGCAGGTTTTGCCCGCCGCCTGCAACTGGGCGGCGATTTCCGGGCCGGTGGTGTGGTAGTGGGCCAAGGTGTTGTCGTTGTTTTCAAACTGATGCGGGGTGAAAATCCCGCCCCGCCGTTCCTTTAGCTCTTCGACGGCTTTCAGGCAGCCCTTAAAGCCGCCCTGCTCCCTGCTTACAAGGTGCAGTTTCGCCCCAAAAGCGCTCATCATCCGTTTTCGCTCTTCGCTCATCCAGTCCGGCATATAGATCAGCACCTCATGCCCAAGGTACGAGCCCAAGCAGCAGAAGGAAATGCCGGTGTTCCCGCTTGTGGTTTCGGCTATGGCGTGTCCGGGAGAAATCGCCCCGGTTTTGTAGGCCGAGCGCAGCACGCTAAGCGCCATTCTGTCTTTTACGGAGCCGCTTATATTGTAGTATTCCAGTTTGAAGTACAATGTCCGCTCTTCTTTCCCGTAGCGGTACCGGATTTCCAGCATCGGCGTATTGCCGACCAGTTTTCCTATTTCGTCAAACTTTTTCTGTATTACGCTATCCACAAGGCTGCCCCCTTTACGCTAGTTTTCCCAGTATACCCCGAAACAGCGCCGCACGCAAGCGGGGGCGAAAGCCGCTAGAAGCGCGCTGGCGCATATTACTATTTTTTGTAGTTTTATTTGACAATCACCCGCCGCCGTATTAGACTCTATAGAGTGTCTTATGTGCCTTGCATACCCCTTTCTCTGTAACTCTTTTCCCCGTTGTAAACAAACTCGTAGACAAACTCGCATTAGCACCCAATGGAAGGCCGCCCGCGCGGGCCGTGAAGCGGCGTTCCATAATGATAGTACATCCATAGCACTTCAAGGAGTTTTGTATGAAAAAGAACACATCGTGGCGTCTGAGCGGCGTTATCGCTCTTATCGCGTTGGTCGGATTGGCGGCCCCGGCGCACGGCAACTACTCTAGCGGCGGCAATTTTACCGCGACCGTCAGGCAGAATGGTTCGCTGTGGGCGTGGGGAAATAACGCCAACGGACGGCTGGGGGACGGCACAACGACCGTCCGCAGTATTCCCACCCGGGTAGGCATAGGGGCAGACTGGGTATCGGTGTCGGCGGGCGACGCCCACGCCGCCGCTATTAGAGCCGACGGTTCGCTGTGGACGTGGGGGCACAACGGGAACGGGCGGCTGGGGGACGGCACGACGACCGCCCGAGCTATCCCTGTCCGGGTAGGCACGGCCTCGAACTGGGCATCCGTGTCGGCAGGCGGCGCTCATACGGTGGCGATTAGAACCGATGGCTCGCTGTGGGCGTGGGGGCATAACGGCAACGGCAGGCTGGGGGACGGCACGACGACCCACCGCGCTATTCCAGTCAGAATAGGCACGGATACAAATTGGGCTAGAGTGTCCGCCGGGGACGCTCACACGATGGCGATCAGAACCGATGGCTCGCTATGGGCGTGGGGGCATAACGGCAACGGCAGGCTGGGGGACGGCACGACAAGCGCCCGCCGCGTCCCCGTCAGGATAGGCACGGACACGAACTGGGCTAGGGTGTCCGCCGGGGACGCTCACACGGTGGCGATTAGGACGGACGGGTCGCTGTGGACGTGGGGGCTTAACGGCAACGGCCAGCTTGGGGACGGTACGAGAACCAGCCGCAGTACGCCCATCAGGGTGGGGGCGGACGTGAACTGGGCATCCGTGTCGGCAGGCAGCTCCCACACAGCGGGCATTATGGCGGACGGCTCGTTGTGGGCGTGGGGGCATAACGGCAACGGCAGGCTTGGGGACGGCACGACGACCCACCGCAGTAACCCGGCCCGGATAGGCACGTCGGCAAACTGGGCGTACGTGTCCGCCGGGGGTTCCCACACGGTGGCCACTAGAAGGGACGGCTCGCTGTGGGCGTGGGGGAACAACGGGTCGGGCAGGCTTGGTGAAGGCAGCACGGTCGGGCGGCTTAACTATGTCCAGATTACCGTTCCGTAGGCGAAATCAATAACGTGTGTCGCTTTCGCCATTGGAGATATTGGAAAAAACTCTTGACTTCCCGCCGTTTTCCGGTTATAATAGGCCCAATGAAAAGACCTACGGAGGCGGCATAACGTGTGTTACAATTCCCCCTGTGCTGTTGTGTCTCGCGTTATTTTACCCCCCCCCCCCCCCCCCCCCCCCCCCCTCTTTTTTCTTTTT